>NZ_JBSFKQ010000059.1:0-44333 GCF_053598615.1 Kitasatospora sp. NPDC001095 | reverse complement strand
GTGGAGTTCACCGCGGCCTTCGTGGAGCTGCCGGACCCCCGGTCCACCACAGCCCCCGCCGCATGCCCGCGGAGGCGTCCGAGGAGGCGTCCGAGGAGGCGCTCGAGGACACGTCCGCGGAGGCGCCCGCAGGCGCGCCCACCGAAGTTCCCGCTCCGCCCGACGCTCCGTCACGCGTCGTTCATGCGCTGGTCGCTGACCTTCGGATGAATGAGGGCGCCCGCAGTTGTACAGCCAACTGCGGCGCTCCCCTCTCCCAGCCTCCGTGACCAGCCGTACCCGGCCCCGGCGCACCGTCCCCCGGCGGGCCCCGGCCCCGGGCGGCGGACAGGACAACCGTGGCCGCAGGCAGCGCCCTGACGCTCAGCTCCTCCAGCAACCCCACCGAAGGCGACCGGCTCACCTTCCACTGGACCACCGACGTCCCCGACGCCAAGAACTGGGTCGGCATCTACGACGGCGGCCGCCAGCCCGGCAACGGCGGCTCGCTGCTGTGGAAGTACACCCCGGGCACCTCGGGCGACGTCCAGCTCGACACCTCCGCGCTGACCGGCGGCCCGTACACCGCCTACCTGCTCGCCAAGGACGGCTACGGCATCCTCGCCCGGACCGAGCCGTTCGCCTTCCGCCCCCAGCCCGCCGTCGTGCGCCCGCACGCCGCCGTCGACTCCTTCACCGCCACGCCCGTCGCCCCGGGCGCGGCCGTGACGGTCCGGCTCGGCGGACTCTGGTCCCGTCCGGCCGGAAACCCGGCCGGCTCCGCCACCTTCCGCAAGGTCGCCGGCCCGGCCTGGGCCTCCGTCAGCGCCGACGGCGTCCTCACCGGCACCGCCCCCGCCGCCCCCGGCAAGGCCCCCGAGCCGGTGGTCGTCGGCGTCGAGGACAGTACGGGCGCCACCGACACCGTCACCGTCCTCGTCCCGGTGGTCGACCCGGCCGCCGCACCGCGCCTCAAGGCCGCCGGCTGGAACCTGCACGACGCGGGCTCCGCCCACACCGACGCGCTGGAGAAGCAACTGCGCGTGGTCCTCGCCCAGGGCCTGGACGTGCTCGCCCTCCAGGAGACCGCGGGGGAGCGGGCCAGGACCCTGGCCGACGCCCTCGGCTGGTACGCCTACCAGAGCCCGGGCAGCATCGGCATCCTCAGCCGCCACCCGCTCGGCGACGTCACCCCGCCGACCGCCGAGCTGCCCGCCGCCGCGGTCACCCTGCGGCTGCCCGGCGGCCGCAGCGTCCGATTCTGGGCCGCCCACCTGGACGAGGCGGGCTACGGCCCGTACGCGGTCCAGGACGGCCGGACCGCCGCCGAGGTGCTGGCCGCCGAGAAGGGGTCGCTGCGGCTGAAGCAGGCCGAGGCGCTGGCCGCCGCCGTGCGCGCGGACATCGCCCGGCGCATCCCGGTGGTGCTGGCCGGCGCGCTCTCCTCGCCCTCGCACCGGGACTGGACGGCCGCCACCGCCGCCGCCCACCAGGGGGTCGGCGCGCTCGCCTGGCCGGTCACCGTGGCCCTCCAGGACGCCGGCCTGACCGACGCCTTCCGCGAGGAGTGCCCCGACCCGGTCAAGGCCCCGGGCAACACCTGGTCGCCCACCCGCAAGCGGCGCGGCGACCGTCCCGAGCCGCAGGACCGCATCGACTACGTCCAGTACGCGGGCCCGCTGAAGCTGGTCGAGGCGCACACCCTGGTCGCCGACTGGCCGCAGCCCGAGCCCGGTGCCGCCGCCAACGAGTGGCCCTCCGACACCGCCGCCGCGGTCGCCACCTTCTGGCTCTGAGCTCCCAGGCTCCCCGACTCCCAGTTCCGAGAGGCCAGTTCGTCATGCCCGAGCTCTCCCGCCGCACCTTCGTCGGCGCCACCGCGGCCGTCGGCGCCACCGCCCTGACCGGTCTGACGGCCACCCAAGCCGCCGCCGCCCCGGCCCCCGCGCCCACCGCCGCCGGCGGCGCCAAGCCGACCGTCCCGCTCACCGGCACCGTCAAGGACGTCAGGCACGTCGTCGTCCTGATGCAGGAGAACCGTTCCTTCGACCACTACTTCGGCACCCTGGCCGGCGTCCGCGGCTTCGGCGACAAGCAGGCGCTCCAGTTCCCGGACGGCACCGACGTCTTCCGCCAGCCCGACAGCCGGCGCAGCGACGGCGGCGTGATGCTGCCGTACCGGATGGACACCGCCAAGTACAACGCGCAGAACGCCGGCGGCCTCCCGCACGACTGGGCCACCGGTCACCAGGCCATCAACAACGGCGCGATGAACAAGTGGATCGCCGCCAAGGGCGAGCGCACCATGGGCTACTTCACCCGGGACGACATCCCCTACCAGTACGCCCTGGCCGACGCGTTCACCGTCTGCGACGCCTACTTCACCTCGCTGGCGGGCCCGACCGACCCCAACCGCCTCTACCTGTGGACCGGCACCTCCGGCCCCGGCCGCGACGGCACCACAGGGCCGTGGATCGACAACACCCCGGTCACCGACAACCCCGTCGCCGACTGGACCACCTACGCCGAGCGCCTGGAGGCGGCCGGCGTCAGCTGGCGCGTGTACCACAACCTCAGCAAGGACGACCGCACCGGCGACTACGACGACAACGCGCTCTCCTACTTCAAGCAGTTCCACGACTTCCCGCACGACGACCCGCGTTACGTCAACGCGATGACGAAGTTCGACCCCGCCGACTTCGACCGCCACTGCAAGGACGGCACCCTGCCGACCGTCTCCTGGCTGGTCGCGCCCTACCTGTTCTCCGAGCACCCGGAGGCCGGCCCGGCCTACGGCGCGCACTGGGTCGACCAGGCCCTGCAGTCGCTGATGTCCAACCCGGAGGTCTGGCGGCACACCGTCTTCCTGGTGATGTACGACGAGAACGACGGCTACTTCGACCACGTGGTCCCGCCCACCCCCGAGCCCGGCACCCCCGAGGAGTTCACCCAGGGACGGGCCATCGGCCTCGGCAACCGGGTGCCGCTCTGGGTGATCTCGCCCTGGTCGCGCGGCGGCTGGGTCAACTCCCAGGTCTTCGACCACACGTCCGTGCTGCGCTTCATGGAGCTGGTCACCGGGGTGGCCGAGCCCAACATCTCGGCCTGGCGCCGGGCCGTCTGCGGGGACCTCACCAGCTGCTTCGACTTCGCCGCCCCGGAGCACTCGATCCCGGCGCTGCCCGACACCAAGGCGCTGATGGCCAGGGCCGACGCGGGCACCAAGCTGCCCGGTGTCGCGCTGCCGGCGGTCGGCGCCCAGGCGATGCCCGTCCAGGAGCGCGGCGAGCGCCCGCACCGCCCGCTGCCGTACCAGCCGTGGGCCGACGTCGAGGTGGACCGGAGGACCGGCAAGGTCACCTGCACGATGAGCAACGACGGCTCGGTGGCGTTCCCGTACGCCGTCTACCCGAACATCCTGCTCCCCTTCGCCGGCACCCCGTACACCGTCGCCCCCGGCGCCACCGCCCGGTACGTCTGGGACGCCGCCACCACGGGCGGCCGCTACGACTTCACCGTGCACGGCCCGGACGGCTTCGTCCGCCGCTTCGCCGGCACCGTGGTGCGCGACGGTCAGGACGGCCAGAACGACATCGGCGTGCCGATCGTCACCGCCGACCTGCGCGGCGACCGCAAGCTCACCCTGCAGCTGGCCAACGACGGGATGACCGACGTGGCCTTCACCGTCGCGCCCAACGACTTCGCGGGCACCGCGCAGACCGTCTGGGCCAAGCCCGGCAGGCAGGCCAACCTGGCCTGGCCGCTGGACAAGCAGGGCCGCTACGACGTCATCGTGACCGCCCACACCGGTCAGCGCTTCGTCCAGCGCTACGCGGGCTGGGTGCACTGACGCGAGGTCGGCCGGGGGCGCCGATCCGGTGACCCCCGGCCGTGGCTCGGCCGCCGTACCGGACCCCGCCGTTACCGTCGGGCGCATGCAGAAAATCACCACCGTCCTCTGGTTCGACGACCGGGCCGAAGAGGCCGCCGCCTTCTACACCTCCCTGTTCCCGAACTCCCGGATCACCAGGACCACCCGCTACGGCGAGGCCGGCCCCCGCCCGGCCGGCTCGGTGATGACCGTCGAGTTCGAGCTGGTCGGCCGCGAGTACACGGCCCTCAACGGGGGCCCCGAGTTCCACTTCACCGAGGCGATCTCGCTCCAGGTGGAGTGCGAGGACCAGCAGGAGGTCGACGCACTCTGGGCGGGACTCACCGCCGACGGCGGTCAGCCGGGCCCGTGCGGCTGGCTCAAGGACAGATACGGCCTCTCCTGGCAGATCACCCCCCGGGTGCTGCTCGACCTGGTCGCGGGCGAGGACCGGGCCAAGGCGGACCGCGTCTTCGCGGCCATGCTGCGGATGCAGAAGATCGAGATCCAGCCGCTGCTCGCCGCGGCCGAGGGGTGAGGCCGTGACCGCCCTCAGCCACCGCGGCATCACCTACCTGCGTGCCACCCCCGAGCGGGTCTGGCACGCGCTCACCAACGCCGACGAGTCCGGCCTCTACTGGGGCCACCGCAACGTCTCCACCTGGCTGCTCGGCGCGCCCTGGGAGCACCAGCGGACCGACGGCTCCGGCATCGCCGACGTCACCGGCACGGTCGAGGCGGTCGACCGCCCGCACCGGCTGGTCACCACCTGGGCCGGGCCGCAGGAGGACCGGGCCGGCTGGCCGTCCCGGGTCACCTTCGAGATCCAGGGCTGGCAGGACCTCACCCGGCTCACCGTCATCCACGAGAACCTCGCCGACGAGGCCGCGCGGGCCGACGCCGAACAGGGCTGGTCGGCGGTGCTCGCCAATCTCAAGACCTACCTGGAGACCGGCCACCCGCTGCCGCAGCAGCCCTGGCTGATGCCCTGACCGCAGCGCTCCGGGGAACGGCGCCGAGCGGGAAGCCCCGGGGAACGGCGCCGGGCCCGCCGGCCGGGACCCGGCGAAGCGCCGGGTGGGACACCCCGGCAACGGCGCCCGGCCTACGCCGCCGGGCGCTGCGCCTTGACGGAGGACCGCCCGCCGCGGGCCCGCTCGCCCCGCAGCAGGCGGCGCAGCGCGGCGTAGCGGGAGAACCGCTCCCGGTTCGCCACCGAGGCCCGGTCCAGCTCCTCCATCAGCCGCCGGCCGCGGTGCTCCAGGTCCATCTCGTCCAGGATGCGGTCCACCTCGGCCAGTATCGAACCGTGCAGCTGCCAGGCCTCCGGGTGCTCCTGGACCTTGCGCAGCAGCAGCTGGGCGACGTTCTCCCGGCAGGTCCACGCGGCCGCCAGCTCGGCGGTCAGTCGCTCCTCCGCCTCCTCGGCGTTGCGGCTCACCTGAGTGGTCACCAGCACCGCGTAGCTCACCATCGCGCCGCCCACGTGCGCCAGCAGTTCCTCGAGCTCCACCGCGACCTCCGGCGGGAAGAGCCGTTCATCGGGTCCGCGCCGCTTGGCCAGGTCGGTCAGCGAGCGGGCCAGCACGCGGATCACGACGACGCAGATCTCCAGCGTGTCCAGCCCGGTGCGCAGCACCAGCCGGGACAGCAGCCCCTCGCTGATCCGCGGGTTGAACCGCAGGCTGTCCTCGGCCTGGCGCAGCGCCGCGTCCACGTCGGCGATCGCCTGGTCGAGCCGGCGGGCCTCGTGCAGCCGCTCGGCGGCCCTGGCCACCGGGGTGGGGCGGCCCAGCTCCTCGGAGATGTCCAGCAGCAGCTGGCGGGCCCGCCGGGCGAGGTCCTCGATCGACTCCCCGGCGGTGTCCACCCAGACCGGTGGCGCGAACAGCAGGTTGAACAGCAGGCCGACGGCGGCTCCGATGAGCGTCTCCAGCACCCGGTCCCAGGCCTGCGAGGCCAGCTTGGTCACGCCCAGGATCAGCATCGCGCTGATCGCGACCTCCTGGACGAACTCCTCGACCCGGACGAACCGGCCGACGACCAGTGAGGCCAGGATGATCAGCCCGAGGCTCCACCAGGAGAGCCCGACCACGGAGCTGAAGCCGATCGCGATCAGCACCCCGACCACCACCGAGTTGACCCGCCGGATGCTGGTCTTGAGCGTCGAGTAGACGGTGACCTGGACCACCAGCAGCGCGGTCAGCGGCGCCGTCAGCGGGGCGGGCTCGCTGCTCAGCTGCGTCGCCACCGCGTACGAGATGGTGGCCGCGACGGTGGCCCGGATGGTCTGGACCACGAAGGGGTCTCGGGCGCTGCGGCGGACCAGGTCCTTGAGGGTCTCCGGGAGAAGGGCCATGTCGCCCTTCTTTCCCCGAAGCCGCCGTTCACACCGCTCCCGGGACCTTCCGGCACCCGTACGCCCGCATCGGGCCGGGCCGGTGCGGGCCGGGCCCGTGCCGTGCGCCGCCGGTACCCGCTAGTCGTCGCGGTTGAAGCGCAGCTTCCAGGGCGCCAGCGCGGACTCGACCTGCACGCCCATGCTCATCTTCGAGGCGCCCTCGATCCGCTCCTCGAAGCGGATCGGCACCTCGCGGATGGTCATGCCCTGCTTGACGACCCGGTAGTTCATCTCGACCTGGAACGAGTAGCCGTTGCTCTGCACGGTCGGCAGGTCGATGGCGCGCAGGGTGTCGGCCCGCCAGGCCTTGAAGCCGGCCGTGGCGTCCCGGACGCCGAGGCTGAGGATCGCGTTGACATAGAAGTTCGCCCAGGCGGAGAGCGCCTTGCGGTGCCAGGGCCACTCCTCGGCGGTGGAGCCGCCCGGGACGTAGCGCGAGCCCAGCACCACGGCGGTGCCGTCGGTGAGCAGCGTCTCGACCATCGCGGGTATCGCGGAGGCCGGGTGGGAGAGGTCGGCGTCCATCTGCACCACGACGTCGGCGCCCTCGTCCAGCGCCTTGGCCATGCCGGCCAGGTAGGCGCGGCCGAGGCCGTCCTTCTCGGTGCGGTGCAGCACGCTCACGGTGCCGCCGGAGTCCACGGCGAGCTTGTCGGCGATCTCACCGGTGCCGTCGGGGGAGTTGTCGTCGACCACCAGCAGGTGCAGGTTGGGCACCGGGAGCTCCGCGAGCAGGCCCGCGAGGACCGGGAGGTTCTCCCGCTCGTTGTACGTGGGGACGACCACAACGACCTTGGGGGAGGCCTCGACCATGTTCTGTTTCCCTCGTGCCTGCTCCGGATGGGACCGTGCGAGTGTACCGGGGGTGTCGGGCGCCGCCGGCCCCGGCTCAGGGCGCGGGCGTCCGCACCGGCGCTCACGGCCGGCCGAGCCGGGCCCGCTACGCCATGCCGTAGACGGCCGCGAGGTTGTCCTGGGCAGGGTGGGTCCGGCCGGCCGGTCCGGCCGCGAAGGCGCGCAGGACGTTCTCGGTGACCTGGCGGACCAGGTCCCCGGCGTGCGAGTCGATGCCGTGGTCGGCCTTGCCGCCGCCGGGGCCGCGGGCCTCCAGCGCCTCGACCCAGCGCATCGTCCCGGTGGCGAACACCCCGGCGCCGCTCGGCACGGTGTAGTAGGCGGTGTCGGAGTGGGAGCGGCGGCCGTCGCAGACCACGGGGGAGTGGGCGATCACCTCGATCGGCCGCGGGGTGGGAAAGCCGGTGTCCACCCGGTCGTACTCCACCCCGACCAGGTGCGGGAACGACGCGCCCGCCGCGACGCCCGTCCCCTCGAAGGCCCAGTGCCCGGGCGAGGTGACCACGTACGGGGCGTCCACCGGGTAGCCGTCGTAGATGACGCCGAGCATCGAGCTCTCCGGGTCGGCGCCCGGGCCGACCCTGAAGTCGGTGGTCGCCGGGGCGCCCGACCGGTGGCCCGGATCCTGCGCCCACGCGTCCTTGTAACAGACCACCGTGCGGTCGGGGCCGAGCTCGGTCGGCTCGAAGCGGACCCGGCGGAAGCAGCAGTTGGCGCCGAGGATCGCCAGGTTGGTCCCGGCGTCCCGGGCCGCGACCACGTTGGCCCGCTGCTCGGGCGACCAGTACTCGTCGTGGCCCAGGGACAGGACGGCGCTCGCCCCGGTCAGCAGGCCGGGCTCGCGGGCCACGTCGATGCCGGTGGTGTACGCGAGCGGCAGGCCGAGCCGCTCGGCGAGGGCGACCAGCGGCGCCTCGTAGACCAGGAACAGCCCGGCGCCGTGGTCGTAGTCGTACGGCCGGTCGAAGACGACCTGCAGCGAGCGGGTGGCCAGGCCTCCGGTCGGGCCGTTGTAGAGGCTGTAGCCGCCCCACTCGTTGTAGGCCTGCCAGGTCGCCGGGGCGCCCATGATCACGGTCCGGCCGGCGGTGCTCGCCGAGCGGACGGTGAGCGGGACGTAGCGCCGGCCGGAGCCGTCCTCGGCGTCCAGGCGCAGCAGGTAGGCGCCCTCGGGCCAGCCGGCGGTGTCCACCGCGAGGGTGCGCTGCCAGCTGGTCAGCACGGTGCGGGTCGCCGGGTCCACGTGCGGCGCGGCCTGCTTGCCGCCGGGGACGTGCTCGCGGCGCCAGACCAGCCGGGCGCGGGCGCCGTCGTACCAGCCCATCCGGTAGGCGGAGACGGTGAAGGCGGCGGCGGAGGTGGAGACGTGCAGGCCGAAGGACTCCCCTGGCAGGACGCTGACCCGGTCGGCGAAACCCTCGATGGCGCCGTCCGGGCCGGGGTCGGTGATCTCCCAGTCGGGGTTGCCGGGCAGGGAGCGCTCGCTCGTCGGGCCGGTGTGCCCGTCGGCGACCGGGCCGCCGGAGGCGGAGGCGGGGGCGGTGGCGCCGGGTGCCGCGGCGCCGGGTGCCGAGGCGGCTGCAGGGGTGGAGGGGTCCGGGCGGCGGGGGCCGCAGGAGGTGACCGCGGCCGCCATCAGGCCCAGGCCCAGAACCCTCCGCCGGCTCGGCTCCACCACCGCGACCTCCCTGTTTCCCTCGTCCGTGTCCGTGCCCCGTGTTCCGTGCCCCGTGGCCGCCCCGGCCGGGCATGTCGGGTGCGCGGACATCCTCGCGCGTTTCGCGACGCCGGTGTAGGCCGCCGCGCCGGATCACGGGGTCTCGCGGGGGTGCCGCCCTGCGGGGATGAGGCCTGGGACGGCCCGCCACCGGGGAGGGCCGTACGGGCGCACCCGGGTGTGTCGGCCCGCGCGCTTGCCCGACCCCGGCGATCACGTCCCCTAGCCTGACCAGGCCCGCCGTCCGGCGGCCGCAGGGGGCCCGGAGCCGCGCGCCCGGCCGAGTCGTGGACAGGGGTGCACGTGGTGTCTTCGGGGTCGGCCGAGCAGGGGGCGGTGCCTTCCTCCCGGGGCGGGCGGTTCCGGGCCTGGCTGCTGGAAGGCCTGTCCGACATGGCCAAACAGCACCCCGGCCCGCACGCCGAGCCTCAGCAGGAGAAGGGCCAGCGCTGGTGGCGGGTCATGTGCCTGACCGGCCTGGACTACTTCTCCACGCTCGGCTACCAGCCCGGCATCGCCGCGCTCGCGGCCGGGCTGGTCTCGCCGCTGGCCACCATCGTGCTGGTGATCGTCACCCTGCTCGGCGCGCTGCCGGTCTACCGGAGGGTCGCCCAGGAGAGTCCGCACGGCCAGGGGTCGATCGCGATGCTGGAACGGCTGCTGTCGTTCTGGCAGGGCAAGCTCTTCGTGCTGACCCTGCTGGGTTTCGCGTCCACCGACTTCATGATCACCATCACCCTGTCCGCCGCCGACGCCAGCGCCCACCTGGTGGAGAACCCGCACCTGCACAGCGCCCTGGCCGGCAGGCAGATCTCGCTGACCATGATCATGATCGCCCTGCTCGGCGCGGTCTTCCTCAAGGGGTTCAGCGAGGCGATCGGCCTGGCCGTGGTGCTGGTCGCGGTGTACCTCTCGCTCAACGTCGTGGTGGTGGCGAACGGGCTGTGGCACGTGCTCAGCGCCCCGCACCTGTTCAGCGACTGGACGGACGCGCTGACCGCGGAACACGGCAACGCCATCGCGATGATCGGCGTCGCCCTGATCGTCTTCCCGAAACTGGCGCTCGGCCTGTCCGGATTCGAGACCGGTGTCGCCGTGATGCCGCACATCGAGGGGGACCCGGACGACACCGAGGAGAAGCCCACCGGCCGCATCCGTGGCGCCCGCAAGCTGCTGACCACCGCCGCCGCGATCATGAGCGTGTTCCTGATCACCACCAGCTTCATCACCACGCTGCTCATCCCCGAGGACCAGTTCAAGACCGGCGGCCAGGCCAACGGGCGGGCGCTCGCCTACCTCGCCCACGAGTACCTGGGCAGCACCTTCGGCAGCGTCTACGACCTCTCCACGATCGCCATCCTCTGGTTCGCCGGGGCCTCCGCGATGGCCGGGCTGCTCAACCTGATGCCGCGCTACCTGCCGCGCTACGGCATGGCCCCGCACTGGGCCCGCGCGGTGCGGCCGACCGTCATCGTGCTCACCCTGATCGCCTTCCTGGTGACCTGGATCTTCGACGCCAACGTGGACGCCCAGGGCGGCGCCTACGCCACCGGCGTGCTGGTGCTGATCAGCTCCGCGGCCATCGCCGTCACCATCGCCGCCCACAAGGCCGGGCAGCGTCGCTGGCGGGCCGGCTTCGGAGTGATCTCGGCGGTCTTCCTCTACACCACGGCGGTGAACATCGCCGAGCGGCCGGACGGCGTCAAGATCGGCGCCTGCTTCATCGCGGGCATCATGCTGGTCTCCTTCCTGTCCCGGCTCAAGCGCGCCTTCGAACTGCGCGTCACCGACGTGGTGCTGGACGAGGTCGCGGAGCGGTTCGTCCGGGACTACACCCACCGCCCGCTGCGGCTGATCGCCAACGAGCCGAACAGCCGGGACCTCGCCGAGTACCGTGACAAGATCCACCAGATCCGGCGGGACAACGACATCCCGGCCGAGGACGACCTGGTCTTCGTCGAGGTCACCGTGCTCGACCCGTCCGACTTCGAGGCCGAGCTGACCGTGCGCGGCGAGGTGCTGCACGACCGCTACCGGGTGCTGTCGCTGGAGAGCTCCAGTGTGCCCAACGCGCTGGCCGCCCTGTTGCTGCGGGTGCGCGACCTCACCGGGCAGCAGCCGCACATCTACTTCGAGTGGACCGAGGGCAACCCCTTCGCCCAGTTCCTGCGGTTCTTCCTGTTCGGACAGGGTGAGATCGCCCCCGTCACCCGCGAGGTGCTGCGCGAGGCCGAACCGGACCGGGCCCGCCGCCCGGCCGTGCACGTGGGCTGAGCTGCCCCGGGCACGCACGTGGGGCGGGTCGTCCCGGCCGTGCACGTGTGCTGAGCCGTCCCGGCCGTGCACGTGGGGCAGGTTGTCCCGGCCGGTCAGCGGCTCGGGTGCGACCTGCTCCAGGCGGGGGCGACGATGGCGACCAGGGCGACGGCGAAGGCGAGTTGCAGGATGTGGCGGATCCAGTCGATGCCCGAGGTGTGGCGGACGCCGATCCAGCCGGAGACGGCGTTGCCGAGCCAGGCCCCGGCCGCGCCGAGCAGCATGGTCAGCCACCAGGGGATCGACTGCGGTCCCCGCAGGATGAGCTTGGCGATCACGCCCAGCACGAAGCCGATGAGCAGGATCCACAGGAGTTGGAACATCGCAGTCCACCTTCCGAGCGCTCCCCGGGCCGGCGGCCGGGTGCGCCGTATCGCCGATGACGCGGTTCGTCCCATGATCACCCGGATCGGGTGAACGGGCACCTCGGCGGGGGATCGCGCAGGCCAGCGGCATCTCGCTGGACCGCCGTCGACAGGGATGGGCGAGAACGAGCCGCAGGCGGGGCCGGAAAGTCGCTGTCCGCCGTCCGGGCCGTACGGGTAGGAATGGGCGGGACGCGGACGGGCCGCGTCACCGAAAGGAGCCGACCCTCGTGACACGCCTTCGTTCCGCCGTCCTGGCCCTGGGCTGCACCGCCGCCGCGCTGACCCTGACCGCGGGAACGGCCCAGGCCGCGCCCGGTGACACCAGCACCGTCTGCTCCTCCTCGCTGACGCCGGGCGGCTACGTGGACGTCCAGTGGTGGAACAGCGCCGGCTGCGGCTCCGGCTTCAACCCGAACACCAAGAAGATCATGCAGCTCACCGGCTACCCGGTCGGCACCGTGGTCAACGCCTGCGCCTCCACCTGGCCGCCGGCCGGCTGGACGATCGTGAGCACCTTCTACGGCTCCGGCTGCAACTACTCCGCGGTGCCGAGCCTGGAGAAGAACTCCTGGCAGCTCAAGCGCGTCTCCTGACGGAAACGCCCGACCTGTTCCGATCCGACGGCGGCCGGGGCCTCAGCGGTCCCGGACCGCCGCGACGGCCTCGCGGACGCCCGGATCCGGGTCGTCCGCCAGACTGTCCAGCAGTTCGGCGACACCCGGGGTCGACCAGCGGCAGACGGCCCAGACCAGTTCCCCCCGCACCGCCGGGTCCGGGTGGGCGGCCAGCGGGGCCAGACGCTCCAGAGGGCCGCGCCGGCGCAACCCGAACCAGTGCAGCACCGAGCGCAGTTCGGCCGGATCGCCCGGTACGCCGGCCGCCGCGATCCGCGCGAGCAGCACGGGGACGGGCGGCGGCGGGCCGTCCAGCGGGTGCGGGTGGCGCTCGCGCAGTCGGCGGGCGCCGTACTCGCCGTAGATGCGGCAGCCGAAACAGGTGCACGGCCGGGTGCCGTGGGCGCCCGGGAGGTAGCGCCAGCCGGTGACCTGCGGTACGGCGCGGACCCGGTGCACCTCGCGGGCCCCCACCGCGCGCGGCAGGAACACCTCCCAGCCACGCGGGTCGGCCAGCGTGCCGATCCGCCGGACCGCCTCGGCGGCGCGCAGCGGCCGCTGGGTGCCCCGGTCGCGGTCGCGGTAGTGCCCGGCCAGGACCTCCTGGTCGTCGTCCAGCCGGAGGTGCACCGCGACGAGCGCGCCCTTGGGGTGGAACCGGGCCAGTTCGCGCAGCCACTGGTGGGTCAGCGTGTACGAGGGCAGCACGGGGAAGCAGTACACCCCGCGCGCGCCGCCCTGGCCGTGGCTGTCGGCGCGGATCCCGGCGCGGCGGATGCGCGGCGCGTTGGCCGCGGCGGTCAGGTGCACGAACATCGCCATGAGGCGCGATGGTAGCGAGTGAACGGGCGGCGCTCCGAACGGTTTTCGGGGAGCGGACGGGCGAGGGCGGGTCGGTCCGGCTCGGCGGGTCGAGGGTGGGCGGGTCAGCCCGGAGGGTCGAGGGTGAGCGGGTCAGCCCGCGTTCGCGCGGGGCTCGGCTCGGGGCCCGGTCCGGCGCTCGATCAGGGCGGCCAGGCCGTCCAGGATGCGCTCCAGGCCGAACTCCAGCGCCTGGTCGCGGCCCTCCGGGTCGGCCATGGCGGCGGCGACGGCCGGGAAGCGGTCGGCGTGCTCCCGGACCACGGTGCCGAGGGCGGCCAGGAGTTCGGCCTCGGGGGTGCCGGCCGGTCCGGCGGCGCGGGACTGCGCGGTGATCCCGCGCACGTGCCCGGTGAGCAGGACGGCGGCGTCCATCCGTTCGGGGCCGGTCAGCCCGTGGCCGTCGAGCGCCGCCACCGCCCGCTCCAGCCAGGCGAGTTCCCTCGGGCCGAGCGCTCGGGCTCCGACGGTGGCGTCCAGCAGCCACGGGTGCCGGGCGAAGGACTCGGCCAAGTGGTGGGACCAGGCGGTGAGTTGTTCCCGCCAGCCGGCACCGGTGGGTGCGTCCGGAGGTGCGCCGACGGCCGACTCGACCATCAGGGCGATCAGTTCGGCCTTGCCGGGGACGTACCGGTAGAGCGACATCTTGGTGAAGTCGAGCAGCCCGGCCACCTTCTGCATGGAGACCGCGTCGAGCCCCTCCGCGTCGGCGACCTCGACCCCGGCAGCGGCGATCCGCTCCAGGCTGAGGGCCGGCTTCGGGCCCCGGGTGGGCCTCGCCGGAGGACCCCAGAGCAACCGCACGGTGTCGCTCACCGACTCGACCATCATCCACTCCCGTCCTGGGCCCCTGCGGGGTGTGCCGCCCCGGGCTTCCGGCCGGGTGTCCGTCCATGCCGCGACCTGGGGGGTTGCCCATCCGATGCAACTGTGTCTACCGTACACAGCAACGAACAGTGTCCGCCAGACACAGTTTCACGTTCCTCGGACGGAGTGGTTTCCATGAGCACCAGGGTCCTGATCTCGGGCGCGAGCATCGCCGGTCCCGCGCTGGCCCACTGGCTGGGCCGGTACGGCTTCGAGGTGACCGTGGTCGAGCTGGCGCCCGCCCTGCGCGACGGCGGCCAGGACGTCGACTTCCGCGGCCGCACCCACCTGACCGTGCTCGAGCGGATGGGCGTCCTGGAGGAGCTGCGCGCGCTCGGCACCGGCGGAAGCCCGATGACCTTCGTGGGCCCCGACGGGCGCGGACTGCTGCACCTGCCCGCCGAGTTCGCCGGCGGTGACCTGGAGGTCCCGCGCGGCGAGCTGGCCCAGTTGCTCCACCGGCACAGCGCCCGCGCCGAGTACGTCTTCGGCGACGCGATCACGGAGCTGGAGGAGACCCCGAGCGGGGTCCGGGTCGCCTTCCGGCACGCGGCGCCGCGCGAGTTCGACCTGGTGATCGGCGCCGACGGCCTGCACTCCAACGTCCGCCGGCTCGCCTTCGGCCCCGAGCGGCACTACGTCCGCCACCTCGGCTACTACGCGGCCACCTGGCGGCTGCCCAACGAGCACGGGCTGCCGGTCGGCGCGGTCGGCCTCAACGTCCCCGGCCGGCTGATGTCCGTCGGCGCGGCCCACCGCGACCCGGCCCGGGCCGGCGCGTTCTGCCTCTTCGCCTCGCCCGAACTGCGCTACGACCGCCACGACCCGGCAGGGCAGAAGGCGCTGGTCCGGGCCGCCTTCGCGGGCCTCGGCTGGCGGGTCCCACAGCTGCTGGAGAGTCTGGACGCCGCCCCCGAGCTGTACTTCGACTCGATCAGCCGCGCCGACGTGCCCGCCTGGTCGACCGGCCGGATCGCCCTGATCGGCGACGCCGCCTGCGGCGCGACCATCGGCGGCATGGGCACCGGGACGGCGGTGGTCGCCGCGTACGTCCTGGCGGGCGAGCTGGCCCGGGCCGACGGCGACCACCGCGCCGCCTTCGCGAGGTACGAGCGGCTGCTGCGCGGCTACGCGCAGGGCTGCCAGAAGGGCGGGGACCGGACCGGGCCGTTCCTCGCGCCGCGGACGGCCACCGGGCTGCGGCTGCGCAACGCGCTGCTCAACCGGCGCTGGGTGCTGGAGCGGATGCTGGAGCTGGGCAAGCAGGTCAGCAGCGTCGAACTGCCGGACTACGAGCGGGAGTCGGCCCGGCGGCGGTTGGCCACGGGCTGAACGGGGCGGGGCCCCAGGTGCGGACGGGGCCTCGGCGCGGACGCGGCCCCGGGTGCTGAGGGGCTGCTGGCGGGCTGCGGACGGGCTTCAGTGTGGTGGGCTGATGCGGGTTCCGTTGTCGAGCAGCGCCTCCACCTGGACGGCGGCCCGGGCGGGGCGTTCGACGGCCAGGGTGCGGTGCGGCGTGGAGTGGTCGGCGGACCGGTCCGGGCCC
The DNA here is from genome assembly GCF_053598615.1 of Kitasatospora sp. NPDC001095. Taxonomy (NCBI): domain Bacteria; kingdom Bacillati; phylum Actinomycetota; class Actinomycetes; order Kitasatosporales; family Streptomycetaceae; genus Kitasatospora; species Kitasatospora sp. NPDC001095. Next base: position 28,938 of record NZ_JBSFKQ010000059.1, on the reverse strand, counting down.
TTGACGGCGAGCCGGGTGACCCGGCGGCTGCCCGCCGCGAGCAGGAACTCCGGTCCACGCGGGGAACGCCACCAGGCCCAGGACACGGTGTCCCGTTCGGAGCGGCTGCACGTCCGGCCCGATCCGCCGCCGGTACGCTGCGGGCGGCCGGAGCCCGGCAGCAGGACGGCGGTGGCCGCGCTGCCCGCGCCGCCCCAGCGGTCGGCGCGCAGGCAGACCCAGGAGGCCGAACCGGCGTTCTGCGGCAGCGGCTGCACGGCGAAGACCCGGAGGTCCAGTTGCCTGACGCCCGGTGCGCGCTCGGGGGCGGCGCAGCCGGCCCGGGACCAGGCCCGCAGCGGGTCCTGGGCGGTGGCCTCGCGCGGCTCGGGGGCGGGCGGGGGCGGGCGGGCGGGGCGTGGTCGGCCTGGGTGCGATCGGCCTGGGTGCGGTCCGGTGGCGGGGCGTGGGTGAGGTGGGTGGGGATCAGGCCGCCCACGTCGGTCGGCAGGAAGGCGTGCCGGTCGGCGACCACGGGGGAGGAACGCAGTTGGAGCAGGGTGGCGCCCCGGCAGCCGGGGGGACCACCGGCCGGGGTCGGGGCTGTGAGGCCGTCGGGGTGGTCCAACGAGCGCGCGGGGGTGTCGGGGTGGTCCAACGGGCGCGCGGGGGTGTCGGGGTGGTCGATCCGCCGGGTCTCGGCCGAGTCCACCCAGGGCGCCAGCAGGTAGCGGACGGTGGCGCCCCAGCGGTGCAGGACCACCGCGCCCGCCGTGGTGAGGTCCGCGTCGTCGGCCCGGGCGAGGTCCGACTCGGCGTCCTGCCCGTCCCGGCCGTCGGTGGAGCGGGCGATCCGCCCGCCGTCGTGGAACACCACCACGCCGGTGCCGTCCACCGTCCCGGCGAACAGCAGGTGCAGGGAGCGGTGGGCGGAGCCGGGTCGGTACCCGGTTCGGCGTGGGTCCGGGCGCCGGGCCGTGACCAGGCTGCCAGGGCCCGGCCGAGCAGCGCGCCGTCCGTGCTCCGCTCGCCGCGGGTCGGCCAGACGGTGAAGCCGACCCGGGTGGTGGGCTGCCAGGCGCCGGCGGCGACCCGGACCAGGTCGGAGGGGTCGGTGTCGGACCCGGGAGCGACACCGTCGCCGGACGGCCGGGCACCGCGGGGAGGGAGCCGCCCAGGACGCCCGCCGTGGGGGTGAGTCCGAGCACACCGACCGCGGGCACGGCCGTCAGCGAACGGCGACGGCGCAGCAGGTCGGTGGGCTGTACCCGGACGGCGCACCGGTCGAAGGCCGGCGGCAACGGGTCCGAACCGGAGGGGACCTGTCCGGCCACGGCCACGGCCATGGCCACCGCCACCGCCGGGTGCGCCGCTCCGGCTGCCGCAGCACCTCGGCGGCCCGTTCCGGGCTCAGCCCCTCGACCGTCCGCAGGGCGAAGGCCGCCCTGTCCGGGGCGGAGACCGCGGCGAGCGGGTGGTCGACTTCCGCGTCCTCCTCGCCGCCGTTCGGGGTGAACAGCCGCAGGCCCCGGACCCATGGCGTGAGGAGGCGGGCGGCCGGGTGCGACCGGAGCGCGGTGCGCAGCACCCGCAGACGCAGTGCGGCGTAGACGGCGTCGTCGTCCGGGGCGTCGGAAGGTTCGGGAGTGGACGCCTCGGCGACGGTCGGCCGGGGAGACCGGGCCCAGCGGGTGGGCAGGGTGCGCTGGACGGCGGCGTGGGTGGCGAGCACCCGGCTGTGCCGGTCGCGGTCGGCGGGCAGCGCCAGGTGCGCGAGCCGGACCGTTCCTGCCGAGGAACCCTCCCGGTAGCCGTGGTGCCGTCGTGGTGGACAAGCGACGAGTCGATCATGTGATGGTTGCGCCGCCCGGGGAGATCGGCGGTCATATGACGGGTGTGCGGCGGGCCCCTGGGGCAAGGACGTCCGGCGCGTGCCGGCGGCCCTCCCGCCGACGAGCAGCGGTGGATGCTCCGCCCGCCTGGTCGACGGGGGTTCCCGGGCCGTCGACACGCTCGTCGACCGGCTCGCGGCGGACCGCAACGTCTCGCTCGCGGCGGTCGGGGAGACCGCCTCGCGCCGGCTGTACGGCCGGGACTCCCGGGGTCCGGCACGGTCACGCCCGGGTGACCTCCGGTGTCGGGGCGGACCACGGGAGCAGACGCGGTCCCGCCACGACCCGAACGCCGTCGACCCGTACTCGGGCGGCCGCCGGTTCGGCCGGATGACCGGCGGGCACCGGGAAGCCGGGCGGCGACCCCGGCGTGCTCGTGCCGCAGGCCCTGGAGGGGGTCGTCCCCGCGGCCGGCGGCAGGATCGCTGCGGCCTTCGTGGCGAGCCCGTGCGGTCGGGCCCGCCACTCCGGACGCGGGACGCGGGGCGCCGGGTGGGCGGACCCCGATGTGCACGGCCAGGCGCTGCGGAACACGTACGGCCGGAACGGCTGGTCCTGCGGCTCCGCCACGGCCTCCGGCCGGTGCCCTCCCCGCCTGTGGGGCGACCGTCCGCCCCTGACCGCTGTCGGGAGCGCGTTCGCGGGCCGAGGCCCAAGGTCCCACCCGTTCGGCCCCTTGGCCCCTGGCGATCCCGGCCGCCACGAGCGATGCTGCCGGTACCGGCCGGGACGACCCGTGCCCGGTCGGACCAGCATCGTTGGACGAGGTGAACCGGCGTGCGGCATGCCACCGTCGAATCCGTGATGACCAGCCCCGTGGTCCTGGTCTCACCCGAGACCGGATTCCGGGAGATCGTGGCGCTGCTGAGCGAGTACGACATCACCGGCGTACCGGTGGTGGACCCGGAGGGGCGGCCGCTCGGCTTGGTCTCGGAGGCCGACCTGCTGCGCACCCTCGCCGCGCAGGAGGACCCGGCCAGCCTGCTGCCGGCGCCCGAGTCGGCCCAGGCGGGACCGGACGGCGAGGTGACCGCGGCCGACCTGATGACGGCGCAGCCGGTCTGCACCACGCCGGACACCAGCGTGGTCGCGGCGGCCCGGCTGATGAGCCGGCACGGCCTCAAGCGGCTGCCGGTGCTGGACGAGGAGGGGCGGGTCATCGGCATGGTCAGCCGCGGCGACCTGCTGCGGGTTTTCCTGCGCGAGGACGCGGTGATCCGGCGGGAGATCGTCGAGGAGGTGCTGGGCCGGATCGACGGGGTCAGCCCGGCGGAGATCGGGGTGGAGGTCAACCAGGGGCGGGTGGTGCTCAGTGGGACGGTGCCCGAACCCCACCTGGTGCCGATCGTGCTCAACCTGTGCCGCTCGGTGGACGGGGTGGTCTCGGTGACCGACCGGCTCGCGGCCGGTGGCGCGGCACCGGTCGGCTGACCGGCCGCGCCAGCACCGAATCGCACGTTCGTCCCGGGCTCGAACTATGCGCTTCGCATACTGCGGAGGGTATCGGGGAACTCACCCTGTGTGCCCGGCGTGCGGACTGCCGGGACGCCGGAGCTTCGGGGAGGCGGCCGTGACAGTCGTGTTCGACGCGGACTTCACTTCAACCAGCCAGTGGACCGCCGGGCGCAGCAGCGCCTATCCCCGGATGGGGCCGACCAACAGAAGCGACCACAAGCTCGACTACCTCAGCCGCGACTACTGCCCCGGCGGGGTGTTCACGGCGGTCAGGCGGCACAGCGGCGGGCTGTGGAGCTGCAGTCTGCTGACCACCGAGGGCAGTCCGGAGGGCTTCCAACTCCGCGCCGGGGACGTGCTGTCGGCGAGCGTGACGCTGCCCGTCGAGCTGGGCGCCTGGCCGGCGATCTGGACCTGGCGGGACGGCGGCAACGAGGTGGACGTCTTCGAGTACCACCCCGACAACCCCGACCTGCTGGAGATCTCCAACCACGTGCGGGGCGGCTTCCGTTACTGGCACGGCGCGAGCGCCGGGATCGGGCCGGGAGCGACGTTCGACCTGCGGGTCGTGCTCGGCGCGAACTCGGTGGACTGGTACGTGGCGGACGAGCTCGTCTACGCGGACCTGCACGGGGTCGGGTCGACGTGGCACGCGTACATGATCGTCAACATGTCAGTGGCGGACGGGACTTACCACGACCGGCCGCCGTACGGCGGGCCGGACCGGCTGAGCTGGGTGTGCCACGGCCTCCAGGTCGAGCGTTGAGCGTCCGGCGCGGGCGTGCGGTTCTGCGGCTGAGTGTGCGGCGGGGCGTGTGAATTCGGCGGCTTAGTGTGCGGCCGGGGTGCGTGGCCCGGCGGGTGTGCGGGGCGCGGCGGGTGCGCGGGGTGGGGTGCTGGTGCCTACGGTTCGCGGGGGGCGAAGGAGGCGGTGATCGGGCCGCGAGGGGTGAACCCGCCGAGTGGGTCGAGCGGGGTGAGCAGGTTGTGCGGGTCGCGGGGGCCGCGCGGGCCGGAGCGCTGGAACCAGACCGCCCGGCGGTGCGGGCCGATGTGGGCGGGGTCGGTCACGTACAGGTCGTCGCGCGGGGCGCGCTCGTTGCCCGGGGCGAGTGCCGCGTCCACGGCGCGGTCGGCGATCGAGTTCAGCAGCGCGGTGGCGGTGGTCTCGGCGGCAGTGGGCGCGATGGCGAGGGCGGTGAGCTCGGCCCAGAGTTCGGTGGTGACGTAGTCGATCGGGGAGTGGCCGAGCGTGGGGTGGGGGCGCGGGTCGGGATGGTGCCGCAGCACCCCGGCGGCGACGAGCTGCTCGGGGGAGCGGTCGTCGTCGGGCGCGTGGCCGACCGTGAGCGGCGGGACGGCGGACGTGGGCGGTGGGGCGGAGGACATGGGCGGCGGGTGGTGGGTCACGAGCGGCACGCTACCCGGGGCGCACGCCGGATCGAGCACCGGACCGTCGTCCCGGACTTCCCTCACGCCGCTTTCACTGTCGACGGGCGCACGATGGTGGTAGGCGCTGCTCACCTCGGCGGGCCCCGGCGGGGCCGGAGGAGGAGGTCCTGATGAGGTACTGGCACGAACACAACTACGTCGGTGGCTGGGGCATGGGGCTGATGGTGTTCGGGATGCTGGTGGTCCTGGTGATCCTGGTGCTCCTCGCGGTGGCCCTGTTCCGTTACGTGTCGCACACCCGGCAGCCGATCCCGCCCGGACGGGCGGCTCCGGGCGCCGGTGGGCCGGGGGCGGGCGGAGCACAGGGCTGGGGCCAGGTGGGGCAGGGGGGCCAGGGGCCGGCCGCGGAACAGCTGCTCGCGGAGCGGTTCGCGCGGGGTGAGATCGACGCGGAGGAGTACCGGCACCGACTGGACACGTTGCGCTCGGCGAACGGGCCGGGCGGGGACTGAGCTGGGTCGGCTCGGGACGCGGGGCCTCGGGGAGGCGGACCTGGGAGCCTTGCGGGCCTCGGGATGCGAGCCTCGGGCGTACGGGCGGGCCCGCCGCACTTCGCGTGCGGCGGGCCCGCCCGTCGGCGGGGGTGCCTGGGCGTCCGACCGGTTACTCGACGACCAGCTCGACCGGGATGTTGCCCCGGGTGGCGCGGGAGTAGGGGCAGACCTCGTGCGCCTGCTTGACCAGCACCTCGCCGGTCTCGCCCGCGAGGGACTCGGGCAGCTCGACGCGCAGGACGACGGCGAGGGCGAAGCCAGCCTCGTCCTTGCCGATGGACACCTCGGCGGTCACCGAGACCTCGCTGGTGTCCACCCGGGCCTGCCGGCCGACCAGGCCGAGAGCGCTGGCGAAGCAGGCGGCGTAGCCGGCGGCGAAGAGCTGCTCCGGGTTGGTGCCCTGGCCGCTGCCGCCGAGCGCGGGCGGCATGGCCAGCGTGAGGTCCAGCCGGCCGTCGGAGCTGACGGCACGACCCTCCCGGCCGTTGGTGGTGGCGGCTGCGGTGTAGAGCGCGTCCATGGTGGCTTCCCTTCGGGTCCTGGGTGTTCGTGCGGTCGGTCGTCCGGGCGGTTGCGGGGCCCGGACCGCTTCGCGGCGGCCGCTCGGTGGTCGCTGCGTTGTAACCAAGTAGAGCACGCAATTCAATTGCGCACAACTAAGTCGCGCGCTGGCGATCGTTATCATGGGTCCATGACCACCAATCCCGGCCTGGCGGACGAGGAGCTGCTCCGCCTCGACCAGCAGATCTGCTTCTCGCTCAATGCGGCCTCCCGTGCCTTCGGCGGTGTGTACCGGGTGCTGCTGCGGGACCTCGGACTCACCTATCCGCAGTACCTGGTCATGCTGGTGCTGTGGGAGGAGGGCGAGCTGCCCGTCAAGCGGATCGGCGAGCGGCTGCGGCTGGACTCCGGAACGCTCTCCCCGCTGCTCAAGCGCCTGGAGGCGGCCGGACTGGTGCGCCGCGAGCGGAGCCCCGAGGATGAGCGGTCGGTCACCGTCCGCCTGACCCCCGAGGGGTCGGTGCTGCGCGAGCGGGCCGGGCTGGTCCCGCGCCGACTGCTCGCGGCGGCCGGGCTGCCGCTCGAGGACCTGGCGGCGCTGCGCGGGTTGCTGGACCGGGTGACCGCCGCGCTGGACGCCGCCGAGGTCGAGCCGGCGCCGTAGGGGCGTGGCCGACTGGAGCGGGGGGTGTTCGGGTGGAGTGGGGGGTGTTCGGGTGGGATGGCCCTGGGGTGGCCCTGGAAGGCTTGTCAAGCCATCCTTCCGTGAGCCTGTGATCTGGGTCACGTTTCGGATGCGTCCGTTGGGTTCGCGAGGGTGAAGCGGCAGGTCAGCGGCGCTGTCCGAATGTGAACGGAATCTTTCGGCAATTGTCCGCCCGATCCGGTCAACATCGCGGAGCTCCCGGACGGTTACACCACGAGCCCCAAGGGGCCGTCGGCGTGCCACCAGGTGGGCCGGCCAGCTGACCGACGAAAGGGGGGCCGCGTGAGCACTCCCGGGCCGGGCGAGGAGCGGGGACTGCGAGCCGACCCGCTCGGCGACCTGCCGAACGACTTCGAGGCCTTCTTCACCCGAGAGAACTCCGGGTACCTCCGCTACGCCCAGCAACGCCTGCGGCACCGTGAGGACGCCCAGGATGCCGTCCAGAACGCGGGCACCACGCTCTACAAGAACTGGCGCCGGGCCCTGGCCAGCCCCGATCCGCAGGCCTTCGCCTTCAAGATCGTCAAGGATGCCGTGGTGGACGTGCTGCGCGAGCGTCGCCGCACCGAACGCAAGCGGCTGCGGGTGATCGCCCAGCGCCGTCCCGACACCAGCCAGGACGAACTGAACGAGCTCGCCGAGCTGGACGCGCTGGACTGGGCGATGGAGGAGCTCGCGCGGGCCGCCCCGGTCCAGGCCGACGTGGTCCGGCTGCGTCAGGCGGGACTGTCCTACCCCGACATCGGACGCTCCCTCGGCATCGCGCACACCACAGCCCGCACCTACTACAGCCTCGGACGGCGCCACCTGGAGTACCTGCTGGAGCATCCGGACGACGGCGGGGCACGGACATGAGGGTCGCGGACCTGCTGCACGCGCACGCCGTCGAGCTGGAGCGGGAGTTCGACGACCACGATCCGGTGGCCTTCACCCGCCGACTGGCCGAGCGGCTCGCCGCCGTCCGGCGACCCGCCCCAGTGGTGCGCGAACGCCCCGACCGGCCACCCGCCGGCGCCCGGCCCCCGCACGCTCCGGCGGCGGGGCCCAGCCCGGGTGCGTCCGTGGCGGCGGGCTCCGGGACCGGCGCCGGGGCGGGGGTGGGGGTCGGCCCCGGGGTGCGGTCGGGCTCCGGGGCGGCGGCGATTCCGGGACAGCTCAGGTGGGCCGGGGGGCGGGCGGAGCTGCGGCGCGACCTGCGGCACCTGTGCGCGGGGGTGGCGGGCGCGGTGGAGCCAGGGGAACTGGCCCTGGACCTCGAACTCGCCGAGAAGACCGCCTTCCGGACCCTCGGCTGCCTGTTGTACGGCATGGGCCGCACGGCGGACGGCGTCTTCTGGTGGCGGATAGCCGCTCAGTACGGGGACCAGCTGGCCGTGCACTGCCTGGCGGTGCACTACACCGCCGAGGGCGAGCGGCGCGACGCGGCCCGCTGGGCCGCCCAGGCCCAGGACCTGAGCGCCCCTGGCCGGCTGCCGGAGTTGGCGCCCGACGTCCGGCCGGGCGGGGCGGCGGAGCTGGCACGGCTGCTGGCTGAGCACTATGACGGCGAGATCCTTTTGACGGTGCGGGAGGCCGTGGCGGCGCGACCGAGGGCGCACCCCGGACGGTTGGGCGTCCGGGCGGTGCGGGGGCGGGGGGTGGTCCGGATCCGGTGACGGGTGCGGGTGCAGGTGCGGGTGCGGGTGCGGGTGCGGGTGCGGGGACGGGTGCGGTGACGGGTGCGGCCGGTCGGGGTTCAGGCGAGCCCCGAGACGGCGGCGCCCAGGTACTCGGCGCCGAGCAGCAGCGGAACGGCGGTCATGATCGCCGCGTTGTGCGTGGCCGTCCAGGCCCGCCACTCGCCGAGGGTCTGCCGCGCGTGGTCGTTGCCCACGAGGTGGACCACGAGCGGCAGCAGGGTGCCCAGCGAGCCGAGGAGCACCATCAGGGTGGCGGCCACCGCCTTCCCGCCGATACCGATGCCGATGCCGGTAGTGATGCCGACCCCGACCCCGGCGCCGGGCGGCGCGGCGGCGATGGAGGCGGCCCCGCCGACGGCCGGGATCAGGGTCTTGGGGTGGGCGACGATCAGGACCACCGCGAGACCGGCGGACCGGGCGGCGGTCAGCCGGTCGATCGAGAGCAGCCAGGCCGGTGGCGCGGTGACCCGGCCGGGGCGGGGCCGTTCGCGCCACTGCCGGGCGGCCAGCACGAGGAGCGCGGTGCCGAGGCCGAGCTTCAGCCAGGAGGACCAGGTCGGCGTGGTGCGGGCCGGGTCCAGCGCGGTGCCCGCCGCGACGACGGAGGCCACCACCGTGGCCAGGCCGAGCAGCCAGCCGGCCGTGAAGGCGATCCCGTTGGCCCGTCCGTGCGGTGAGGCGAGGATCAGGAGGACGGCGATCAGCGGCAGCGGGCTGAGCGCGACCGCCACCGCGGAGGCCAGCATCGGGCCGATAGCCTCACCCATCTCCCGACCCGCCTTCCCGTCGCCGGGCACCGTCCGCCATTCAGCTACCGACGGGCGGTCGGCGCACGGCCGGTGCCGCCGTTCGGGTGAGGTCGGGTGGGGAGAGCGGGTGGGGGACGGGCGCGGAGTCACGAGTGGGGGCCGGCGCGGGGCGAGAGCGGCGGAGGGCCGCCGCACCGCTGGGGTGCGACGGCCCTCCGCGAGCGCGGAGCGTGTCAGTCGTTGCCGGACTCGATCGCCGCGTGGTCCAGCGCGGTGGGGTCCTCCTCGTCACCGGTGCCGGCCGCGATGGGAGCCGCACCGCCCGGAGCGAGCTCGCCGATCAGGCCGCTCCACGGCGCCAGCTGGCCGTGCACCGCGTACTGCTCCAGCTTGCTGCGCGAGTCGGCGATGTCGAGGTTGCGCATGGTCAGCTGGCCGATGCGGTCGTCCGGGACGAACGCGGCGTCGACGCTGCGCTCCATCGACAGCTTCTCGGGGTGGTAGCTGAAGTTGGGACCCTGGGTGTCGATGACCGAGTAGTCCTGCCCGCGCCGCAGCCGCAGGGTGACGGTGCCGGTGACCGGGTGGCCGATCCAGCGCTGGATGCTGTCCCGGAGCATCAGCGACTGCGGGTCGAACCAGCGGCCCTCGTACAGCAGCCGCCCGAGCCGCCGACCCTGGGTGTGGTACGTCGCGATGGTGTCCTCGTTGTGGATGGCGTTGAGCAGCCGCTCGTAGGCGATGTGCAGCAGCGCCATGCCGGGGGCCTCGTAGATGCCGCGGCTCTTGGCCTCGATGATGCGGTTCTCGATCTGGTCCGACATGCCCAGGCCGTGCCGGCCACCGATGGTGTTGGCCTCGTGGACCAGGTCGACGGCGCTGGCGAACTCCTGGCCGTTGATCCGGACCGGGCGGCCGAACTCGAACTCGATGGTGACGTCCTCGGTCTGGATCTCGACCGCCGGGTCCCAGAAGGCCACGCCCATGATCGGGCTGACGATCTCCATGGAGGCGTCCAGGTACTCCAGCCGCTTGGCCTCGTGGGTGGCGCCCCAGATGTTGGCGTCGGTCGAGTAGGCCTTCTCGGCGGAGTCCCGGTACGGGAGGTCCCGCTCGGCGAGCCACTCGGACATCTCCTTGCGGCCGCCGAGCTGGTCGACGAACGCCTGGTCCAGCCACGGCTTGTAGATCCGCAGGTTGGGGTTGGCGAGCAGGCCGTAGCGGTAGAATCGCTCGATGTCGTTGCCCTTGTAGGTGGAGCCGTCGCCCCAGATGGAGACGCCGTCCTCCTGCATGGCGCGCACCAGCAGCGTGCCGGTCACGGCGCGGCCGAGCGGGGTGGTGTTGAAGTACGTCTGCCCGGCGGAGCGGATGTGGAAGGCGCCGCAGGCGAGGGCGGCCAGGCCCTCCTCGACCAGCGCGGCCCGGCAGTCGACCAGCCGGGCCTGCTCGGCGCCGTACGCGCGGCCCCGGGCCGGGACGTCGGCGAGGTTCGGCTCGTCGTACTGGCCGATGTCGGCCGTGTATGCGTAGGGGAGGGCACCGTGTTCGCGCATCCACGCGACGGCGACGGAGGTGTCCAACCCACCGGAGAATGCGATGCCGATCCGTTCACCGACCGGCAGCTTGCTCAAGACCTTCGACATGGATGCACCCTCTGACCCGCGAGGAGCGGGCCCCTGATCTAGCGATGTGTGACGGGATTCGGCGTAATCGATCCGATGCCCGAACTCTGGCATAGATTTGCAGAGTAATGCAAGGGCATACGGAATCCCCGGTGGCGACGGTGGCTCGCCGGGCCATCGCATGCGGGTCTTGTGTCCGGCCAACTCCGTTGGGCGGTCAGGTGGTTGGGGGGATCAGGGCGCCTGGCCGGACCGCCGGGCGCGCAGCCAGGCGGTACGGGAGGCGAGTACGCCCAGCCCGAGGGCGACCAGGTGGCCGGCGTCGGCCAGCTGCTGGTCCAGCGCCCAGGCGGTGGCCAGGGTCAGCGCGAGCGCCGGCAGGCCGTAGCGGCGCAGCGGGAGCGGGCCGAGGGCGAGCAGACAGGCGCCGGTGGCGACCAGGCCGTAGCTGATGCCCACGTCGCGGGCGTGGGAGAGCGCGCCGGGGATGCGGGCGGTCACCATCACCCACATGGCGCCCTCGGTGAGCAGGGTGGCGCCCAGGTGTCCGAAGAGGAAGACCGCTCCGGCCCGGGCCGGCCCCCAGCGCCACTCGGCCAGGCCCAGGGCGGCGGCGACCGCCGCGATGCCCGCCCAGGCCGGGACGCCGTCGACCACCAGGCCGCTGGTGAACAGGGTCCACCACTTGCCCACTTCCAGGTGGTGGACATTGCTGCTGTTGTGCCGGACGAACCGGGCCCGCTCGGCATGGCCCTGGCTCGCCAGCCAGGCTGCCGTCACGGTCAACAGCAGGACGTACGCCGCGGTCAGCCGCAGCCGGGCGGCGGCTCCCAGGGCGGAGAACCTCGGGGCGGCGGCCTTTGGGGCGGCGGCTCTCGGGGCTGGGCGCCGGGAGGCATCGGGGCCGGTCGGTGTCCTCGTCGTGAGGCGATCGCTCATCGTGCCTGGTGCCCTTGTTCGGCGGTTCCCGGTGAGGGATCGCCCGGTGCGCGGCCGGGAAGCCCGCGGCCGGACGGTCCGAGCGCCAGCGTACGCGAGCGGCCGGAAGGCGGTGGGGGCCGGAGGCGGGTGTGCGGTCCGGGGCCGGGAACCCTCGTGCGGTCGCGCATCGGCCTCGGTCGTGGCGGGTGGCGGTGGAGCCGGGTGGGGGTGAGGGTGAGGGGAGCAGCGTCGAGGAGGCGTCGATGGCCGATAGCACCGCCGGGGGCTCCGAAGCGCACCGGCGGCCCTGGTGGGCGCGGGCAGGCCGCGCGGTGTGGGCCTACGTCCGGCGCGCGCCGGGCACCTACATCTGGCTGGCGATCCTGCTCGTCACCACGCAGGTGATCAGGCACGTCGATCCGGCGACCGCGGACCGCATCCTGCATCGGCGCTCGACCAACCTCCACCACCTCCAGGTCTCGCCGGTGCGGGTCCTGGCGACCAGTGCCCTGTGGATCGCGGGCGGTGGTTGGCCGCTCTACTTCCTGCTGTACAACGTCTTCCACGTGCCGGCCGAACGGTGGCTCGGCACCCTGCGCTGGATCTCTGTGGCGGCTGTCGCACATGTCGGCGCTACCTACCTCAGCGAGGGCGTGCTCGGCTGGGCGATCCGCCGCGGGTTGGCCCCGCCGAGGGCCGTCTACACCCTGGACTACGGCGTCAGCTACGCGCTGGCCGGGGTGGTCGCGGTACTCGCCTACTTGATCGTGCCGCCCTGGCGGTACCTGTACGCGGCAGGGGTGCTGGTCGTCTACGGACTGGGTGTGCAGCAGAGCCGGGACTACACCAGCATCGGTCACTTCAGCGCGGCGCTGATCGGATTCGCCTGTTATCCGCTGACGCGGGACCACCCGGGATCCTTCGACCCGGTCGCCTCGACCAGGGCGCTCTGGCGGCGGGCACGCGGGCGGTGGGCGCGCGGGCGGGCCGTGATCGGCCGCTCGTGACGGCGGACGCCGACCGGCCCGCTGTTGCCCGGTCCGCTCCGTACGAGCGGGCCGGGCAGCGGTGGCGCATGCGACGGGCGCGGGGCGGCTACGGGCCGACTCGCTGGGAGACGCAGAGGATGTTGCCCTCGCTGTCCTTGGACCAGGCCGCGTGCATGCCCTCGCCCTCGGCGACGCCGTCGACGGTCCGCAGGTCGGGGAAGTCGTACCCCTCGAAGGTGATGCCGCGGCCGCGGAGGCCGGTCATCTCGCCATCGAGGTCGGCGACCTTGAAGCTGGCGAGGGTGTGGGCGGCCTGACCACCGCTGGGGGTGCGGTAGACGGTGCACTGGGTGCCGCCGCTGTCGCAGACGAATTCCTCCGCACCCTCCTCGGTCAGCTTGAGGCCGAGGGCGTCGGTGTAGAAGGCCTTGGCGCGGGCGAGATCGGTGGCGGAGATGACTGCTTGCAGCGGAGCGTCTCCAAGCATGGTGTTTCGCCTCCTCCCTGTCACCGGGCTAGGGACGCGCGGGCCGTGCCGCCCGGTGAGCGCAGGACCGCGTCGGGCCGTGTGCGGGAGGCTGCCGGGAGTCATGCGGGGGCCAGCCTCCAGAGCGAGGTGACCTCGGCGGCGCGGGCGGCGCGCAGGAGGGGATCGGACCGATCGGGGGCGGTGGCCCGGGGGTGGCGGGGGACGGTGTCGAGACGCCCGGTGATGCGCAGCCCGGCCTCGGAGACGGCGCCGAGCAGGTCGGCGCGGGAGCGCAGGCCGAGGTGTTCGGCGAGGTCGGAGAGGACGAGCCAGCCCTCGCCATCGGGCAGTAGACGGTCGGCCAGGCCGTCGAGGAAGCCGCGGAGCATGCGGCCGTCCTGGTCGAACACGCCCTCGTCGAGGCTGGAGCTCGGGCGGCCGGGCAGCCACGGGGGATTGCACACGATCAGGGCGGCCCGGTCGTGGCCGGGAGGGTAGAGGCCGGTGCCGGCGATCTTGATGCGGTCGGCGAGCCCGAGGCGGCGGACGTTGTCTCGGGCGCAGGCGAGGGCGCGTGGATTGGCGTCGGTGACCAGGACCTCGCGCAGTCCGCGCCGCGCCAGGAGCGCGGCGAGCACCCCCGTGCCGGTGCCGAGGTCCTGGGCGGTGGCCGTGGGGTCGGTACGGGCGGCCGGTGGCAGCGGCGCCCGGGCGACGAGGTCGACGTACTCGCCGCGGACGGGTGAGAAGACCCCGTAGTGCGGGTGGATGCGGGCACCGAGGGCCGGAACCTCGACGCCCCTGGTGCGCCACTGGTGGGCGCCGATCACACCGAGGAGCTCGCGAAGGGACACGATTCTGTTGTCAAGGAGCGGTCCGTAGGCCGCCAGGCAGGCCTCGCGGACGTCGGGCGCCCGGTGGAGCCGGATGCGGTGGTCCGCGCCGAGCGGCACCAACAGCGTGCCGAGGACACGCGCGAGGCGGGCGCGTTCCCGACGGTGCTGCCGGAAGGCATCGGCCGGGGAGTCGGGGGTGGATCGGGGCCGGCGCCGCTCGGCGCGGCGGCGCATGGCGTGCAGGAGGCGCAGTGCGCCGGGGTAGGTGCCCTGCCAGAGCAGGGCGGTGCCCTCGCACGCCAGGCTGTAGGCGGCCCCGGCGGACAGGGTGTCGTCGGCGGCGATCAGGCGCCGCGGCGGAGGTGCTCCGTTCTCGCTGTGCCAAGGTGCGGGCAGGGTGGAAGAGATGGGCAGGGTGATGATGCCGGGCCGGTGGGTGTCGGACACCGGGACTCCTCGTGGTCGATCGTGCAGGGGACACGAAGAGCGCTTCGACGAGGAGGTGAGCAGCAGGCGCGTCGGGCGGTGGCGCCGCCGGGATGGCGGGCGCGGGGCGTCAGGCCAGGTGCGGCTCACGCGTCGAAGCGCGAGCCGAGGTGTCACCGAGTACGAGGCCCGGCACGACGGCGGGCCGTATACCACTGATCATCTGCGGGCCTCCTTTCCGAATGTCCGAACCAGCTGGTCCTGTGCGGATGTTCGTACGCTTTCACACAGAGTGGTTGGATCGCAACCGATTTATCGCCGGCCCGCCGGCCAGTCGTGCGGCACGCGCTCCAGCACGCCCGCGCCGAACAGCTCGTACAGTGGCAGGGTCTCCAGATGGACGTAGCCGATGTGACAGTCGCAGACCGGCAGGGGGCAGGCGCGCGGCCGCAGTCGGGAGCGGTAGCTGCCGTCGTAGAGGTTGCCGAGGACGTCCCGGACGAAGTGGCAGCGGCGCACGGTGCCGTCGCCGTCGACCGACAGTACGGACTCCCCGGTGCGGCACGGCAGCCCGGCGCTGGGGTGGGCGTGCCGGCTGTAGCCGAAGTGCGGGTCCACCGCGGCCCACTGGGCGGCCTCGGCGTCCGTGTAGGCGAGGCCCTCGGCGGCGTTGACCCACAGGTAGACGCCGTCGGAGAGCTCGGCGCGCAGCCGGCGGGCCTCGGTGAGGTGCTCGGGTTGGCCGACCACACCGACGCTGTAGCGCACGCCGAGTGCGTCCAACTCGCGGCACTTGGCGAGGAAGCGCTCGCGGGTGACCTGGCCGGGGTGGAAGGTGACCCAGAGGGCGAGGGCGTCGAGGTCCGCCTCGGCGAGCCAGCCCGTGCGGCAGCTGAGGTTGGTCTGGATCGCGACGCGGCGGACGTGCTGCAGGTGGCTCAGCTCGACCAGCGCGCGGCGGTACCAGGACCGCACCAGCCCCTCGCCCCAGGGGGTGAACAGCAACGACAGGGTGTCGCCGGTGTCCGCGCGCCCGGCGGCCCAGCCGGTGAAGCGCTCCAACGCGGCCCGGTCGGCGCGAAGTTGCTCGGGGCTGTCGCGCCGCTTGGCGAACGGGCAGTACGGGCAGTCGTAGTCGCAGGAGGCGAGCGGACCGCGGTAGAGCAGCGTGAGGCTCCGCGCGCCGTCCTCCGGCAACGGTGGGGCGGAGGGCATGCCGAGGAAGGTCATTTCGCCTCGTACGCGGCCATCCGGGCCCGGACCTCGGGCGAGAACAGCATCGGCCCGACGGCGTCCGAGTGCGCCAGCCCCTCCGGGCTGAGCCGCAGGTACGCCGGATCGCCCTCGGCGAGCCAGCCGCGCTCGGCGAACCCGGCCAGCTCCGCCGGGAAGTCCTCGACCGGTGAACTGCCGAACCGGGCGCGGTAGTCCGCCAGCGCCATGCCCCCGGCCTGGAGCAGCGACTGCACCAGGTGCCGCCGGCGGGGCTCCTCGCCGCCCATCCAGTGGCCGACCTCGGCCCGGTGGAAGTCCTCGGTGGCGACGTAGTCGTCGATGATGCCGCGCACCGCGGTGGCGTTCACCGCGTAGTCGAAGGAGTAGTGCAGCCGCGAGGTGTAGGAGCGGGCGCCGCAGCCGAGCCCGACCATGCCGTCGGTCTGGCAGGCGTACTCGCTCGCTCCGGCCTGCGGGGAGGCGGCGCGGCGGAACATCCGCATCGACACCTGCTGGTAGCCGTGGGCGAGCAGGTGGTCGCGGCCGGCCCGGTAGAGCGCGAGCCGGCGGGCGTCCCAGACGGCCTGGCTCTCCTGCTCGCCGCGCCGGGCCAGGCCGGTCAGCGGGCGGACGTACAGCGGGTAGAGGTACAGCTCCTCGGGCTGCCAGGCGAGCGCGGTGTCCAGCGAGCGGAGCCAACTCGCCTCGGTCTGGCCGTCGATGCCGTAGATGAGGTCGATGTTGAGCACCGGGAAGCCGGCCGCGCGGATCCGGCCGAGGGCGGCTTCCACCTCGGCCCGCTTCTGCGGGCGGACCGCGGAGCGCGCCTCGGCGTCGTCGAAGGACTGCACGCCCAGGCTCAACCGGGTGGTGCCCCGGGCGGCCAGCACCTCCAGCCGGTCGGCGGTCGCGGTGGCGGGCGAGGCCTCCACCGAGAGCGGTACCGCCCTCAGGTCGGCGCCCATCCGCTGCTCGGCTATGTCACACAGCCGCTCCAGCTCACCGGCCGTCAGATAGGTGGGGGTGCCGCCGCCGAACGCGGCCAGCGCGAACCGGGCCCCGTCGTCCAGTGCCGAGCGCACCGCCGTGGCCTGGCGCTCCAGGGCGTCCAGGTACGCCGTGGTCAGGCCCTCGGGGCTGCCGATCCGGGTGAACAGGTTGCAGAAGCCGCAACGGACCTCGCAGAACGGTATGTGGAGGTAGAGCGAGAGCGCGTGCTGCGCCTCGCCGGCCCACAGCTCGCGCAGCGGGGGACGCCCGGGCAGCGGGCGGTAGGCCGTCTTGTGCGGGTACGCGTAGACGTACGATTGGTACGGCGAGTCCGGGCGCGGGGGTGCGGTGGTCATGCGTGCTCCTCGGAGGTCGCGGTGGGGTGCGCCGCCCGGGCGGGGAGGGTGAAGTGCGCGTACGGGACCGTCCAGACCACCTCGTGGCCGATCCGGTGCCCGGTGTAGCCGTCCTCGCCGTAGGCGGTGCCGTGGTCGGAGCAGACCATCGCGAAGCAGGGGCGGCGGGCGCTCATCGCGGCGAAGAGGCGGCCGATGTGCGCGTCCACGTACTCCAGGGCGGCGGCGTGGCTGTTCCGGGAGTCCCCGTGCTCACGAGTGGCGTCGGGCAGGTGGAACCAGTTCGGCTGGTGCAGTGCCGAGACGTTCAGGAAGAGGAACAGCGGCTGGTCGGCGGGCTGTTCGGCGGCGACCCGCTCGGCCCGGGCGACCTGCTCCTCGAAGGACGTCGGCGACGCCACGCCCAACTCGGGCGCCCAGTGGCTCTCCTGGAAGAGCCCGGGCAGCACCGAGCCCAGCGGGCCCTGCTTGTTGAAGAACCCGACACCGCCGATGCACACCGTGCGGTACCCGGAGGCGGCCAGGGCCGTCGGCAGGTCAGGGGCGTCGAACACCCAGGTGCGCGGGGCGGTGCTCTCCGAGCCGGCGAAGCGGGCGGCGAACAGGCGCGGGTGCGGGCCGTCTGGAGAGGCCGGTGTCGGCAGGAAGCCGGCCAGGATCGCCTGGTGGGCGGCGTAGGTGAAGCTGCCGGGCGCGTGCCGGCGCTCCCAATGGCCGCCGGGGAGGACGGCGGCGAGGTTCGGGATGCGGCCGGCGGCGGCCAGCTCCTCGGCGACGTCGAAGCGGAGCGTGTCGAGGGTGACGAGCAGCAGGTCGTGGGAGCCCACGACGGCGTTCATGTCGGGAGCGGGAGCCGGGACGGGGGCGGTGTTCTGGTGGTTCATCGAGCGGGTTCCGTGATCTGGTGGTCCGTCGCCACGGGGGACGAGGGGGAGGGGGCGGTGAGTGCGGCCAGCTGGGCGCCGTAGGTGTCCAGACCCTCGGCGGGGCCGCCGGGCAGGCCGGTGAGGTTGGGGAGCAGGTCGCCGAAGGCGTTCACCTCGCCGACCAGGGCGCGCCGCCAGCCGGCCGTGGGCAGGACGTCGACACCGACCATCGGTGAGCCGGGGAAGCAGGCCGCCGCGCGTTCGGCCGTCTCCAGCAGGGCCGGCCAGGCCGGCCCCGCCGTCTCCCGGACCTGCGCGACGCTGCCGCGGGCCCCGCCGAGGTGCAGGTTGGTCATCGGCTGGGTGCTGGTGCGCACCACGGCGTGGGTGGCCCGGCCGGCGACCACCACGACCCGCAGGTCCGCGGAGCGGCCGGACTGCGAGGCCTTCGGGATCCACTGCTCGACGTGCAATCCGTCCGGTGCCAGGGCGTCGACGATCGCGGCGACCTCCCGCTCGTCGCGGTAGCGGCGCACCCGCAGTGAGTTGTGGAGCCGGCCGTCGGCCAGCTCCACCGAGGTGGTGGCCTGCAGTTGCCCGCGCGGCCCGAACTCCAGGGCCATCACCCCGGAGGCGGAGGAGCCGTGCGCGGGCTTGACGAAGACCCGGCGCAGGCCGGCCTCGGCGAGGCGCTCGCGCAGGTGCTCCCAGTCGGTGACCTCGCCGCCGAGCGCCCTGGGCACTGGCACTCCGCCCGCAGCGAGCAGGGCGTGCGCCCGTCGCTTGTCGAACATCACGGCGATCTCCTCCGGATCGCCGAGCAGCCGCACGCCGGGCCGGGCGGCCAGCCCGCGCAGCGCGGCCATGACGCCCTCGTACCAGACGGCCGTGCCCTCGACCCTGGTCGGCGCGTAGCCGGAGCCCAGCGCCGGGCCGCGCAGCAGCCTGTCGACCTCCGGCTCCTCGCCGGGCGACTCGACGCGCAGCAGAGCGCCCTCGGGCAGCCGGTACCGGCCACGCAGCACGTCCAGCCAGGGCAGGAGGGCGGGCTCGGGCAGCCCGGCGGCCCGGGCCGCGGCCGCGAACAGCGTCACCCGTCGGTGCCCAGGATTGCCGAGGACGGTCAGCCGCATGGTCATCGCCTCCGCACCCGCCTACTCGGCGACCGAGACGTAGCGGTCGTCCTCGTCGTCCATCTCGTCGCCCTCGGCCTCGCTGAGGTCGATCTCGACCCCGGGCAGGGCCTCCCGCAGGCGCTCCTGCAGCGCGTCACTCAGGTAGTGGTGGTGCAGGTCGAGGGCGCGCAGGTGGGTGAGCGGCTGGCCCTCCAGCAGGGCCGTGGCACCCTCGTCGGAGAGCACGCCCATGGAGAGGTCGAGCGACTCCAGCCGGGCGACCACCGGGGCGTGCGCCACCGCGGCGGCGATCTCGTCCTGGAACTCGCTGTTGGCCAGCCCGAGGTGGCGCAGCCTCGGCAGCCGGGTGCCGTCCAGGAACGGCGCCAGGTCGTCCGGCGTGGCGTCACCGCCGTACTCGTCCACACCGAGCCAGAGGTCCAGGCGCTCCAGCGCGGGCAGTTCGGAGCCGGCCACCGCGCGCACCACGGTGGCCGGAAGGCCGCCGGACTCGAATCGCAGGCTGGTCAGCCGGTCGTGCCGGACCGGCTCCAAGGCGAGGTCCATGCCGCCGCGCACGGCCAGCGACCTCAGCCCGGGGAAGGCGTTCAGCAGCGGGGTGACGTCGTCCATCTCGAGCCAGGAGATCTCGCACTCGTCGTACGTCACCTCACCGAGGAACAACGCCTCCAGGGCGGGCAGGCGCCGAGCGTCGGCGGTGACGGCCTCGACCGCGGGGCCCACGGAGGTGTAGCCGTCCTGCCACCAGGCGCCGATCACCACGGCGCGCACACCGGCCGGATCGACCTCCTCCAGGAAGGACCGCCAGAGGTGGGCGAAGTCCTGCTTGGAACCGTATTCGAGGGACAGCCGCCAGGCGACGGCGCCGGCGGCGGGCCGCGGCCGGGCGTCGTCGGGCGTGAACTCGTGGATCGGCAGCTCGTGGAAGCGTTCGATGTGGCGGGAGACGGCCATGTCGGATCCTGATGGGTCGAGTGGTCGGACGGATGGTCGGACGCGTGCGGGAGGTCGGCCGGTGCGCGCGTGAGGTGACGGCTACTCGGCCACGGCCACGTAGCGCCACCGGTCGTCGGGCTTGCCGGCCTCGGAGAGGTCGATCTCGACCCCGGCCAGGGCCTGGCGCAGGCGCTGCTGCATCTGCTCGGTGAGGTAGTGGTGGTGCAGGTCGAGGGCGCGCAAGTGGGTGAGCGGCTGGCCCTCCAGCAGGGCGGTGGCGCCCTGGTCCGTCAGCACGCCCATGGAGAGGTCGAGCGACTCCAGCCGGGCGACGACGGGCGCGTGCGCCACCGCGGCCGCGATGTCGTCCTGGAACTCGCTGTTCTGGAGGCCGAGGTGGCGCAGCGCCGGGAAGCGGGTGCCGTCCAGGAACGGAGCGAGGTCGTCCATCGTGGCGTCGCCGCCGTAGTTGTCCACGCCCAGCCAGAACTCCAGCCGGGCCAGGGCCGGGAAGTCGCAGCCGGCCACCGCGCGCACGACCGAGCCAGGCAGGCCGCCGGCCTCGAAGCGCAGCGCCTCGAGCGCCTCGTGCCGCAGCGGCTCCAGGGCCAGCCCGCCCTTGCCGTCCCAGTCCTGCGAGGCGCCGCGCACCACCAGCTCGGCCAGCCGCGGGAAGGCCGTCAGCAGCGGTGTGATGTCGCACTGCTGGATCCAGGAGATCTCGCACTCCTCGGCGATGATGTCGCCGACGAACAGCGCGCGCAGGGCGGGCAGTCGGCCGGCGGCGGCGACGATCGCCTCCATCGGCTCCCGGAAGCCGTCCGGCTCGTCCGGCGACCACTGGCCGATCACCACCGCGGTGACCCGCTCGGTGTCGACGGTGGCGAGGAACTGCTCCCAGCGCTCGACGAACGTCGCGTCGGACTCGTAGTCGAGCCTGATCCGCCAGGCAGCCGAGGCCGCGTCCGGCAGCCGGACGGCGCCGGAGCCGCCCTTCTCCTCGGCCTCCGCCAAGGCCTCCACGAAGTCGAAGACGGGGAGACCGTGGAACCGTTCGATGTGGTCGTTGACAGTCATGCACTGCTCCTCGGGGATCTGGGCCGAACAACTGTCTACCAGCCGGGACTGACAATCCGGCGGCCGGGTCACCGCCCGGGCGCGTTGTCAGACCCTTGCCCTATGTTCGGGTCCTGGCTCCGGAGAGTGACCGCGGCGGACGCGGCGGAGCCACGGGTTCCGGCGTCCGCCGGAGTCCGGCCGTACGGCGAGGGAGGACTGATGTACCGCCAGGGCGATGTGCTGATCGTGCCGGTCGAGGAGGGCGCGGTGCCGCCGCGGGTGGCCGAGCTGGCCGTGCGGGCCCGGGACGCCCGGGGCCGGATGGTGCTCGCGCTCGGCGAGGTCACCGGGCACGCGCACGCCGTGGTCGGCCCCGGCGCGCTGCGCCGCGAGAGCGGGCCGTTCGGCGCGAGCTGGCTCCACCTGCCCGAGGGCGGCCGGGTGGTGCACGAGGAGCACGCGGCGATACCGCTACCCAAGGGGTGGTACCGGGTGGTCCGCCAGCGCGAGTACGTGCCGGGCGCCGTGCGGGTGGTCGCGGACTGACGACCGCTCCGCCCGCCGCACGGGGGTCGGCGGGCGGGTGAGCGCGGGGCGGGGCACGAGGGCGGAGCGCGCGGCCGGGGCCGCGGCACGGAACGGGAACGGACGGCCGGGCGGGGAGCCCGGCCGGGAACGGAGCAGGGATGGACACGGTGATCCACGACGAGGTCCACGGCGGCGCCGCGCAGGCGGTGTCCGGGCCGGCCGAGGTGACGGCCCGCTGGCGGGCGGCCGCGGCGGCCACCGCGGCGGCCACCGGGGCGGGCGACCGGGCGGCGGCCGAGCACGCCGTCCGGGCCGCCTACCGGGCGGCCGGGCTGCCCGAGCCCGCGGCGGTCCGCTGGTTCGGGTCGCCGCTCGCCGCGACGGAGGCGGCGCTGGAGCTGCGGGCCGCCGGCGCGCAGAGCGTGCGCGAGGCCGTGCGCACCCGGCCCTGGGAGGAGGCCCGGCGGCGGGCTGTCGAGCAGGTCGGCACCGCCGGGTGGGCGGGCCACTGGGCGCTCACCGGCGGCGAGCTCGGCCCGGTCACCACCCCGCTCGCCGACCGGCTGCGCAACGCCGTGCTCGACCGGCTCGCCCCCGAGGCCGACCGGGAGGCCGACGCCGCCGTGGCCGAGGAGGCCCGGGCCCGTCGCACCACCGTCCGGCTCGCCCTGCTGGACGCCGTGCGGGGCCAGCACGACGCGCCGTGGTTCGCCGCCTTCGAAGCCGCCGGGGCGGGCGCCGACGCCGTCGCCCCGCTCGCCGAGCTGGCCCGGCGGGTCGGCTGGTGGTGGCCGTACCAGGACGTGGCACTGATCAGCGAGCGGCCCACCGCCCTGCACCGCGACGAGGCCGGCCGGCTCGACCGCGCGGACGGGCCCGCCCTGGAGTACGCCGACGGCTTCGCCCTGCACGCCTGGCGAGGCATGCCCGTCCCGCCGGAGTTCCTGGCCGGCCTGGCCGGGGTGACGGTCGAGCGGATCCGCACCGAGGAGAACGCCGAGCTGCGCCGCGTCCTGCTGGAGCACTACGGATACGAGCGCTACCTGGCCGACTCCGGCGCCGAGCCCGTCCACCGGGACGAGACCGGTGTGCTCTGGCGGATCGTCCTGCCCGACGACGAGCCGGTGGTGATGGTCGAGGTGGTCAACTCCACCCCCGAGCCGGACGGCACCCACCGCACCTACTGGCTGCGCGTCCCCCCGAGCACCCGCACCGCGCGCGCCGGGGTCGCCTGGACCTTCGGCATACCCGAGAGCGCCTACCACCCGCAGCGCGAGACCTGACCGAGGGCGCCTCCCGGCATCCGGAGCAGGCCCCTGAGCTGCGCGTGTTGACCCTTACCCCACGTCAGGCCGCACGGTGGGGCGCAGCAGAACGCACGGATGATCGGAGGGACGCATGAGCTGGTCTGTGGGCCAGGTCTCCGGCTTCGCCGGGGTCACGATCCGGACCCTGCACTACTACGACCGGTCCGGGCTGCTCTCGCCCAGTGAGCGCAGCCCGGCCGGCTACCGGCTCTACAGCGGCGCGGACCTCGCCAGGCTCCAGCAGAT
Organism: Kitasatospora sp. NPDC001095; assembly: GCF_053598615.1. NCBI lineage: Bacteria > Bacillati > Actinomycetota > Actinomycetes > Kitasatosporales > Streptomycetaceae > Kitasatospora > Kitasatospora sp. NPDC001095. The sequence goes on along the minus strand of NZ_JBSFKQ010000059.1, from coordinate 6,126 downwards.
CCTCTTCTACCGGGAACTCGGCTTCCCGCTCGACGAGATCGCCGACATCCTGGCGGATCCGCAAGCCAACGTGCTCGACCACCTGCTGGCGAGACGCCAGGCCCTCACTGAGCAGATCGGCCGCCTGCAGAAGCTGGTCGACGTCGCCGAGCGGGCCATCGAGGTCCAGCGCACCGGGGTCGAACTGACGCCCCAGGAGCGCTTCGAGGTCTTCGGGGACGTGGTCTTCGACCTCAGCTACGCGGCCGACGCCCACCTCAAGTGGGGCGAGCGGGACAGCCACCAGGAGGCGCTGGCCCGCGCCGCCACCCACTCCAAGGAGGACTGGCAGCAGCTGATGGCGGAGGCCGCCGAATGGCGCGGCCGGCTCCTGGACGCCTTCGACGAGGGGCTGCCGGTCGACCACCGGACGGTGCTGGACCTCGCCGAGCAGCACCGGCAGCACATCACCCGGTGGTTCACGCCCTGCCCGCCGGAGATGCACTGCCGGATCGCCGACGACTACGAGGCGGACGCCCGCGCCTTCGCCCTCGTCGTCCCGCCGGCCGAACAGCGCCCCGGCCTGGCCGGCTACCTCCGGTCGGCGATCGGCGCCAACGCCGAACGGCGCGACGGCAGCGGCCACCAGGAGGCAGCCCGATGAGGATCCTCGTGATGGCCGCCGGATCGTACGGCGATGTCGCCCCCTACACCGGTCTCGGGGCGCACCTCCGCGGTGCGGGGCACGAGGTCGCGCTCGCGGCGCCCGATACCTTCCGCGAGCTGGTGGCCGGCAGCGGCCTCGACTTCCGCCCGCTCCCGGTCGATCCGCGCGGGGCGGGCACCGGGTCGACGGGCGGGCGCTCCGAGCTCCTCGCGCGGGCCGCGGCGTTCATCGGGCAGCTGGGGGGAGCGCTCGCGGACGCCGCCGCTCCGGGCGCCGATCTGCTCCTGCTCGCCACCACCACCGCGCCACTGGGCTGGCACCTCGCGGAGGCGATGGGCGTCCCCAGCCTGGGGGTATACCTCCAACCCGCGCTGCCCACCCGGGAGTTCCCGCCGGTCGTCGGGGGCGGCCGCTCGCTGGGCAGTTGGGGCAACCGGGCGGCGGGGGCGCTCGGCCAGTGGGTCGTCGACCGCCTGCACACCGAGGCCGCACGCAGCCTGCGGTCGCGGCTGGGCCTCCCGGCGCTCTCCCAGACCGCGTGCCGACAGGTCATGGAGCGGGCGAACTGGCCGGTACTGCACGGCTTCAGCCCGACCGTCGTACCGCGCCCGGCCGACTGGCGGGAGGGGCTGCGGGTGGTCGGCAACTGGTGGCCGCACGTGGCGGAGGACTACCACCTCCCGGCCGAGGTCGAGGACTTCCTGCGGGCCGGGCCGCCGCCGGTCTTCATCGGCTTCGGCAGCATGGCGGCGGGGCAGGGCGAGCGGCTGAGCACCCTCGCGGTGGAGGCCCTGCGGCGGGCGGGCGCCCGGGGCGTGGTGCAGGCCGGCTGGGCCGGGATCTCCGGGCAGGGCGACGACGTGCTGACGGTCGGCGAACTCCCGCACGCGCGGCTGTTCCCGCACATGGCGGCTGTCGTGCACCACGCGGGTGCGGGCACGGCAGCCGCGGTACTGCGCGCGGGCGTGCCGAGCGTCCCGGTTCCGGTGACGGCGGACCAGCCGTTCTGGGCCGGTCGCCTCACCCGGCTCGGTGCCGCCACCACTCCGGTGCGGTTCGCCGACCTGACCGCCGACCGGCTGGCGCAGGCGATCCGTCAGTCCGTCGAGCAGCAGCGGCTGAGGGAAGGAGCGCAGGCGGCGGCCCGCGCGATGGCGAAGGAGGACGGCGGGGCCCGGGTCGCGGAGGCGGTGGTGGCGTTGGGCGGGTAGAGAAGGCAGAGGCGCGGAGCGCTGCGTGGCTCGGGTCAGGGGGCGCGCTCCGGCCAATCGGGCACCACGGTGGCGAGACGGGGGTTCGAGGCCACGCCGCGGATGGTCAGGATGCCGCTCGTGCTCCGTGCGGTCATGACGATCGGGTCGGGGGTGACGAGGTGGTGAGACGAGCGGACAGCGGAGGAGGTGATCGCGGGAAACCGTGTCGGAGCCCTTCGGAAGGTCAGGACGCCCGGGCGATCAGGACGGGCTGGAAGAAGCCGGTGTCGACGGGCTGCTCCCAGCGGATGCCGACCAGGCCCGCCTCGGCGGCGAAGCCACTCAACTGGTCCTGGGTGAGCGCCCAGTAGGTGGCGCGGTGGACGGCGATCTGCCACTGGCCGCCGTCCTCCGCCAGGAGCTGGAAGAGCTCCAGGTCGTACCGCTCACCGTCCTCGTGCCACTTCCAGAGCTGGAAGACGACCGACCGCCGGCCGTCGGTCTCGGCGGTCTGCGGCGGCGTGGAAGCGGGCCGGGTGCGGCGCAGCTCGTCGTACGGGCGGGTGGTGACCAGCAGCAGTCCGCCCGGGCGCAGGACCCGCCGAAGCTCACCGAGCGCGGCGCGCACGTCCTCGGCCGTGAGGAGGTGGGGCAGTGCGTTGTCGGCGCAGACGACGACGTCGAACCGCCCGTCCGGGAAGGGGAGTTCCCGCATGTCGGCGGCGGCGGTGGGCAGTCGGAGGCCGCGCTCGGCGGCCTCGGCGGTGGCGCGGGCGGCGGAGGCCGGGCTGAGGTCGGTGCCGGTGACGCGGTGGCCGAGCGCGGCCAGGCCGAGAGCCTGGGTGCCGATGCCGCAGGCGCAGTCCAGCACCTCGGCGGGGCGGTCACCGAGGCCCGCGCGGATCAGGGCGTCCAGCGCGGCGCCCTGGCGGGCGATCGAGGCGTTCCAGTCGGCGTAGAGGAGGTGGTAGTCGTCGGCGAACGCGTCGTAGAAGCGGCCGAGGGAGGACTGGGTCATGGCTTCGGGCTCTCCACGGGACGTCGGCGGGGGCATCGGGCGGGCGAAGCGCGGCACGGCGGGACAGGGCAGGGCGTCGAGCGGAACGCGGTGACCGGTCCGTCCGTCTCGGCGCTATCCTCGCCCGGGCACACTGGGGCGGGGTACCGGTTTTCGGTGCCACCGGGAGGGCGGGCAGATGGCACGGATGCCGGACGATGACGACCGGCCGGGCGGCCCGTGGCTCTGTAGCGGCGACCGGCACGGACCGGCCGGGCCGGTCGCCGGGGTGATCGAGCTGCCGGAGGGCAGCTGATGGGACTGGGACGTGTGGTCCTGGCGCCCCGGCGAGCTGCGGTTGGCCGCCGGGTACGACCTCGGCTACCACCACGGCCTGGAGCTGGTCTTCGCCGACCCACGGTATGTCCGCTGTCCGGACTCCTTCCAGGACCCGGTGTTCCGCCCGCCCACGCCCGAGGAGTGGCGGCTGGTGGAGCGGCAGTGCGGGGAGGAACCGGGCGTGCTGGTCGCGTTCGAGGCGGACGGCGGTGGCGCGGAGCCGGTGAGCGGGCTGATCGCCGCCGGGGGCGTGGAGGTGGGGGTCGGTATCGTCCTCCGGTACCCGCCGGCTCCTCCACCCGCGGACGGCCCGGACGGGAAATCCGCTGGCCGGACGGTTCCGGCGCCGCGATGATGCGCACATGCGCACCTTCGAAGAACTGATCGCCGAGGCCGAGGCGGTGTCCGTGGACGGCTGGGACTTCTCCTGGCTGGAGGGCCGGGCCACCGAGGAACGGCCCTCCTGGGGCTACCAGCGGCTGCTGGCCGGTCGGCTGGGCACGGCGACCGCGGCCCTGGACGTCCAAACCGGCGGCGGCGAGGTGCTCGCGGGCGCCGTACGGCTGGGCGGGCGCCCGTCCGTGCTCGCGGCCACCGAGTCGTGGCCGCCCAACGTGGCCCGCGCCACCCACCTGCTGCACCCGCTGGGCGCGGTGGTGGTCGCGGACCCCGACGAGCCGCCGCTGCCGTTCGCCGACGGGGCCTTCGATCTGGTCAGCAGTCGGCACCCGGTGCGGGCCTGGTGGACGGAGATCGCCCGGGTGCTGACCCCCGGCGGCACGTACTTCGCCCAGCACGTGGGCCCGGCGTCGGCCTTCGAACTGGTCGAGTACTTCCTCGGACCGCAGCCCGAGGCGCGCGAGGGCCGTCGCCCCGAACGGGAGAGCGCCGAGGCCCGGGAGGCCGGGCTGGAGGTGGTGGACCTGCGGTCCGAGCGGCTGCGGATGGAGTTTCGGGACATCGGCGCGGTGGTGTACTTCCTTCGCAAGGTGATCTGGATGGTCCCGGGCTTCACCGTCGACGCCTACTGGGACCGGCTGCGCGAACTGGACGCCCAGATCCGGGCCGAGGGCCCGTTCGTGGCCCACTCGGCGCGCTTCCTGATCGAGGCACGCAAGTAGATCGACCGATCCGGTGTCCGCATTGTTCAGATAGGCAGGAGTCTAGGGAATTCTCACTGATTTGACGAACAATCAGGTATGGGCTGTGGTCACATCAGCCAGCCCAGAAGACTGGTTGTCCAGCCATAGGACTGTGTCCGACGGCAGTGGCCTTGGGTGAAAGCGAGCACGCCGCCACCCGGTGAGTGCCCGAGGACGACCATGTTTTGCACCAACGCCACCCGACCGTCCACGCCGTCGTCGACGTGACCCTCAGTCCAGCCATGGGCTCGGCCGACGCCATGGTGGAGCGCGCGGATGCGCCGTGACCAGCCAACGCAGCCGCATCGCCCCGCGCACCAGTGGGGGCCGAGAACCGGGAAGCCCACGTTCCGCTCGGCGAGTAGGGGAGGGCTGTTGCGCAGAGCCCGGCCTCTACCTCGGCAGGTCCAAGCCGCCGTCCTCGACGCCCGCGTCCTCGCTACCGGGATCGAAAGGAAGGTGGAGGCTCGGGCGGTGGCCGCGCGGGCGGCCTGCTGATGGATCACCTCGCCGCGCATGAGGTCGGCCGCGGCGGCGTGGTCGGGATCGGTCAGGCTCTGGTGCCTGGCCCAGCAGCGCGGATGGCGGGCCACGATCTCCTCCCCGCAGGTGACGGTGATCTCCTCGTTGTCGGCGTGGACCATCACCGTCCGGCCGATCGCACGAGGGTGGACGGAGTAGTCGTTGGTGTCGACCCGGATGTAGTGGTCGCGGCCGATACGGATGCGAAGCGGCCACCAGTGGGGCGGGGCGACCGGTGGGATGGTGAGCATCTGTGCGCGGTCCGCCTCCCACCGGTCCGCGGGGCGCGCGTCGATCGACCGGTGATGACGCCGGTTGGCGACCTGCAACCAGGAGGTCAGCTGGCGGTTGAAGTCGTCCGGGCCGGTGAAGAGGCGGCCGGGCACAAAACTCGTCTCCAGGTAGCCGTTGGCCCGCTCGACCAGGCCCTTCGCCTCGGGATCGCGGGGTCGGCAGAGGTGGATACTGACGGCGAGCAGTCCTGCGAAGGCGGCGAACTCGCTGGTCAGCTTGCCTTTGCCGACGCCGGTTTCGTTGTCCCAGACCAGCGTCCTGGGGACGGCTCCCCAATTGGAGAGCAGGCGCCAGTGGCCGTCGATCAGATCCCCGGTGGTCCGCGAGGGCACCATCCGGGCCGTGATCATCCTGGAGTAGCCGGAGACGATGACCAGGACCGGCGGGCGGCCCGACTGTCCGTAGCCGAGCGGGATGTCCACCGGCGGGAACCACAGATCGCACTGCGCGAGCTCTCCGGGTTGGTAGACCGTCCGCGAGACCGGATCCGCCGGCAGATAGGCAGGACGCAGTTCACGCACCCGCTCCCGCAGGATCGACAGCCCCCGCTCCCAGCCGATCCGCTCCGCGATCACCGTGGCCGGCATCGTCGGGGTCTGCTTCAACAGCTCCCGGATCGCCGGCTCCACCGCGTCCACGGCCGAGCCCTTCGGCGCCCGCCGGTAGACCGGCGGCCGATCCGAGGCCAGCGCGCGCAGCACGGTGCCCCGGGAGATCCCCAGCTCACGGGCCACGGCCCGCGCCGACAACCCCTCCGCCCGATACAACCGCCGGATCTCGGCCCAGTCCTCCACCCGGACCACCTCTCTTCCTCCTGACTCCCGTACCAGTGAAGTCAGGATGATCAAGAGATCGCAGAGTGACCCGATTTTGATCCGCCGTCCGTGGTCCTCAATTCAGGTTCTGGATCACTTTCCGTGCTGATCTGACCACCCGTCACCAGCAGTGACCGGGCCGGGTGCCGGTCACGCGGCGAGGAGCACACGCTTGCGC
>NZ_JBSFKQ010000058.1:0-44535 GCF_053598615.1 Kitasatospora sp. NPDC001095 | reverse complement strand
CTCAGCGTCGCCTTGCAGCCCGCCGGGATGGTCACCGTCTGCGACAGCGAGTCCGAGTGGGTGGAGCCGTAGCCGTTCAGCCACGCCTTCCAGGAACCGCTGTGGGCCGCCTGGGAGGCGCTGCTGTCCACCACGCCGCTGGACGCCGTCCACGGGGTGGCCGTACCGGTCTCGAAGCCCGCGTTGCCCAGCAGCTGCGCCGGAGTGCAGCCACCGCCACCGGTCGAGACGGCCCAGGTGAAACTGGTGGAGGCCGACTTGCCCGCCGCGTCCGTCACGGTGACGGTCACGGTGGAGCTGCCGGCGGCGGAGACGGTGCCGGCGATGACACCGGTGGACGAGTTGATGGACAGCCCGGCGGGCAGACCGGTCGCGGCGTAGGACAGCGGGGCGGTGCCGCCGGAGGCGCTGATCTGGAGGTTGACCGTACCGCCCACGGCGGTGGACTGGTTGCCCGGGTTGGTGACGGTGACGGCGCCGCTGCCGGCCGGCTTGGTGAGCAGGCAGCCGGCCGTGTTGAGGTCGATGGCCCGGGTGGAGGAGTTCAGGCAGGTGGTGAACCAGTACGTCTCCTCGCCGTAGCTCTGGCCCTTGTAGGCCTTGGTGGTGCCGTCGGCGGCCACCTCGCACGGGTTGTTGAGGGTGCACATGGCGCCGTCGTCGTTGCCGGTGTTGTTGATGCCGATGATCCGCCCGCTGGCGGAGTCGACGATCGGCGAACCGGAGGTGCCGTGGGTGGTGTTGCAGCCGGAGCTGTAGCGCAGCGAGTCGTGCCAGGTCCACTCGTCCTCGCGCAGGGTCGGCACGAAGCCGTTCACGGAGCAGTTCCAGACCTGCTTCCAGTACGACGAGGGTATGTACATCGACGCGCCGTCGGTCGGGTGCGTGTCGCTGATGGTCAGCGCGGTGGCGCCGTACTTGGAGGTGATCGACCCGTAGGTGTCGGTGAGTTGGTAGAGCGCGACGTCGGTGCCGGTCATCGTCGCGTAGAGCACCTTGTCGGCCTGGACGGTGCCCAGGCTGTTGCCCGCACCGTCGAGCAGGGTGCCGCTACGGCTGGCGGTGGCGTTCTGGATCACCTGGCCGGCCGAGGGCATGGTCGGCAGGCAGTGCCCGTTGGTGAGCATCAGCGCGCGGTCGCCGGCCACCGAGGTGGGGTAACGGACCAGCGAGGCCGAGCAGTTGCTCAGGGCGATGGTGGAGGTCAGGTCGGCCGCCTGAACGGCGTGCGCGGGGGCGGCCGCGAAGGCCAGCCCGCCCGCGACGACGGCGCTCGTACCGGCCACCGCGACAATCCTCTTGAACATGGCTCTCCTTGTGGGGGATCGCGGGGTGTACGACTGGTCGCCGACGCCCGCGCCGCACGAAAGTGCCATGGCCACTTCAAGCGGTCAAGGATTGTGACCGAACTCGCCACTCCCCATGGCCTGTTGTGCCACCCGACGGCAACGACCCGTCCCGGTATGCCCGTTACGGGCCGGGGTTATGGCTGCGGGGCGGTGGCCACACTCCCCGACTCGGTCTTGGCGGGGGTACCCTCGCCCTCCTTCGCGCCGAGGGTCATCGTCCAGGTCGTCCCGGCCGGCTTGAAGTCGTACTTCTCGGAGAACTTGACGGAACGGCAGTTCTGCCAGAACTGTTTCTCGCCGGAATCCCAGTCCTCCCCGGCGAGGTAGTAGAAGTCGTACGAGCCCGCCTTGACGCCCTCGATGACGGCCTCCTTCCCCTTGGCCGCGTACACCGAGGCCACCGACGTGCCGTCCACCCCGATCGTGAAGACCACGTCCGTGGCGCTGTTGTTCTTGACCTCCAAGGTGCCCTTGCCGTTGCTCCCGCCGTCACGGACCAGGGTGCCGTTCTCCAGCACACGCGGCGTCGGCTGCGGCTTGGGCAGCTGCGGGACGGTGAAGGCGGCCTGCTGGCCGGCCGTCGCCAGCTTGGCGAGCGCCGCAGGGACGGCCACCAGCCCCTGACCGCCGCCGAGCTGCGCCTTGACGACACCGGCGGTGCAGTACTTCTTGAGGTTGAGGTCGGTGCGGATCGTCAGCGCCTCGGAAGAGAGCGTGCCCAGGCCCGCCACCAGCTCGGCACGCGCCGCGTCGGCCCCGTCCGGTGCGGCGGCGGCCTTCAGGTTCCGGACGGCGCGGTCGGCGTTGGACTCGGTGACGGCGAGCGCGGTCTCGACCTCCTTCATCGTCGTCGCCGCGGCCACCTTCGCCAGCCCGGCACCGACCGGCTCCAGGGACTGGGCGAGCGTCGTGCCGAACGGCGTCGCCGAAGCACTCGGCACCACCGTCGCCGAAGCACTCGGCGCCGCCGCCCGTTCCCCACCCCCACCGGAACACGCCGCCAGCAGCAGCACCCCGCCGACCGCCATGACCGCCCTGCCCCTGAACTCCACGACCCCACCCCACCGTCACCCCGGCGCACTCCCCGTACGCGTCGGGCGACATGCTGTCGAGCACGAACCACTCCGGTCAACCCGATTCGGACGGCCACCGGAAGGGGCCGCCCCCAGGGCCGTCCACGGAGGTCAACTACGATCGGGCCCGTGCTCAGTCTCACCGGACTCCCGCTCCAGATCATCGCCTCCCTCCTCGCGATAGCCGTCTTCGCCGCCACCATGTGGCTGTGGCCGCGGTTCGGCGGGAAGGGCTGGAAGGCGTGGCTGGGCCGGATCGGCGCGTTCCTGGCCACCCAGGTGTCGGTGCTGGCCGCGATGGGTCTGATCGCCAACAGCTACTTCGGCTTCTACAGCTCCTGGACGGACCTGCTGGGCACCAGCGGCGGGCTCGGCACGGTGGTCGACCACCAGCCCAACGCCTCCGGGGTGGCCGTCACCGGTGAGCAGAAGTTCTACTCCGCGCAGGGCTCGGACCCGGAGCGCTCCGGCCAGATCCAGAAGGTCGACGTCCGGGGGGCCGGCAGCGGGCTGACCACCGAGGCGTACGTCTACCTGCCGCCGCAGTACTTCCAGCCGGACTACGCCAAGCAGCGCTTCCCGATGGCCCTGGTGCTCACCGGCTACCCGGGCACCCCGGAGAAGCTGATCTCGCTGATGCAGTACCCGGCGTCGACGCTGGACGCGATAGAGCAGAAGAAGCTGCCGCCGACCGTCCTGGTGATGACCCGCCCCACCCTGGTCGGCGACCGGGACACCGAGTGCGTGGACGTGCCGAACGGCCCCCAGGTGGAGACCTTCTTCACCTCCGACCTGCCCAAGGCCCTCGCCACCACCTACCGGATCGGCACCGACCCGGCCAACCGGGCCGTGATCGGCAATTCCACCGGCGGCTACTGCGCGCTCAAGTTCGCGCTGCGCAAGCCCGACTCCTACCGCGCGGCGGTCGCCCTCTCCGGCTACTACAGCGCCGCCCACGACCCGACCACCGGCGACCTGTTCGGCGGCAGCGCCCAGCTGAAGCAGGAGAACGACCTGCTGTGGTGGCTGAAGAACCAGCCCGCGGCCCCCGTCTCGCTGCTGCTGACCACCGCGTACGACGAGAACAACTACGACGAGACCAAGGCCATGGTCGCCGCCTTCAAGGCCCCCACCAAGATGTCCACCATCACCCTGGACACCGCCGGCCACAACTTCCACACCTGGACCCGGGAGATCCCCCCGGCCCTGGAGTGGCTGGGCAAGCACCTCACCATGCCGCCGTCCGCCTGACGTTCCGGATCACACGCGTCTCACAGCCCCGTCTCACGGTCCTCTCAGCCGCGCCACGCACCGTGTCGCGCATGACCACGAGCAGCTACTCCCCTCCGGCCGGCGAACCATGGCCCGAGGCCGCGAACCACCCGCCGCCGGAGGCGCCGGCCCCGGTCCGGCCGGGCCCGGCACCGCTCTTCCCCGAGCAGCCCCTGCCGCCGGCCGGCCCCAAGGGCCCGGCCTCCTGGTCCGGCCGGCTGCGCACCCTCCCCGCCCGCGCCTGGCGCGGGCGCGCGGACGACCCGCGCTGGGTGCGCCCGGCCCTGCTCGCGCTGCTGGCCGCGACCGCCGTCCTCTACCTGTGGGGCCTGAGCGCCTCCGGCTGGGCCAACTCCTTCTACTCGGCCGCCGTGCAGGCCGGCTCCCGGAGCTGGAAGGCCTTCTTCTTCGGCTCCTCGGACGCGGCGAACTTCATCACCGTCGACAAGCCCCCGGCCGCGCTGTGGCCGATGGCGCTGTCGGCGCGGGTCTTCGGCCTCTCCTCCTGGTCGGTCCTCGCCCCGCAGGCGCTGATGGGCGCGGCCACCGTCGGCGTGCTGTACGCGACGGTGCGCCGCCGCTTCTCCCCGCTGGGCGGCCTGCTGGCGGGCGCCGCTCTGGCGCTCACGCCGGTCGCGGCGCTGATGTTCCGCTTCAACAACCCGGACGCGCTGCTGGTGCTGCTGCTGACGCTGGCGGCGTACGGGCTGGTGCGGGCGGTCGAGGCGGCGGGCACCCGGTGGCTGGTCTTCACCGGGGTGGTGTTCGGCCTCGCCTTCCTCACCAAGACCCTGGCGGCCTTCCTGGTGCTGCCCGCCTTCGCGGTGATCCACCTGGTGGCGGCGCCCACCGGGTTCTGGCGGCGGGTGCGCCAGAGCCTGCTCGCGGGCGCGGCGCTGCTGGTCTCGGGCGGCTGGTGGGTGGCGATCGTCGAGCTGGTGCCCGCCTCGGCCCGCCCGTACATCGGCGGCTCGCAGGACAACAGCTTCCTCTCGCTCACCTTCGGCTACAACGGCCTCGGCCGGGTCGACGGCAACGAGCGCGGCAGCGTGGGCGGCGGCGGCCGGATGCCGGCCGGGCTGGACCTGCCGGGCGGCGCCACGGCGCACGGCGGCGGCCGTGGCTGGGGCGAGACCGGGCTGACCCGGATGTTCGGCACGGACATCGGCGGGCAGATCGCCTGGCTGCTGCCGGCCGCGCTGATCCTGCTGGCCGTCGGCCTCTGGGCGACCCGTCGCCACGCCCGCACCGACACCGCCCGCGCGGCCTTCCTGGTCTGGGGCGGCTGGCTGCTGTCCACCATGCTGGTCTTCAGCTTCATGTCCGGGATCTTCCACCAGTACTACACGGTGGCGCTGGCCCCGGCGGTCGCGGCGCTGGTCGGCATGGGCGTGGACGGGCTGTGGCGGGCCCGGCACCGGCTGCCCTGGGCGCTGGTGCTGGCCGGGACGCTCGCGGTGACGGCGGTCTGGGCGTTCGTGCTGCTCGGCCGCAGCCCGGGCTTCCTGCCGTGGCTGCGCTGGGCGGTGCTGGTCGGCGGTCTGGTGGCGGCGGCCGCGCTGGTCGCCGGGCAGGTGGCCGGACGGGCCTCCGGCCGGACCGGCGCGCGGATCGCCTCGGTGGCGGGCCTGGTGGGCGTGGCGGCGGCGCTCGGCGGACCGGCGGCGTACGCGGTGGACACGGTGAACACCCCGCACACCGGCTCGATCGTGACCGCGGGGCCGGGCGTGGACGGCGCGTCCGGGCCCGGCGGCACGGGGCGCAGGGGCGGCAACGGCGCGAAGGGCTTCCCCGGTGGCGGCAACGGGCGCTGGTTCGGCCAGGGCGGGCAGAACGGCCAGGGCGGGCAGAACGGCCAGGGCGGTCAGGGCGGCCTGCCGGGCTTCCCGGGTGCCCAGGGCTTCAACGGCGGGCAGGGCTTCACCGGCGGGCAGGGCTTCACCGGCGGGCAGGGCTTCAACGGCGGGCAGGGCTTCGACGGCGGCGGTACGGGCTCCGAGCACGCCGGCGGCCGCCACGAGCGCGGCACCGGCGGCACCGGCACCGGCGGCGTCCCCGGCCTGCCGGCCCCCGAGGCCCCGGGCAGCCTCACCGGCGGCTCGGCCGGCGGCCCGCCGCCCGGCGGCATGGGCGGGCTGCTCGACGGCCCCAAGGTGACCGGCGAGGTCGCCGCCGTGATCGAGGAGAACGCCGACCACTACACCTGGGCGGCCGCCACGATCGGCTCGCAGACCGCGGCCGGCTACCAACTCGCCACCGGGGAACCGGTGATGGCCCTCGGCGGCTTCAACGGCACCGACCCCTCGCTGACCCTGGCCGGCTTCCGGAAGTACGTCGAGGAGGGGAAGGTGCACTGGTTCATCGGCGCGGGCGGCTCCCACCGCGGCTTCGGCGGCGGCGCGGGCGGCGACGGGGGCGGGCAGCAGAGCGAGTCCGCCCAGATCGAGTCCTGGGTGACGGCGCACTACACGGCGAAGACCATCGGCTCCACCACCTTCTACGACCTGACGGCCCCCACCTCCTGAGCCCGAACCCCCGAGGGGGCGTGCCGCGTTCGCGCGGCACGCCCCCTCTCCCGTCCCCGGTTCCTCAGTCCGACGGGCAGTGCGTCCCGGCCGCCGGCAGCCGGCCGTCCACCAGGTAGGAGGCCACCGCGTCCCGGACGCAGCCGCTCTTGTCGTACCCGGTGTGCCCGTCGCCGTCCCGGGTGAGCAGCACCCCGCGCTCCAGCCCGGCGGCGAGCCGCTGCGCCCAGGCGTACGGGGTGACCGGGTCGCCGGTGGAGCCGATCACCAGGATCGGGGCGCTGCCCGCCGCCCGGATCGGCCGCGGCGGCTCGGGGCTGTGGAACGGCCAGGGGCGGCAGTCCGGGTCGAGCAGGGTGCCCACCGGGTCGTGGCCGCTGACCAGCGGGGCGCGGGCGGCGAGTTCGGCGAGGGCCGGGCGCAGTTCCGCGTCGGTGGGCGGGGGCGGGCCGTCCGCGCAGGAGATGGCGGCGTAGGCGTCGGCCGGGGTCCGGTAGCGGCCGTCCTCGTCGCGGCGGTCGGCGCCGTCGGCGAGGGCGAGCAGGCCCTCGGCCTCGCCCCGGGTGACGGCCGGTGCGAGGGCCTCGCGCAGCCGGGGCCAGGAGCGGCGGCCGTCGGAGAGCACGTCCAGGGCGGCGTCCCAGCCGAGCGCGGCGGTGAGCGCGCGGCCGTCGGCGGCGCGCAGCGGGTGGTCGCGCAGTCCGTCGAGGAAGCGGGCGAGGCGCTGCGGGGCGGCGGCGGGGTCGGCGCCGAGCGGGCAGGCCGCTCCGTCGTCGGCGGCGCAGGCGGCGGCGAAGGCCCGGAGCCCGGCCTCGGCGGCGGCGGCCTGTTCGGTGCCGAGCCGCGCGGCGGGGGCGCCGTGGTCGACGGCGCCGTCGAGGACGAGCCGGCCGGTGCGGTCGGGGAACTGCTCCGCGTAGACGGCGCCGAGGTGGGTGCCGTAGGAGAAGCCGAGGAAGTCCAGGCGGCGTTCGCCGAGGGCGCCGCGCAGGACGTCGAGGTCGCGGGCGGTGTCGCGGGTGCCGAGGTGCCGGAGCAGGTCGGCGTGCCGGGCGCGGCAGGCCTCGGCGAGGATCCGGCCGTGGTCGTAGGCCGGGTCGTCGGTGGCGTCCCACTGGTCGCGGGTGCGGTCGTCCAGGCAGTGGACCGGGGTGGTGTCGCCGGCGCCGCGCGGGTCGAAGCCGACCAGGTCGTACCGGTCGTGCAGCGGCCCCTGGTAGCCCTTCCATCCCCAACGGACCATGTCGACGCCGGAGTTGCCGGGGCCGCCGGGGTTGAGCAGCAGGGCGCCGAGCCGGTGCGCGCGGTCGGCGGCGGGCACCATGGCGAGGGCGACGTCGACGGTGGGCCCGCCCGGGTCGGCGTAGTCCAGCGGGACCTTGAGGGTGGCGCACCGCACGGCGGCCCGGTCCGGGTCGTCGCCGTCCTCGTCGGGGCAGTGCCGCCAGTCGATCCGCTGGTCGTAGAGCGCGCGCAGGGCGGGCGCGGCGGTGGCGGCGACCCGCTCGGCCAGCGGCGGCCGGTCGGGCGGGCCGGGGGCGGTGCCCGTGCAGCCGCTCGACAGCGCGAGGGCGAGTGCGGCGGCGAGGGCGGGCAGGGTGCGCCCGGGCGGGCGGGGGAGCCGGGGGATCATCGGGGCCACCGCCCACAAGTACCACCCGGCACGCGCCGCGCGCACACCGCACCCGCCTGCGGCTGCACGGGATTAACGTTTCGTCAGCCGCCACACTGCTGGAGCATGGCCTTCTTGTCGGCCTCGGAGACGGGCAGCTGGTACTTCAGCGAGACCTGGGCGAAGCGCACCGCGTAGGAGCAGCGGATCTCGGTGTTGGCGGGCAGCCAGGTGGCCGGGCCGGAGTCGCCCTTGGAGGCGTTCTGCGAGCCGTCGGCGGGGATCAGGTTGAGCGGGTCGTTGGCGATCTGGACGCGCTTGGCCTTGTCCCACTTGCTGGCACCCATCTGCCAGTCGTAGGACAGCGGCATCACGTGGTCGATCTGGATCTTGGAGGCCTGCTGCTTGGTCCACTGGACGCTCTTGCCGGTGTACGGGTCCCAGATGGTCATCGCGGTGACGGTGCAGTCCGAGCCGTCCTTGTGCTCGACGCCGGTGCCGTCCCGGGCGAGCAGGTCGTTGCGGGTGTCGCACTTGTTGCCGCCGAACGGGACGCCGTCAACGTTGTCCGTCCAGGCGGGGCCGAACTCGTTGCGGTCGTAGCCGTCCTTGGTTCCGACGGCGGCGGTGGCGACCTTGGCTATGACGTCCCGGCCGGCCTTCTGCTCCTCGGGGGTGGTCAGCGGCGCCAGGCCGGGCTTGGTGCCGTCCGGGTTCTGCAACGGGCTGGTGCCGGTGGCCCCGGCGGCGGGGGCGGCTGTGCCGCCGTCGGCCTTGGGGCCGGTCGACTTGTGGTCGCGGCCGCCGATCAACCAGCCGACCAGCGCGAGCGCGCATATCAGGAACACGGTGGCGGCGGACAGCGTGGAGCGGCGGGCGGGCACGGAGAACTCCCGGGTTCAGGGGCGGGTTGACGGCGAACCAGCAGATCAGCCGCCCCGAGAGCAGGTCAAGCCGACGCCACGCGGCGGCCCGGAGCATGTCGAAGCTCACACCTGCTCACACCTGCTCACACCCGCTCCCCCGCGAGGGCGTCCGGCCGGCGGACGCGGCGCCCCTCGCCGGCCCCCGCCGCGCACGCCCCGGCCCCGACCGGGCAGGCTGGCCCCGTGAAGACACCACCTGACCCCATGCAGACACCACCGACACCCGCCGGGCCGGGCCCGGTCGCCGCCCTGATCCTCGCCGCCGGGGGCGGGAGCCGCCTCGGCGGGCGCCCCAAGGCACTGCTGCGGTACGGGGGACGGCCGCTGGTGGAGCACGCGGCGGCGGTGGTCCGGGCCGGCGGCTGCGCGGACGTCACCGTGGTGCTGGGCGCGCAGGGCGACCGGGTACGGGCCACCGCGCACCTGCCGGGCTGCCGGCTGGTCGGCAATCCGGACTGGAAGCAGGGCATGGGCGCCTCGCTGCGGGCCGGCCTGGCCGCGCTGCCGCCGCACGCCTCGGCGGCGCTGGTGATGCTGGTGGACACCCCGGGCGTCACCCCGGCCGCGGTGTCCCGGTTGCTGGCCGTCCACCGGGCGGGCGCCGACCTGGCCGCCGCGGCCTACGACGGGCGGCGCGGGCACCCGGTGCTGATCGGCGCCCGGCACTTCGCCGAGGCGGCGGCGGGCGCCCGGGGCGACGCCGGGGCCCGCGCCCTGCTGACGGCGCACGCGGCGGAGCTCGTCCTGGTCGAGTGCGCCGACGTCGCCGTCCCGGACGACCTCGACACCCCCGCCGACCTGGCCCGCTGGTCCGCGGGGTGAACGTCCAGGTCCGGCCCGCCGGGCATCCCCCCGCGGAAGGATTCCGCCCCTACCCGGGTGGGCAGGAGCCCCTGATCCGTCCCTGAGGATTGCCCCATTCCGCGTCCGGCGCCGGACATTTCGGGGAGCATGGGAATCGTCCCACCCACCCGACACCGACGGACGGAGCCCGCGATGGCCGGACTGCCCGACGACTACACCGGACACGACCCCACACGGCCGGGGCCGGGCGGTGGCGCCCGGGCCATCCGCTGCCCCGCCTGCCGCCGCGAGCACCTCTACGAACCGCCGTCCCTGCCCTGCCCGTGCGGGGCCTCGCTCAAGGTGCCGCTGCTGCGCGGCGGGGTGCCGGTGCAGGTGCGCTTCCGCTCCTGGGAGGACTCCTGGCTGAGCATGCGCTGCCCGCACTGCGGCCGCTCCGACCAGTGGCCGCAGCCCGAGTTCACCTGCAACTGCGGCGCCACCGTCCGGCTACCGGTCGACCGCGCCACCCGGCTGGGCACCGGCACCGCCGCCCCGCTCGCCGCCTCCGGCCCGCAGGCCGCCCGCCCGTACCCGGCCCACCCGGTGAACGTGCCCACCCCGGCCCCGCCCGCGCCGCCCACGGCCGGCCGCTCCCGCCCGTTCCGCCACCGCACGCCGTTCCGCCCGCACCCGGTGCGCACCTCGCAGGACGCGGTGTTCACCGCCGCCCGCTACCTGGAGTGGCTCGGCTTCGACGACCTTGAGCTGACCGAGGCCCAGGAGCGCGACGGGGTCACCCTGCTGGGCAGCCGGATGGTCGCCCAGGTGGACACCTGGACCGAGCCCGCCGACGTGAAGTCGGTCGAGTGCCTGTGGCTGCAGACCCTGCACGCCGAGGAGATGGCCGCCGCGATGTTCACCCTCGCGGGTTATTCGCACCAGGCCACCGTGCGGGGCGAACAGCTGCTGGTCGCCCTGTTCAGCCTGGACCTGGCGGGTGTGCCGCAGCCCGCGAACGGCGCCGCCGAGGCCCTGATGGAGACCGGCTGGACCTCCTGACCCACCGGGCCGCCCGGCGGGCGGCCCCCTTCCCCTCCTCTTCCCCCTCCTCCGCGTCTCCTCCCGTGCGCACCCCTAGATCATTTTTCCTCCAAAAGCAACAACCTTCGCTCGTGATCTGGTGCACAAGCTCACCCCCGTGTTGAATTGCGGCCACAGCGCGGGCCTTTCGCCCTGTCGTCGTCATGCGCACGGGTCGTGGCGGCAGGGCCTCAGGGGCGGGTCCGCGCCCTTGCCGGATGGCGCACACAAGGAGGTGGCGTTGTCGGAGCACGGATGGGACCCGAGCGGCCCGGAGGGGCGGGGGCGGGCGGCAGCGGAGGAGCCGGGTGACACCGTGTGGCGGCTGAGGTCCCGGGGGTGCTGGCAGGAGGCCGCCGAACTGCTGCGACCGGCCGCCGAGCACGACCCGGCCACGGCCCTGGGGCGGGCCGAACTCCTCATCGAGCAGTGCCTGTTCACCGCCGCGAACTGGACCCAGGCGGAGCAGGCGCTGCGCCTGGCGGAGGCGCTGGCCTCCGGCACCGAACAGCGCGCGGCCGCCGCCTGCGCCCGCGGCTTCCTCGCGTACGTGGCGAGCGTGCTCGGCCCGCGGGACCGGCTGGACGAGGCGCAGGCCGCGCTCGGCCGCACCTCGGCCCTGCTGCCACCGGACGCCCCGGGCCGCCCGCTGCTGGACTTCCGGCGCGGGCTGGTCGCCGAGAACCTGCTGCGCGACCGCAGCGCCGCCTGGATCGCCTACCGCCGGGCGCACGACGGCGCCGGCGAGCGCGGGGACGAACTGCTGCGCTCGTACACCTGGCGACACCTGGCCGCACTGGCGCTCTCCCGCGGGGACCGCGGGAACGCCCGGGAGGGCTTCGACGCCTCCCTACGGCTGCGCGAGCAACTCGGCTTCACGGTGGGGGTGGCGCCGGCGCTCGCCGCGCTCGCCGAGGTGTCCGAGCCGCCCGAGGCGGCGCGGCTGCGGGCCGAGGCAGCCCGGCTGGTGGCCGCCCTGGGCGGAGTGCCGGTCTGGCTCGCGCGCCAGCTGGGGCTCCGCCGCACGCCGGGGGCTCTCACGGACGGACGCATCCCGAGCGAGACCGGGGGGACAATCAGCTAAGGTGAGGCTAACCTGGCCGGGGGGAGCAGTACCCCGGCCAGGTCGCCTTGCCGTTCCCCGGGCACCGCCATGCCCCGGCCCGGCCGCGTCCGGCGCGCCACCGCCGCCGGGCACCGCCGGGCGGACCATGGGCGCCCCGGTCGACCCGAGGGGGCCGCCCATGACCGCGAGCACCCGGCCCGGCCCCACGCCGCGCGCCCCCCGCACCACCGGCGCGCGCACCCCCGTCCCCGCTCCCGCCCCCACCACCCCGGGCGCGCCCTCGTACCACCGGCTGTCCGGGCTCACCCCCATCCTGACGGTGCGCTGCGCCCGGCCCCGGCACGGCGACGGCTGGCTGACCGCCGCCGACCTCGCCGCCCGCCCCGAGACGGTCCGCGAGCTGATCGCCCACGACGCCCGGCAGGGCCTCGCCCGCTACGGGCGGCCGCTGCGCCCGGACGTCGCGGCCGGCTTCGGGCTGCACCGCTTCGTCTGGCCGGTCTCGCTGCTGTTCACACTGCCCTGGTTCCTGGAGCGGCGCGTCCCGCTGCTCGCGCTCGGGGACGTCGCGCTGCACCGACGCCCCGACGCGGTCGAACTGACCGTCCGCCCGGCGGAGTTCGTCTGCCTGCCGGAGGATCCTGCGGCCGGCTCGGGCCAGGCCGGGTCGGTGCCGGACGAGCCGGCGCTGGCCGCCGCGCTGCGGTCCGCGCTGGGCGCCTTCCTGGCCCCGGTGCTCACCGCCTTCGGCCCGGAGGCGCGGCGCGGACCCCGGGTGCTGTGGGCGATGGCCACCGACGCCGTGGTGGAGGGGCTCTGTTACGCGGGCGGACTGCTCGGGGAGCAGGAGCGGGCGCGCGCCGAACTGTCCACGCTGCTGGCGCCCGGCGAGCCCCTCGACCCCGCGCACACGCCCGGCGCGGACGGCCGGCCCGCCCCCGCACCGGCCCCCTTCACTCCGGGCGCCGGCTTCGCACCCCCGGCGCCCGGGTCGGGCGGCGCCCCGGGCCCGGAGCGCTCCCGGGCCAGTTGTTGCCTCGTCTACACCGCGGATCCGCAGGACATGTGCGGCGGCTGCCCTCGCGTCACGCGGCGTTGACGAAAACCCGTGCGATATCAGGTTCGAAAAGCCCGTCATTCCGGGAACGATCCGCCGCGCATTCCTACGACCGTGCGATCGTCACCGGGCCAGAAATCCCTCTCCTCAGCGCATTGCCGGCGAATCCGCCAACGGGTCGGCACGGAACGGTTCGCGGCGGAGCGCGAGGTGGAGCCGGCCGGGGGCGCGGTCGTCCAGCCGGGCCTGAGCCGACGGGGCCTCAGGCCGCCGCCGACGCCGTCCCGCTGAGCTCGAACCACATCCGTTTGCCGGAGCCGCGCGGCTCCACGCCCCAGGAGTCCGCGAGTGCCTCGACCAGCATCAGTCCGCGTCCGGAGGAGGCCTGCTCCCCCGGCGTGCGGCGGGTCGGCCAGAGGTCCGACTCGTCCTCCACCTCGACCCGCAGCCGGGCCCGGCCACCGTCCGCCTCCGGCTCCCGGTAGAGCCGGGCGGTGAACATGGCGTCCCGGTCGGTGTGCCGGATGGCGTTGGTGACCAGTTCGGAGGAGAGCAGCTCGGCGGTGTCGATGAACTCGGCGACGCCCCAGCGGCGCAGCGCGTCGCGCAGCTCGGCCCGGACCTCGGCGACCCGCGCGAGGTCGGCCTGGCCGATGCGGCGGCGCAGCTGCTGGGCGGCCAGGCCGCCGGCCGGGCCGTCCCAGCGCAGGAGCAGCAGCGCTATGTCGTCCTCGCGCTCGCTGGAGTCGGCGGCCTGGGAGGCGATCCGGTCGGCCAGCTCCTCCAGCGGGTCGCGGGCGGCCTCGGCGGCGTCCGGCAGCGGGCGGGCGAGCGTCCGGGTGAGCCGGGCGACGCCCTCGTCGAGGTCCATGCCACGCGCCTCGACCAGGCCGTCGGTACAGAGCAGCACGGTCTCGCCAGGGTCCAGGCTGAACCGGGTGACGCGGTACTCCTGGTCCGGGTCGATGCCCAGCGGCAGCCCGCCGGCCACCGGCACCACGGCGGCGGTGCCGTCCGCGCGGCGCACCACCGGGTCGAGGTGGCCGGCCCGGACCGCGTAGACCACGCCGTAGTCCACGTTGACCTCGGCGTAGGTGCAGGTCGCGAAGTGGTCGGTGTCCAGGTCGGCGAGGAAGCGGGAGGCGCGGGCCATCACGGCGGCGGGCGGGTGGCCCTCGGCCGCGTAGGCGCGCAGCGCGATCCGCAGCTGGCCCATGATCCCGGCGGCGTGCACGTCGTGGCCCTGGACGTCGCCGATCACCAGGCCGACGTGCCCGCCGGGCAGCGGCACCACGTCGTACCAGTCGCCGCCGATCTGGAGGCCGGAGCCGGCCGCGAGGTAGCGCACGGCGGTGGTCACGCCCGGGACGGACGGGACGGTGCGCGGCAGCATCACCCGCTGGAGGCCGGCCGCGAGCTCGTGCTCGGCGTCGTGCAGCCGGGCCCGGGCCAGCGACTGGGCGACCAGCCCGCCCAGGGTGGACAGCAGGGTGCGCTCGTCGGCGTCCAGCTCGCGCTCGTCGTCGAAGCTGACCACGCAGACGCCGATCGCCCGGCCGCTGGCGACCAGTGGCAGGTACGCCCAGGAGCCCCGGCCGCCGCGGCTGGTCGGCTCCCACACCTCGGGGTAGCCGTCGCGGAACTCCTCGCGGGTCGACACGAAGACCGGCGCCCGGTGGCGCAGCGCCTCCGCGGCCGGGTGGCCGGTCGGCAGCACGGTGCGGTCCCAGACGGCCAGCGTGTCGGCGCGGTAGCCGGAGGCGCCGAGGATCTGGGCCCGTCCGGCCTCGAAGGAGGCCAGCACCAGGCCGTCCGGCGGCAGTCCGGGCAGCGGCAGCTCGGTGAACACCCGGGCCACGTCACGCACGGTGACGGCTTCGGAGAGGGCGCGCGCCGCCTCCTTGATGAACCGGGAGCGCTCCTCGCGCAGCTGGGCCATCCGGTCGGCGTGGTCGCGCTTGTGCAGCTCGACGGTGGCGTCCCAGACGAAGCCGACCATCCGGGAGGCCCGGCCGAAGGCGTCGGCGAGCACCCGGCCGCGGAAGCGCACCGCGCGCATGCCGCCGTTCGCCCCGACGGTGCGGTAGTAGGCGCCGCACTGGCCCAGCTCAGCGACCGCGCGCTCGACCCGGCGGCGCACCACGGGCGCGTCCTCGGGGTGCAGCAGGGTCAGGAAGGAGGCGGCGGTGCGGTCGAAGCGGACCCGCTCCAGGGCGTCCAGTCCGACGATCGCGCAGGCCCGCTGGTCGCCCTCCAGGACGTCGCGGCGGATGTCCCAGTCGAAGGAGCCGATGCCGTTGGCGGCCATCGCGGGCTCCAGCCAGTCCGGCATGGTGTCCGCGGTGGAGGGCGGCAGCCCCCCGGAGAGCACGGGCGCGAGCCGGGCGGCGGCGAGGCTCGGGGACGGGCGCACCGCGGAGCCGCGGCGCGAGGGCTGGGCGGGCGGCCTGCCCCGGCCGCTCCCGGGGGTGCGCGGCTCCGGGGCGCCCGGCTCCACGGCTCTCGGCTCGGCGACGCGCGCTCCGACGGCTCCCGGTTCCACGGCTCTCGGCTCGACGGTGCGCGGTTCCACGGCTCTCGGCTTGGTGGTCCTCGACTCCACGGTCCTCGGCTCTACCGTTCGCGGCTCGACGACGGGCGACGCGCCGGGAGGAAGCGCCGGCCCCGGCGACTCGGGCTCAGTGGGCATGCTGCTCCTGCCGCTGCCGTGGCGGACCGCGCCGACCGTCCGGACGGGCCGCGTGGCGGTGTGATGGGTCGTGCTGGATAGGACGGTGCGACGGGCGGTGGCCAGTCGAGGTTCGGTCTCCCCGCTGCTTCCCGCACGTGGACACACATTCCCACCATCCTGGCCAATGTTCGGCCGAGCGGCAATGCCAACGGGCCGGAAACCTTCCGTTCCGCCTTCTGTTCAGGGCTTGCTTCGACGGCGAATCAATCGACGACAAACAATCGTACGACCATACCGGCGATGGCGGCCCGGAACCGTAAGGGCGCAGGTCCCGGGCGTCGACGGGTGCGCGGCTCAGGGCGTGGCGAGTTCGAACCAGGTGACTTTGCCGTCGCCGCGCAGCTGCACGCCCCAGGAGTCCGCGAGCGCCTCCACCAGCTGCAGGCCGCGCCCCGAGGTGGCGTACTCGGCCTCCGGATCGCGGCGGCGCCCGGGAAGTCTGCTGGTGCCGTCCTGCACCTCGACGCGCAGCCGGTGGTCCGTGCCGAGCACCGCATCGAACACCGCGCCCTTGCCGGTGTGCAGCAGCGCGTTGGTGACCAGCTCGGAGGAGAGCAGCTCGGCGGTGTCGGAGAGCTCCGGCACCCCCCAGTGGCTCAGCGCCGAACGCAGCCGGTGCCTGACCGCGCCCACCCCGACCAGGTCCGCCGGGTCGAGCGTGAGGTGCAACCGCCGGTGCAGGGCACACCCCGGAGCCGGTGTGCCCGGCAGGGTCGTCCCGGTGCCGACGACCGGCCCCTGGACCGGCCCGGACCGGTAGGCGTCGCCGGAACTCGTCCGCTGCCGCGGGAATCGCGACTGACCGTCCATCAACACATGCCCCCGCCCTGGAATCCGGGCCCCCTGCCTCCGGATCCCCCGCCGGCCGGGTGGCCCCCTCGTTCTGACCACTCATCCTCATGCCCAGTTGACGGCGTTTGCAACAGTGTGCGTCCGATCACGTGGGGTGAAAGGGGCACGGGGTGGTTCGCGTGATCCAACTGCCCGCGCCGGACAGGTTTGCGAAGCGCAGAGGCCGTTTTCGAGGACGCCCCCGCCCGATCCCGCGCACACCCGGCGCCCGTACGGACCGCACGCCCGACCACGCGCCCCCTGCCCCGCTCCCCCGCGCGCTGGTCCACGGCGCCGGCCCGCGGCCCCGTCGGAGCCGTCGCCCCCGCTCCCCCGCCGGGCCCCTCACTCCCGTCCCCCGCCGGGCCCCTCACCCCCGTCCCCCGCCCGGCAGGCCGAACGCCCGCGGAGCGGCAACGCTGGACAGGGCGGCCCGGTCCGGGTTCAATGACCCCGAGATGTTTGAACGGCGTTCTAACATCTCCCCAGGCACCCCCGAGGCCCGAGCCGACGCCCCCTGCCTGGCCGAGGGGCCCGACGACCCGCGAGCGAGGAACCGTGCGACTGACCCCCACCGAACGGGACCGGCTGCTGATCTTCACGGCAGCCGAACTGGCCCGCGCCCGCCGCGCCCGGGGCGTGCGCCTCAACATCCCCGAGGCCACCGCCCTGATCGCGGACACCGTCTGCGAGGCCGCCCGCGACGGCCGGCGCCTGGCCGAGGCCATCGAGGCCGGCCGCTCCGTGCTGACCGCCGCCGACGTGCTGCCCGGCGTGCCGGACGTGGTCACCGTCGTCCAGGTCGAGGCCGTGTTCGAGGACGGCACCCGCCTCGCCGTCGTCAACGACCCGTTCAAGGGCGCCGGCTCGCTCGGCGACGAGGCCCCCGGCAGCGCGCTGATCGGCGACGGCACCGGCTACGACCCGGTCGAGGAGACGCTGCTGCTCCCCGTCCACAACACCTCCGGGGTGCCGATCTCGGTCACCTCGCACTTCCACTTCTTCGAGGCCAACCCGCGTCTGGCCTTCGACCGGGCCGCCGCCTACGGAACCCACCTGGCCGTCCCGGCCGGCTCCTCGGTGCGCTTCGACCCCGGCGCCACCGTCGAGGTCGGCCTGGTGCCGATCGGCGGCGAGCGGGTCGCGATCGGCTTCGCCGGGCTCGTGGACGGCCCGCTGGACGCGCCCGGCGCCAAGGAGGCCGCCCTGGCGAAGGCCCGCGCGACCGGCTACCTGACCAGCTTCGACGACCCGGAGGTGGGGGAGTGACCTCGATCACCCCGCACGACTACATCGCCGTCCACGGCCCGCGTGCCGGGGACCGCGTCCGGCTCGGCGACAGCGGGCTGATCGTCCGAGTGGAGTCCGACTCCCAGGCGCCCGGTGACGAGTTCCTGGCCGGCTTCGGCAAGACCGCCCGCGACGGCCTGCACCTCAAGCCCGCCGCCGTCCGGGACACCTGCGACGTGGTGATCAGCAACGTGCTGGTGATCGACGCGGCCCAGGGCATCCGCAAGACCTCGATCGGCCTGATCGGCGGCCGGATCGCCTCGATCGGGCGGGCCGGCAACCCGGACACCCTGGACGGCGTGGACGTGGTCGTCGGCACCGGCACCACCATCGTCTCCGGCGAGGGCCTGATCGCCACCGCCGGCGCCATCGACACCCACGTGCACCTGCTCTCGCCGCGGATCATGGAGGCCTCGCTGGCCTCCGGCGTCACCACGATCATCGGCCAGGAGTTCGGCCCGGTCTGGGGCGTCGGCGTCAACTCCCCCTGGGCGCTGCGCCACGCCTTCAACGCCTTCGACGCCTGGCCCGTCAACATCGGCTTCCTGGGCCGCGGTTCGTCCTCCGACGAGGCCCCGCTGATCGAGGCGCTGGCCGAGGGCGGCGCGTCCGGCTTCAAGGTGCACGAGGACATGGGCGCGCACACCCGCGCCCTGGACACCGCGCTGCGGGTCGCCGAGGAGTACGACGTGCAGGTCGCCCTGCACACCGACGGCCTGAACGAGTGCCTCTCCGTCGAGGACACCCTGAAGGTCCTCGAAGGCCGCACCATCCACGCCTTCCACATCGAGGGCTGCGGCGGCGGACACGTCCCCAACGTGCTGAAGATGGCGGGCGTGCCGAACGTCATCGGCTCCTCCACCAACCCCACCCTGCCCTTCGGCCGGGACGCCCTCGGCGAGCACTACGACATGATCGTCTCCGCCCACGACCTCAAGCCCGACCTGCCCGGCGACGCCGCGATGGCCCGCGACCGCATCCGGGCCGGCACCATGGGCGCCGAGGACGTGCTGCACGACCTCGGGGTCATCGGCATCACCTCCTCCGACGCCCAGGGCATGGGCAGGGCCGGCGAGACGGTGCGCCGCACCTTCGCCATGGCCGGGAAGATGAAGGCCGAACTCGGCCCGCTCGACGGCACCGGCTCGTACGGGACGACGGAGGACGGCGACGACAACGAGCGCGTGCTGCGCTACATCGCCAAGCTCACCATCAACCCGGCCATCGCGCACGGCCTCGCGCACGAGGTCGGCTCGATCGAGGTCGGCAAGCTCGCCGACATCGTGCTGTGGCGCCCGGACCACTTCGGCGCCAAGCCGCAGCTGGTCCTCAAGGCCGGCTTCCCCGCGTACGGCGTGGTCGGCGACCCCAACGCCTCCACCGACCGCTGCGAACCCCTCGTTCTCGGACCGCAGTTCGGCGCCCACGGCGCGACCGCCGCCGACATCTCGGTGGCCTTCGTCGCCCAGGTCGCCGCCGACGGCGCCTACCTCGACCAGGCCGCCGACGGGCTGCCCACCCGCCGCCGCCGGGTCGGCGTGCGCAACACCCGCGGCATCGGGCCGCGCGACATGGTGCGCAACGCCCGCATCGGCCGGGTCGAGGTCACCGAGACCGGCCTGGTCTCGCTGGACGGCTCGCCGCTGCGATCCGAGCCCGCGGACAGCGTCTCGCTCAGCCGCCTCTACTTCCTCTGACCCCCGACGATCCGGCCAAGGCCCAGGACTCCCTTAGGACTCGATGATGACCACCACCACGCCCGCCTCGCTCGGCTACCGGATGCCCGCCGAGTGGCACCCGCACGAGCGCACCTGGATGGCCTTCCCCACCGCCAACCCGACGTTCGACGGCCCCGAGCAGCTGCACGCCGCCCGCCAGGCCTGGGCCGCCGTCGCCGACACCATCGTCGGGTACGAGCCGGTCACTCTGATCGTCAACACCGGCGAGACGGAGGAGGCGCGCAAGTACGTCTCCGAGCGGGTCGAGATCGTCGAACGCCCGCTGAACGACGCGTGGATGCGCGACATCGGCCCGTCCTTCCTGATCGACGGCAAGGGCTCGCTGGCCGCCGCCGACTGGATCTTCAACGGCTGGGGCGCGCAGTCCTGGGCCCGCTGGGACAAGGACCAGCACATCGCCGAGCACATCAGCGAACTGACGGATGTTCAGCGCTTCGCCTCCCGGCTGATCAACGAGGGCGGCGGCATCCACGTCGACGGCGAGGGCACGGTGCTGGTCACCGAGACCGTCCAGCTCGGCGAGGGCCGCAACGCGGACTGGACCAAGGAGGAGGTCGAGGCCGAGCTGCACGCCTTCCTCGGCACCACCAAGGCGATCTGGCTGCCGCGCGGACTCACCCGCGACTACGACGAGTTCGGCACCCGCGGACACATCGACATCGTCGCCTCCTTCGTGCGCCCGGGCGTCGTGGTCGCCCACGTCCAGCCCGACCCCTCGCACCCGGACCACGAGGTCTGCCGCGAGCTGGTCGCCGTCCTGCGCGCCTCCACCGACGCCCAGGGCCGACCCCTGGAGGTCATCGAACTGCCCGCTCCCACCGTCCTGCTGGACGAGGACGGCGAGCCCGTCGACTACTCGTACATCAACCACTACGTGGCCAACGGCGCGGTCGTCCTGTGCGCCTTCGACGACCCGCGCGACCAGGAGGCCGCCGCGATCCTCGCCGAGGCCTACCCGGGCCGCACCGTCGAACTCGTGGACGCCCGCGAGATCTTCGCCAACGGCGGCGGCATCCACTGCATCACCCAGCAGCAGCCGAAGGCGCTCTGACGCCCCACCCGGGTGGGCGCCCCGCGCGCCCACCCGGGTAGCCTTCCGAGCGCCGTTCCACCGAGGAGACCCGCACATGGCCGACCCCCGCCCGCGCCGGCCGGCCCGCCCCCGCGAGGAGGTCTTCGCCACCGCGCGGGCCGCGATCGCCGAACACGGGCTCGCCAAGCTCACCATGGCCGGGCTCGGCAAACAGCTCCAGATGAGCGCCGGACACCTGCTCTACTACTTCGGCAGCAAGGACCAGCTGCTGCTGGAGACCCTCCGCTGGAGCGAGGGCCGGCTCGGCGCCCGCCGCCGTGAGGCCCTCGCCGACCACTCCCTCGACCCCTGGCAGCGCCTCGACGCCTACCTGCGCCTCTACCTGCCGGAGGGCCCGGGCGACCCGCGCTGGATCCTCTGGGTCGAGGTGTGGGGCCGCTCCCCCGCGAGCGCCGAGATCCGCCAGGGGCAGCAGGAGATCGAGGCCCCCTGGCAGGCCGACCTGGTCGCCCTCATCGAGGAGGGCGCCGCCGCCGGCCACTTCACCCCGGGGCCCGCCGCCGACCGCGCGGTACAGATCCGCGCCCTGCTCGACGGCCTCGCCGTCCCCGTCGCCATCGGCCTCCCGGACGCCCACCGCCCCGTCGCCCTCACCCAGGCCACCGCCGTCACCGGCGTCCTGCTGCGCGCCTGACGCGCCGCCCCCGGGCTTGACGCGCCCCGGCCCTGGCCGGTCCGATCCTGGCTGTTCCGGCCCTGGCCGGTGCGGTGTCACTCGGTCCAGACGGCGGCGGCCGTGCGGTCGTCGGCGTAGCCCTTGGCACGGACCTGCACCTGGCGGAGGAAGTCGACGGTGCCCGGGGGGTGGGGGTGCGTCCAGTGGGTGGACAGGAAGTGGGCGACGGCCGGCTCGTCGGCGACCGGGCGGGCGAGACCCGGGGTGCAGAGGAGCAGGATGTCGCCCGGTGTCGCGGGGACGAGCCGGAACCGGAACGGACGCGGGCCGGGCACCGGGGCCTCCGGCACCGGCGGCTGACCGTCCGGATGGTGCAGCAGGCGGGCCGCGTACGCGTCGATCCAGTGGCCGGAGCGCAGCAGGTAGAGCCCGCCCGGGCCGACACCGAAGGCCGCGCGGTAGGCGGCCCCCGGGTCCAGTGACACCAGCAGGCAGTGCAGCGAGGCCGGGGACGGCGTCTCCTCCGGCCGGGGCGCCAGGGCGCGCAGCGGGGCGGCCGCGCCGGTGGCCAGCCGCTGGAGGCCGTAGCGGAGCCGGTCGCGGGCGCCGTCACGCAGGTCGGCGGCCAGGCCGGCCCGGCTGCGCCCGATCGCGGCGGCGAGCTGGTGGCACGCCTCGCCGGTGGCGGCCGCGACCGCCTCCGGGGCGGGCGCCTCGTCCTCCGCGCCGCCGCCCGTACGGTCGAAGCCGCCGAGGACGGCGAGCAGCAGGCCGTCGGGGCCCTCGCCGAACCGGGTGACCAGCAGGGCGTCGCGTCGCGGCTCGCCCCGGTAGCGCGCGGAGTCGCCCCGGACGGAGGCGGCGCGCAGCACGGTGGAGCCGTACTGGGCGCCGTCCAGCACGGTGTCCGGTACGAGGGCGTGCAGGGCGCCCGGATCCGCCTCGGGTACGGCGGTCGGCTCGGGTCCGTACGTCGGGGGGCGTTCGCCGACGTGCGGGACGGCGGCGCCGCCGTCGGCGAGCGGTGCGCGGACGGCCAGGCGGGGATCGAGGACGGCCTGGGCCGCGGGTTCCGGGTCGGGCTCGGGGGTGTGGACGGGTTCGGGCTCGGGGGTGTGGGCGGTTTCGGGGGCCTCGGGCTCTGGTGCGGGATCCGGTTCGGGGGTGCGCTCCGGCTCGGGTTCCGGCTCGGGGGTGGGCGGCGGGGTGGGCTTCTCCAACGAGACCGGGTCCGAGACGGGTACGGCCGTGGGCTCCGGGGCTGGTTCGGCTGCCGATGCCGGCTCAGGGACGGGCGCGGCCTTCGGTGCGGGCTCGGGTTCAGGGACCGGCGCGGCCTTCGGTGCGGGCGCGACCTTCGGTGCGGGCGCGGCCTTCGGTGCGGGCGCGGGTTCAGGGACCGGCGCGGGCTCCGGTGCGGGCGCGGCCTTCGGTGTGTCGTCGGCGAAGGCGGGGGCCGGGAACCGGTGGGTCTCCGTGGAGGTCCGCTGTCGCCCGATCCCCGCCGATCCGCCGCCGATCACGCCGACCGCCGTGTCGAACCAGTCGTCGATGCTGTCCCGGGTGTCCGAGCCCGCCGGGGCGTCGGGTTCCGCGGAAGGCTCCACCACAGCCTCGGCAGCCGACCCCGACGCCGAGGCCGACCCCGACGCCGGCTCCGGCTCCGGCTCCGGCTCCGCCGACCGCTGCTGACCGATGAGCCCGACCGCCGTGTCGAACCAGTCGTCCACGCTGCCGTCGCCGGGGTCGGCGTGCGGGGTGTCCGGAAGGGTGCCCGCCGGACCGTCGTAGACGGCGTCCCACCAGCCGTCGTCCGGCCGGTGCGGCTCTGCGGGTGCACCCTGCTTGCTCATCTGGCGGCTCCTGGTCGTTCCGTGGTCGCGCCGCCCCGGCGGGCCGGGCTGACGACATTGTTCTCCACCCGCGAGGACCCTGTCCGGGTTTCGACGACAACCGGTCACCCACCGGAAAGTCCCGGCCACCGCGCTCACCAGCCGGTTCGCCGGACCGCACCGGGTGCGTCACCGGTTCGTCCGCTTCCGTTCCGTCCGTGCTTGCCGGATGTGTCCGGAGCAGGGCGTTTCCTGGTCATCCGGGCGCTCGGGCCGCCGAAAATGGGGGCTGATGGGGGGCATCGCATCACTCGTTCGGCTGATTAAATGTGCGCATGACCGCGTCGGCCCCCAGTTCGCCCCGACCGGGGAGGGCCGCATCCGCGGGCCGCCCGGCGGGTGGGCTGTTGGTCCTGCTGCTCGTCACCCTGTTGACACTGCTGCCCTGCGCGGGCCAGTCGAAGGCGGCGGACGGCTCCGGCCATCCGGCCCCGCCCCGGGCCCCGGTCAGCGCCGTCACCGTGGTCAGCGTGGTCAGCGTCCAGGTCGCCACCGGGCAGACCTCCTACACCGGCCGCGCCGCGAAGGTCACCAAGTCCGCGAAGCCCTCGGACCACCACCGGACGGCCGAGGAGCAGGGGCACTGGATCCTCTGCACCGCCGGCGGCGAGCCGCCGCGCAACAACGGCTGCTCCAGCCACCCGTTCTGCCCGCAGGACGCCCAGCTGCCGAACCCGCCGCCGCAACCGCAGCCCGCCGTGTCACCCCTGACCCCGGCCGCGCCCGAGGCGCCGCCCCGGGTGGTGCCCGCCGGTCTGCTGGACGGCGCACACCCTGTTCCCGACCTGCACGAACTCCAGGTCCACCGGTCCTGAGTGGAACCCACCGCCGGCGCGCCGCCGGCGGATCCGCCCTTCCTCTCACTCCAGCTGACCGCCGCCACCGACCGGTGCGGCGGGGACAAGGACGACCACCATGGGTTCCGCCTCCAAGCAGTCCAACAAGCCCGGCGGCAAGCAGGACGGCCTCGACCGCCGCGCCCGGATCGCCGAGCTGCGCGCCGCCGAGCAGCGCCGCGACCGCCGCAACAAGATCGTCGCCTCGGTGGCGGCCGGTGTGCTGGTGGTCGGTGCGATCGCCACCGGCACCTGGATCGTCATGGACCAGAACCAGAAGAAGAAGGACAAGGAGGTCGCCGCCAACGCGGACATCCCGGGCGTGAAGACCTTCGGCGAGCTGAGCCGCACCCACGTCAAGGACAAGGTCACCTACCCGATGACCCCGCCGGTCGGCGGCGACCACAACGCGATCTGGGCGGACTGCATGGCCCACGTCTACGACCAGCCGCTCGAGAACGAGCGCGCCGTCCACTCGCTGGAGCACGGCGCGGTCTGGGTGACGTACAACGGCAAGGCCACCCCGGACGACCTCAAGATCCTCTCGGACAAGGTCAAGAAGACCCCGTACTCGATGATGAGCCCGTACCCGGACGAGCAGGGCACGATCACCCTGAACGCCTGGAGCACCCAGCTGATCGTGGACAGCGCCACCGACCCGCGGGTGGAGGAGTTCTTCACCAAGTACGTCCAGGGCAAGCAGACCCAGGAGCCGGGCGCCTCCTGCACCATGGGGCAGATGTGACCGCCGCCGACGCCGGCCGCCCCGACGCGTCCGCCCCCGCAACGGCAGCGGCCACGGCGGACGCCGTCGAGGAGGGCGGGGCCCCGCGCCGCCGCCGCATGTGGTGGCCGGCCGCGCTGGCCGCCGCCGTGGCGCTGGCGCTCGGGGTGCCGGCCCTGGTGGCGAGCGGGACCTCCGCGTCCGGCTCGTCCACGCTGTCCGTCCCCGCGGACGACTCCCCGGAGGCCGGGTTCGCCCGCGACATGGCGACCCACCACCAGCAGGCGGTGGACCTGTCGTTCGTCGTCCGGGACCGCACCGCCGACGAGCCGACCCGCACCCTGGCCTTCGACATCATCAACACCCAGGCCAACCAGCGCGGGATGATGATGGGCTGGCTGGACCAGTGGGGGCTGTCCCAGCACTCGACCGCCACGCCGATGGCGTGGATGAAGATGGGCCACGACTACCAGGCCCACGACGGTTCGCTGATGCCCGGCATGGCCACCAACACCCAGATCGCGAAGCTGCGCACACTCAGCGGGCGGGACGCCGAGGTGTTCTACCTCCAGCTGATGATCGAGCACCACAAGGGCGGCGTCGAGATGGCCCAGGGCTACGTCGACAAGGCCCGGAACGATGCCGAGAAGCGGCTCGCGCAGACGATGGTGGTCGCCCAGACCTCCGAGCTCCAGCTGATGACCGACATGCTCAAGGAGCGCGGCGCCGAACCCGGCGTGCCCGCCTCCTGAGCGGTCGTCCACGGGGCGCGCTCCCTGCGTGTTCCGCGTGTTCGGCATGCGCTGCGATTGCCGTGTGTGCCGTGTGTGCCGTGTGCCGCGCATGCCGTGTGTGCTGCACGTGCGACGTGTTCCGTGCGCTTCCCGGACGGCCGGAGCGCGGCGGGAACGGTCCCGTACCGTCCCCGCCGCGCTCCGGCCGTCCGCCGTCCTTCCCCCCACACCCTCCGGAGACTCCCCGCATGACCCCCGACGACCCCTGGCTGATCGCCGGACTGGGCAACCCCGGCCCGTGGTTCCGGCTCACCCGGCACAACGCGGGCTTCCTCGCCGTGGACCGGCTGGCCGAGCGCCACGGCGCCCGGTTCCGCCGCCGCGGCATCGCCACCCGGGTGGCCGGGATCGACGTCGACGGCCACCGGGTGCTGCTGGCCAAGCCGCTGTGGTCCATCAACCTGTCCGGGCGCCCGGTGGCCGCGCTGCTGCGCCGCCACGGCGTCCCGGTCGAGCGGCTCGTCGTGGTGCAGGACGACCTGGACTTCCCGTTCGGCTCCGCCCGGCTCAAGCGCGCCGGCGGACCCGGCGGCCACAACGGCGTGCGCTCGGTCGGCGAGGTGCTCGGCACCCGGGACTTCGTCCGCCTGCGGTTCGGAATCGGCCGTCCGCCGAAGGGCCAGAGCGTCGGGGACTTCGTGCTGAAGAAGTTCTCGGAGGATGAACTGGCCGCCCTGCCTCACGAGTTGGACCGCTGCGCGGACGCCCTGGAGACCCTGGTGCGGCGCGGCCTGAACCGGGCCCAGGACATCCTGAACGCCCGTACGGACGCCTAGCCGGCTGGTTCTGCCGGCTCGCCTCGGGGCGCTCCGGCGTGATTCGCTGGGCTCAGGTCGCTGGGCTCAGGTCGCTGGGCGTGGTCCGCGGGGCTCAGGAGCGGGCGGGCCGGGTGAGCAGCGCGGCGGCGGCCGCGGCGGCGGCGAGGACGAAGAGCACCGTCCGCCCACCGGACTCGGCGCCCGCCAGATGGACACCGAGGACGGAAAGCGCCATGCCGAGCGCCGTGCCGAGGCTGCGGGCCATGTTCACCATGCCGCCGCCGACCGCCGAGCACTGCGCCGGGATCGCCCGCATCACCAGGGCGTTGTTGGCGGGCAGCAACAGGCCCAGCCCGTAGCCGGCGGCCGGCAGCGGGAGCGCCGACACGTCCGAGGCCGGCAGCAGGGCGAACAGCACCAGTCCGCCGGCCGCGAGCAGCGCACCGGCGCGGCACCTGGTCACGTCCGACCAGCCTCGGGGCAGCAGCCCGCCGCCGACCGTCGCGGCGAACGCGAACGCGGCGGGCAGCAGGGTGACCACCAGGCCCGCGCGTGCCGTCGACACCCCCGCGCCGGTGAGCAGCACCGGGCCCAGCACCAGCGGGCAGAACAGCAGCAGGTAGCCGATCAGCGCCACCACCAGACCGGAACGCACACCCGGGGTGTTGAGCAGTCCGGGCGCCAGGATCGGCCGGGCGGCGCGCCGCTCCTGGCGCACCAGGGCCAGGGCCAGCACGGCGGAGACGAGCAGCAGGGCGGCCGCCGCCCAGCCGGGCAGGGGCAGGCCGGAGGCGGTGGACAGGGCGAGCAGCAGTGAAGTGGTCGCCCCGGTGAGCAGCAGCATGCCGGGCAGGTCGAAGCGGGCGGCGGGCTCTCGGGGGTCGCGGGATTCGCCGGCCTTTCGGATCTCCCGGGTCTCCCGGGTCTCCCGGGTCTCCCGGGGATCGGTCCGGCGGGGGCCCGGCACGGTGGTGGGGGCGCCGGTGGGGAGGTGGGCCGGGGCGTCGGCCGTCCGGGTGCGGGGCAGCAGGTACCAGCCCGCCAGGAGGCCGAACACCGCGATCGGCACGTTGACCCAGAACACCCAGCGCCACGAGGCGTGTTCGACCAGCAGCCCGCCGAGGCTCGGCCCGAGCGCCAGGCCGAGGCCCTGGGCGGAGGCCTGGATGCCGAGCGCGCGCCGCATCGCGTGCCCGGGGACGCCGCGCGCGACCAGGGCGACGCTGTTGGCCTGCATCATCGCGGCGCCGACCGCCTGGACGGCGCGGCAGCCGACCAGCACCCAGAGGCTGCCGGCGAATCCGGCGCCGAGGGAGGAGAGGCCGAAGACCGCGAAACCGCCGATGTACATCGTCTTGCGGCCGACCCGGTCGGACAGCCAGCCGATCGGGGCCAGCAGGGCGACCAGGACCAGCAGGTAGGCCAGGGCGACCCACTCGACGGCGGCGAAGCCCGCGTCGAAGTGGCGGCCGAGCGCGGGGAAGACCAGGGCGATGACGCTGGCGTCGAGCTGGCCGAGGAAGGCGCCGAGGCAGACCGTGCCGACGGCGAGCCAGTGGGCGTGGCGCCAGCCGGCTATACCGCGCGGCCGGGGCCGCTCGGTGAGCAGCCGCGAGGCAAGGGCGGTGGCGTTCATAGGCCGAATATATCGGATACAGATATGTTCGTGCTACGAGCAGATCGCTCTGCGACAGGACCCTCCCGCGGTACGGACCGTGTGGTGGGGACTGTGCGGTACGGGCAGTGCCGGACGGCGCCCGGCGGACACCTGCCGAGAAGCCCGCACAGAGCCGCGACCCGGCGCGCGCACGGGACCCGAACCGGCCGCAGAACCGCCCCGCACCAGGCGATACGCTGTCCGCCATGCCGTCGTCACCACACGTTCCCGACCCCGCCACCGGAAGCCCCGACCCGGCGGTCGAGCACGCCCGACAGCTGACCGACACCGTCACCCGGCTGCGCCGCGCGCTGCGCAGCAGCATCCGCACCGACTACCCGTGGGAGTCCCTGCCGATGGCGCAGGTCGAACTCCTCCAGACGCTGGCCGCCGCTCCGCTGCGGGTCGGCGAGCTGGCCGCGCGGCAGCGTCTCGCCCCCAACACCGTCAGCGGGCTGGTCGGGAAGCTGCTCGACGCCGGGTTCGTGGACCGCCAGGCCGACCCCGGCGACCGCCGGACCGCCCGCATCGCCCTCACCCCGGCCGGACGCCGGCAGCTGGACGACTGGCAGCACGCCCACGAGCGCCGGATCGCCGCCGCGCTCGACACCCTCGACCCGACCGACCGCGCGGCGGTCGTCGACGCCCTGCCCGCGCTGGACCAGCTCGCCCGCGCCCTCGCCCAGCCGGGCGCCGGGGCCGAGCAGGCGCCCGCGGCCGGGTGAAAACCGATGGTCGCCGGGACTCGCCCGGCGTTACCGTCCCCGCGTGACCACCGCAGAGGTACGGATCGAACCCTGGGCGGACGGCGACCTCGCGTTGCTGCGCCGGATCAACACGCCGGAGATGAAGAAGCACGTCGGCGGGCCGGAGAGCGAGGAGCAACTGCTCGTACGGCACCGGCGCTACCTGGACTTCGTCCCGTCCGGGCTCGGCTGCATGTACCGGATCGTGCTGCTGCCCGAGGGCGAGGCGGTCGGGTCGGTCGGCTACGGCACCCGGACGTGGGAGGGCCGGACCGTCCACGAGATGGGGTGGAACGTGCTGCCCGGCCATCAGGGCCGGGGCATCGCCGTCGCCGCCACCCGCGCGGCGGTCGCGGCCGCCCGCCGCGAGGCAGCCCACCCGCACCTGCACGCGTTCCCGTCGGTGGACAACCCGGCCTCCAACGCGGTCTGCGCGAAGGCCGGGTTCACTCTGCTCGGCGAGACGAACTTCGAGTTCCCGCCCGGGCGGTTCATGCGCAGCAACAACTGGCGGGTGGAGCTGAGGAGTTGAGCGATCCGGCTGGAATCTCGGGCTGAACGCTCAAGCTGAGTGCTCCGGTTGAGCGCCCGGGCCCCGGTGGTCAGAACAGGGTGCCGCTCTCCAGGTCCAGCAGCCAGCGCTTGCGGTCCACGCCGGCGGCGAAGCCGGTGAGCGCCCCGCCGGCGCCGAGCACCCGGTGGCAGGGGCGGACGACCAGCAGCGGGTTGGCGCCCACCGCGCCGCCGACCGCCCGGACCATGCGCGGCTCCTGCCCCGCCAGCACGGCGAGTTCGCCGTAGGTGACGGTCTTGCCGTACGGGATCTCGTCCAGCGCGGCCCAGATCCTGCGGCGGAACTCGGTGCCCTCGGGCGCGAGCGGGAGGTCGAAGCCCATGCGCTTGCCGGCGAAGTAGTCGGTCAGCTGGGCCACCGGCTCGGCGAGCGCCTCCGGGTCGAGCACCCAGTCGTCGGCGGGCTCGGCCAGCGCGTACTTCTGGCCGGGCGCGGTGACGGTGGCCAGCGCGGCCGGGCCGCCGTCCTCCGGCAGCACCCCGCTGAGCAGCAGCCGACCGAAGGGGCTCTCCATGGTGGTGTAGACGGTGGTGCTCATGCTCGTTCGTTCTCCGTTCCGGTGCTGGTGGCGCTGATGCCGGTGGCGCTGGTGCTGATGCTGATGCCGCTGCTCGCGGCGGCGGTGCCGGCGGGAGCGGTGCCGGCGGGGCCCGTGCCGGCGGGACCGGCCCACAGCCGGTGGACGGCGTAGGACCGCCACGGCGCCCAGGCCTCGGCGGCGCGGGCGGCGGACTTCGGGTCCCCGGCGGCGCCGAGGCGGAGCAGGCCGTGCTTGACGCCCACGTCGCTCGGGAGGAAGACGTCCGGGTCGGCCAGGGCCCGCATCCGCAGGTAGCCGACCGTCCAGGGGCCGATGCCGGGCAGAGACAGCAGACCGGCCGCGGCATCCTCCCGGTCGACCCCGCTGTCGAGCCGGACCACGCCCTCGGCCAGCGCGGCGCACAGGCCGGTGAGCGCGCGGCGGCGGGCGGCGGGCATCGCGAAGTCCTCGGGGTCGGCGGTGGCCAGGGCCGCCGCGGTCGGGAAGAGCAGGCGCAGACCGCCGCTGGGCTCGGGCAGCGGGGTGCCGTACTTCTCGGCGAGCCGCCCCGCCAGGGTACGGGCGGCGACGACGCTGATCTGCTGGCCGAGGACGGCGCGGACGGCGAGCTCGTGCGGGTCCACGTGGCCGGGCGAGCGCAGACCGGGGCGCTCGCGGACCAGCGGGCCGAGCAGCGGGTCCGCGCCGAGCTGCTCGTCGACCGCGAGCGGGTCGGCGTCCAGGTCGAAGAGGATGCGCAGGCGCTGGACGGCGGTCGGCAGGTCGCGCAGGTCGGCCAGCAGCAGGCGGCAGTCGAGCCAGCCGCGGGTGGGCGGCTCGCCCGGCGCCAGGCCCTCGACCTCGGCGATGCCGTGGCCGTACGGGAGCGCGAGGGTGCGGCGGTACACGCGCACGCCGGGGCGCGCGCCGGGGACGACCTCCTCCACGCCGGGGACGGCGCGCAGGGCGAGGAAGTCGATCAGGTGCTCGCTGTCGAGCGCACCGCGGTAGGCGAGGCGCAGGGTGAGGCCGCCGGCCGGGGTCGCGCCGCGGCGGCCGGCGGCGACCTCGGCGCGCAGGCCGCTGGGGGTGCGGTCGTAGACCTCGCGCACGGTGTCGTTGAACTGGCGGACGGAAGCGAAGCCGGCCGCGAACGCGACGTCGGTGACGGGCAGTTCGGTGGTCTGGAGTAGGAGGCGGGCGGTCTGCGCGCGGCGGGCTCGGGCCAGCGCGATGGGGCCGGCACCAAGCTCGGCGGTCAGCTGGCGCTGCACCTGGCGGGCGCTGTAGCCGAGGCGGCCGGCCAGGCCGTCGACGCCCTCGCGGTCCACCACGCCGTCGCCGATCAGACGCATCGCACGGCCGACCAGGTCGGCGCGGTGGTTCCACTCGGGCGAGCCCGGCACGGAGTCGGGGCGGCAGCGCCGGCAGGCGCGGAATCCTGCGCCCTGGGCGGCCGCGGCACTGGGGTAGAAGACACAGTTGACGCGCTTGGGAGTCACGGCGGGGCAGCTCGGACGGCAGTAGATGCCGGTGGTGGTGACCGCCGTGAAGAAGACCCCGTCGAAGCGGGAGTCACGGCTGTCCACGGCTCGGTACCGGATGTCGTCGTCGATCACGCTGTCCAGTTTGCGGCACTGGGTGGGGGGTGACTGGCGGAAATCGGACATTGCCGTTGATCGCCACTTCGGGGGCCCTCCCCCTCCCCCACCCCACCCCTCCCGCCCCGCCACCCGCCACCCGCCACCCGCCACCCGCCACCCGCCACCCGCCACCCGCCACCCGCCACCCGCCACCCGCCACCCGATGGGGCCATAACCCACGGCCCACGGCCATGGCCCCACGACTCACGGCCCACAGCCCCACAGCCCCATAGCCCACGAGCCCACCACCACCGGCTCCCGGCCCACTGGACCCACCAGCCACCGGCTCCCAGCCGGCGGCCTCGGCCGCCGGGCCCGAAATTCGCGAGCCCATAGGCCGTCCCGCCGCTACCCTCGCGCCATGAGTGAGCAGCAGTCCTACACCGGTCCGGACGACCCGCGCGTCGTCGCCCTGCCTCCGGCCGAGTTCGCGTTCCCCGGCCCGCTGCGGGACCAGCTGGTCGCCGCGATCCTCGACGGCGCCAAGACCAGCACCACCGGCCTGGTCGCCGACTACGAGCACGAGGGCGAACCCCTGCCGCTGCCCGGTGAGTGCGCCGCGGTCCTCGACTCGGACGGCCGCAGGGTCGCCGTGATCGAGACCACGGACGTCCGAGTGGTCCCGCTCGCGGAGGTCGACCTCCAGCACGCCCTGGACGAGGGCGAGGGATGCACCAGCGTGGCCGAGTGGCGCGCGGCCCACGAGGAGTTCTGGAGCAGCCCGGAGCTGCTCGACGCCCTCGACGACCCGGAGTTCACCGTGGACGACACCACTCCTGTGGTCCTGCAGCGCTTCCGGCTGACGGCCGACCTCCGCTGAGCCGGGCGGGCCCGGCGGAGGCCGGCCGGCGGCCGTTGCGCGGCGGCCGGCCCGCGCCGGGGGTCAGCGCTTCACCGAACCTCCCGCGGCTCGCATCGACTTGCTGATCGTCTTCCACTTCTTCAGCCTCGTCTTGGCCACCCGGGCGTCCGAGCGCGAGGCGATCCACTCGTTCTCGCGCTGGAGCTTGAGGTAGCTGTCCATCCGGCGCTGCGGCAGGGTGCCGTCGGCCAGCGCCGCCTGCACCGCGCAGCCGGGCTCGGTGTGGTGGCCGCAGTCGTGGAAGCGGCACTCCTCGGCCAGCTCGGCTATGTCGGCGAAGGCCAGGTCCACGCCCTCGCCACCGTAGAGGCCGACCTCGCGCAGCCCGGGGGTGTCGATCAGCACGCCGCCGCCGGGCAGCGGGATCAGCTCGCGGGTGGTCGTGGTGTGGCGGCCCTTCTGGTCGACCGCGCGGGCCTCCTGGACCGTCATCACGTCGATGCCGACGAGCGCGTTGGTGAGCGTGGACTTGCCGACGCCGGACTGGCCGATCACCGCGGTGGTGCCGGGGGTGCAGGCGCGGAGCACGTCCATGCCCTCGCCGGTTTCGGCGCTCACCACGATCACCGTGACTCCGGGGGCGACCGCCTCGACGTCGGACCGGATGAAGTCGGCGTCGTCGACGAGGTCGGCCTTGGTGAGGACGACCAGCGGGTCGGCGCCGGACTCCCAGGCCAGGGCGAGGAAGCGCTCGATCCGCCCGAGGTCGGGGTCGGTGGCGAGCGAGGAGGCGATCAGCACGGTGTCGACGTTGGCGGCCAGCACCTGGCCGTCGGAGCGCTTGCCGGCCACCTTGCGGATGATCGCGGTGGAGCGCGGCATCAGAGCGGCGACGGAGGCCATCGGCTGGGCGTGCAGGTCGACCGCCGCCCAGTCGCCCGTGCACGGGCAGTTGATCATGTCGGCGTCGCCCACCGGCCGGGTGTCGAACCGGACGGTGCGCAACTCACCCGTCTCCGGGTCGGCGATGACGGCGTCGCACTGGCCGCGGTCGACCCGGACGATCCGGGCCGGGAGCAGCCCGGCCTCGCCGAACGGAGTGAACAGCTCCGCGAGCTCGGGCGTCCAGCCGTAGCCGGCCAGCACGGAGGCGTCAGCGGAGGACGACGGCGACGAGGAAGAGAGAGAAGAGAACGACGGAACGGAGGCAGCGTTGAACAACGCAGTGGCCCTTCGGGAGGAGATGGTCCCGGCGGGCTACGGCTGGCGTGAAGGGCTCAGCCGGCGGCCGGGGAAAGGAGGTGAACGCGAGTGCTGCCCTGGGCAGCTATCGGGGCGACAACGACCACTGGGGTTCACCTCCTGCTCTCTACTCCTCGGGCGGCCCAATGGCCCCCGAACCGGATGTGTCACACGCTAGCGGGGCGGGGGATTTCGGCCAACCTATTTTTGACCTGCGGGGTGGACCGCCGGTTTGGGGGCGTCCATCCAGTCCATCGTGCCCTCCCGCTCGCGCAAACGTCCGCAAACTCGTAGTGGTCGGGCCGTTGCATGCTGCAAGCTCGGTCCAACTACCTCATCCGGGGGGAAGGTGCTGGACGAGGAGCGTCGGGCGCAGCTCAAGCTGCCCGGCCACGGAACTCCTCACTCAGTGCCAGGAGTCAGCGCTGCATCTTGAGATGCGCAACGGGTACATGCGGGACGACCCCATGTTCCTCGCCTGGCAGGCCGGCCACCGTGACGACCCTGCGGACCGTGCGTCGTGGTGGCGCCCGTGGCTGGAGTTGATCCGCCGGACCGTTGACCGCGGTGTCGCTGTCCGCCGGGCCCGGATCGTCTCCGAGCCGGTGAGCGAGTACATCCGCTTCGAGCACGACATCACCTTGAGTCCAAGTGCTCGCGCGAGCAATCGTCCAGAGTTGTGGTCTGGGTGACGTGCGACCAGGCAACGGCGGCCGGCTTTGTGACCGATTCGTAGGCGGTGTAGAGGGCCAGTCGGCTGCCGGGCGACGGTTGCGACAGGCGACCGCCATGCCGATGGATCGTGCGGCCTGCCAGGTGGCTCCTCTGGCTGGTCACGCGCGGGCACCACGGGCCCTGCGCGTCCGGGTGCGAACGAGCCGGTCCGAGATACGCGTACGGACCCATCTGTTGCGGTTATCGATAAACGATATTATCGTTTATCGATGTAGCCGGGCTTCCGCCACGGCTCGACATCGGAGGGAACCGTGAGCACAACCGACCGCCAGCCCACCCCTGGCAGCGAAAACACGTCAGCAGACAAGGAGGCCACGGCCAAGGACGCCCTCGGCGGCCTGGCGATTCTGGTCCTCCTCGGCGCAGTGGCTGTCGGCCTTCACTTCCTGAGGGACAGGCTCGGAGATCTGGTCGACGGGGGCTCAGTGATCGTCCCGGTGGCGTTGTGTCTTGCCGCGCTCGGCAACACACTCGCCAAGCGGACGCGCAGAGAGGCGTCCGGACTGTTCCGCATGCTGCTGGGCGCGGCCATCGCCGCCTCCGCGGTCGGCGCCGCGGTCGCGCTCGTCACGGGCAGCACTCTCCGCCGTTTCGTGACGGACCGAACCTTCGGTCTCGTCGAGGTACGGGCCAAGGTCAGTGAGAGCGCGATCGAACGGGCCGTACCCGGCCTCAACGGGCAGACCGCGGACATCACAGGCGGTGACGTGCTGGTGCGACTGTCGGATCCCGGCCTCGCCGAGTATGTGGCCGGCCGGCTGGCCATCGCCGGTCCACTGCTCGTCGTTCTCGCGGTCACCATCCCGCTGTACGCGCTCGCCCGTGCGATGAAGGCGGGCGACCCGTTCCATGCCCGGATTCCCCGCCGCCTGCGCCAGGCGGGCGTGATCGCCGCATTCGGCGGAACAGCCGTACAGTTCCTTACCTATGGGTGCCACATTTTCCTGGTCGGCGAGGCTCGGAGCGGCGCGGATCTGACAGTCCCGCTGGAGATCTCGTTCATGCCACTGCTGGGAGGTCTCGTGCTCTTCGCGCTGGCCGAAGCGTTCGACCATGGCAGCAAGCTCCGCGACGATGTGGAAGGGCTGGTCTGATATGGGTTCCGGCCAGGACGAGCCGCACCGCATCGAGGTGCACCTTGACGCCGTGCTGGCCGAGCGCGGGATGACCCTCACCGAGCTGGCCGAGCGTGTGGGCATCACCATCGCCAACCTGTCGATCCTGAAGAACGGCCGAGCCAAGGCGGTTCGCTTCTCTACCCTGGCGGCCATTTGCGAGGTGCTGGACTGTCAGCCTGGAGATCTGC
Source organism: Kitasatospora sp. NPDC001095 (assembly GCF_053598615.1). Taxonomy (NCBI): domain Bacteria; kingdom Bacillati; phylum Actinomycetota; class Actinomycetes; order Kitasatosporales; family Streptomycetaceae; genus Kitasatospora; species Kitasatospora sp. NPDC001095. The sequence continues at coordinate 9,260 of NZ_JBSFKQ010000058.1, read as the reverse complement.
TCAGTTACCGTTGAGCAGTTGTCAAGATTTGCACTACGGGTGACTGATGGTCAGGCGACGGCGGCCTCGGGGCACTCGACGAGGTGACCGTTCTCGAACCGCGCGCCGGCGCGCACGAGGGCCACGAGGTGGGGTGCGGTGACCGCGCGCCAGCGGGCCTGCGACGACCCTGCCAGCTTGAACACCATTGCCGGCGCCGCGGCCGGACTCCCCGCGCCGCGGGTGACCTTCGTTCGAAGCTTCACAGTTGAAAAGGTTGATTCAATGGGGTTTGTCGTGCGCAGGTGGACCCAATGCTCCGCGGGGAAGTCATAGAAAGCCAGGAGTTCGTCGACGTCGTCGGCAATCTTCGCGATGTCGACGGTGCGCACGCTGCGATCGGGCTGCCGGGCCCGGCCCCGGTACGCATCTTCACCCCCCAGGCCCTCGGCAGCGACGGCGGGAAGCTCCCCAAGTCCCTGCTTCGTGAGGCTGGCCCCGGTAGCGATAACCCCTCGGGCTGGCTCCTTGATCCCCTCTCCTGGCCCGGGACGCACTCCGACTACGTGGATGCGCTCGCCGCCGGAACCGCCCTGTCCGCATCCTCGGCACCGGCATCACCGACCCGTGGGGCAAAGCACCTGAGACCTTCGCCCGCGCCGTCGTCCAGATCCAGGAGGCAACGGCCCTCTTCTACACCCCGTGACCGGTGCTCCCTCCCCCTCCAGCCCCGCTTCGGCGGGGCTTTTCCCTCTATGTGCGGAAACGTGGCGAGGGGGTGCCGGGGAGGACTCAGCGGGCCAAAATTGGCCCGCCCTATCCTCTTCCGTACCGGTGCTTGAGGTTCGGGTCGTCCAGCCACCACGGCCGCATCCCCGTCTCCTCTTCCTCCGGCTGCCCCGCCGCCCGTGCCCGCGCGGCCGCCGCCGCGAAGCGGGCGTCCAGTTCGGCGTCCACCGCCTCGGTCTCCTCCCGCCCCTGCACGACCATCCGCCGCACCAGCGCGGCCAGGAACGGCAGCCCGACCAGGTCCCCCAGCACCCAGAACGCGTTGCCGCCCCAGGTCTGGTCCTGTGCCAGGCTCGGCCCCCACGGCCGCCCGAGCGCCACGTAGTGGTGCTCGGCGACCAGGTGCCCGCCGTAGATCAGCACGATCCCGAGTCCCGCGTCGAAGATCACCTCGGCGAAGGTGATGAACAGCCCGACCAGGTGCGGGTACTCGTGCCCGACCGGGTCGATCTGCAGGCGCGGCCAGAAGTACGCGAGGCCCAGCAGCACCAGCGCCAGGTGCAGCACCGTGTTCCCGAGCCCGCTGGACACCGACCACTCGTACCAGGGCGTGAAGTAGAGCAGCCACGGCGGCGCCATCAGCAGCGCCGTGGAGACCGCCGGGAACATCAGCACCTTGGACGGGCGGCTGCGCAGCGCCCGCAGGAGGCGTTCCCGCCGGGTCGCCGGCGCCGACTCGACCAGCAGCGAGACCGGCGCGCCGAGCGCGAGCAGCAGCGGGACGACCATGAGCAGCAGGACGACCTGCACGGCCCGGTCGGTGAAGAGGATCCGGTCGTACACGCCGAGGCCGGAGCAGGTGCACCAGATCCACAGCAGCAGCCCGCCGAGGAACGCCGCGGTACGGGTGGGCTGCCAGCGCCCGCCACCGGCCCCGGTCCCCGGCCGCCCGCCACCGCGCCGCGCACCGCCGTCCCGGTCCCCGCCGCCCCCCGCGACCGCCTCCCCGGCCGCCCGTTCCCCGGCCGCCCGGCCGACCCTGCGCACCGCCGCCAGGTACCAGACGGCGAGCAGCACCGACAGCGTGAGCACCAGCGGCTCCACCGTCCAGGACGTCGCCAGGTCGGACCACCGCCACGGCGGCGGCCCGCTGTAGGCGAGCACCGAAGCGGGGCCGCCCACCGGGCCGCCCGCCAGGCCACCCGCCAGGCCGCTCGCCGCGCCGTCCACCACTGCGTCCATCCGCCCGCTCACCTCGCTCGTCCCGGCGGCCCCGCCCGGTCGGCAACCCCGGGTCGGCCGCCCCGGCACCGGGGCACCCCGGCGCCCGGCCATGATGTCCGTGCGCGGCCGCCCCGCCGCATCCGGGGCCCGCCTCTATACCCGGGCCTGAACAAGGCTTTACCCGGCCCCAACAAAGCTTTGCCCAGGCAAAGTTCTGTCCTCCTGCCGCTTCTTCCGGCAACCGCGGCGAAGACACAAACGTCTGGCAGGATGCGCCGTCGGCGAGACCCGCCACGTGCTCGACAAGGGGATGACAAGAGGTGCGAACGACTGCACGCGGCGACGGCCGCCGCCTCGCGGCGCGCCACCGCAACATCGAACTGGGCCTGCTGACCCTCGCGGTGGCCGTCTGCCTGGCGGGACACATCGACGCCGACCTGGCGCTCACCGGCCGGATGCCGCCCGGGCTGCTGGTGCACGGCCTGTCGCTGGGCGCGCTGGCCGGGGTGGCCCATCTGGCGGTGCGCAGGTTCGCCCCGTACGCCGATCCGCTGATCCTGCCGCTGGGCGTCTTCCTGACCGGTTTCGGGCTGGTGCTGCTGGACCGGCTGGACTTCAGTTACAAGGCCGCGCACGCCGCGAAGGGCGACTACCAGAAGATCCCGGCCGCGCCGTCCCAGCTGATGTGGGTGTTCGTCTCGGTGGCGGTGGCGCTCGCGCTGATCGTCCTCGTCAAGCACCACCGTTTCTTCCAGCGTTACGTCTACCTGCTGATGGCGGGTGCGCTGGTCCTGCTGGCCGCGCCGGTGCTCTCCCCGGGCGACAGCTTCGGCGCCAAGCGCTGGATCCGGCTGTTCGGACTCTCCTTCGAGCCGGACGAGTTCGTGAAGGTCGCGATCACGATCTTCTTCGCGGGGTACCTGATGGCCTCCCGGGACGCGCTGGCGCTGGCCGGGCGGAAGCTCTGGGGGCTGACCCTGCCGCGCGGACGGCACGCCGGCCCGGTGCTGGCGATCTGGGTGGTCAGCCTGCTGGTGCTGATCTTCGAACGCGACCTGGGCACCTCGCTGATCTTCTTCGGCGTCTTCATCGTGATGCTGTACGTCGCGACCGAGCGCACCAGCTGGGTGGTGCTCGGCCTGCTGATGGCGGTCGGCGGCGCGGCGGTGGTCGGCACCGTGGAGCCGCACGTGCACGGCCGCGTCGAGGCCTGGCTGCACCCGCTCGACTACTACAAGCCGGTGCACGACCAGGCGATCTCCGAGCAGCCCGCCGAGGCGCTGTTCAGCCTGGGCACCGGACACCTGACCGGGACCGGTCTGGGCTCGGGGCGGCCCTGGCTGATCGGCTTCGCCGGGCGCAGCGACTTCATCTTCACCACCATCGGCGAGGAGCTGGGCCTGGCCGGGGTGACCGCGGTGCTGCTGGTCTACGTGCTGCTGATCCAGCGCGGTCTGCGCACCGCGATCGGCCTGACCGACCCGTTCGGCAAGCTGCTGGCGACCGGCCTGTCGGCGGCGCTGGCGCTCCAGGTGTTCGTGGTGGTCGGCGGGGTGAGCGGGCTGGTGCCGCTGACCGGCAAGGCGCTGCCGTTCCTGGCCGCCGGCGGTTCGTCGCTGCTGGCGAACTGGCTGATGCTGGCGCTGCTGATCAAGCTGAGCGACTCCTCCGGTCGCACCGCGCTGGACCCGCACCGGCCCTCCCCGGAGCCGCTCCCGACCCAGCCCCAGGGCCGTACGGCGGAGGCGCTCGCGACCGACCCGTCACCCTACGACCCGTACGACCCGTCAGCCCAGAACCCGCCCGCCCAGAACCGGTCAGCCCCGACCCTGCCCGCCCAGAACCCGCCGGCCCAGAACCCGCCGGCCCAGGACCCCACGGACCCGGCGGCCCCGACCGGTCCGGTCCCCGCCGCCTACACCCCCGCCGCCCCGGCCGAGCCGCACCCCCGCCACGGCCTCCCGCCGGACCGGGCCTCCCCCCGGTCGGCCACCTGACCCACCGACGCGACAGGGCCTCCCCCGCACCCGCGGGAGAGGCCCTGCCCGTCTCCTGTCGTCCGCCCGCCTACCGCTGTTCCCACGGCGGCCGGGGCGGCCGCGGCGGGAACCCCGGCACCGGCCCCGGCTGCGAACCCGCCGCACCAGGCGCTCCCGGCTGCCCGCCCGGTTGCGAACCCCCCGCACCGGGCGCTCCCGGCTGCCCGCCCGGCTGCGGCCCCGGCACACCTCCCGGCGGCGGCCCCGCCGGCCGGTCGCTGTCCGGCGGCGGCGGTCCGGGCCGGTGGTGCGGCCCGCCGCGGGCGGTGAGCCGCCCGCGCACGTTGTCCGCGGCCAGCACGTCGGCCCACCGCTCGGGGTACTCGGAGGGCGCGTCGACGTCGTCGCCCTCGTCCTCGCCCCACTCCTCCTCGACGCCCTCGGCGAGCCCGAGTTCGCGGGCGCGCCGGGCCCGTTCGACGGCCCGCCGGGCGGCGACCTCGCGGACCACGGCGGCGGCCGCCTCCTCGTGGGCGCGCTCGTTCTCGGCGCGCGCGTCGGCGGTCTCCAGGGTGGGCCAGCGGCGGTCTATCGCGGCGTTCATCGCGGCGCCGATGAGCACCGCGAGCGCCACCACGAAGATCCACAGCAGGACGGCCACCGGCGCCGCCAGCGAGCCGTACACCGACGGGCCCTCGCCCGAGCGGCCCTCGATCGAGCTGACCAGGTAGACCCGCAGGCCGACGCTGCAGAAGACCAGCACCACCAAGGCGACCAGGGCGCCGGGGATGTCCTCGCGCCACGGGGTCGAGACCGGGACGGCCAGGTGGTAGAGGGTGGTCAGCGAGACGATCAGCAGCACGATCGCGACCGGCCAGTAGAGGGCGCCGACCAGCCCGGCCACCCCCGGCACGGCGTTCTCCACCAGCCCGGGCCCGGCCATCAGCAGCGGCAGCACCAGCGAGCCGATCACCAGGGCGCCGAAGTAGAGGCCGAGCGACATCAGCCGGGTCTTGACGATGCCCCGCTTGCCGTCGAGCCCGTACATGACGGTGATGGTGTCGATGAAGATGTAGAGGGCTCTGGAGCCGGACCACAGGGACAGCAGGAAGCCGATCGAGACGAGGTCGGGCCGGGCGGTGTCGAACACCTGGTTGAGCAGCGGGACCACGACGTCGTTGACGGAGGAGTCCGACAGCACCGTGCCGGAGGCCGAGACGATGTCGTGCTTGAGCCGCTCGATGGTCTCCGCGCCGAGGAACTGGTCGAGGTAGCCGAGGGTGCCGGCCAGGCCGAGCAGCAGCGGTGGGATCGACAGCAGGGTGAAGAAGGCCGCCTCCGCGGCGAGCCCGGTGACCCGGTACTCAACGCAGGTGTTGGTGGTGTCCTTCACCAGGTCCCACGCCGTGCGGTACCAGGTGGCCTGTTTGGCCGCGCGCCGGGAGCCCTTGCCCCGGCGTCGGGAGGGCCGCTCGGCGTTCGGTCTGCTCGTATCGCCTGCTGCTTGCACAGGGCCAACCGTATCGGGCCGGGGCCGCGCGGTTGATCTCCCCGGGGCGGGGACGTGTGGCCGGGCGTCCGGGCGGGGAGCGGCGGGAACATCCGGGTGTCCCACATGACGGAACATCAGCGTCCATTATTCGGATGTTAGTGGACCGCGAGTCCCGCGCCGTGCGAATCTCTTGCCATGTCTAGCGCCGGAACCACCTTGGTAGGTCGACTCCACGTCGATCTCCTTCGCGTGTCCAGCGCCATCTGTCCGGTGACCTGAGCCCAACGCCGCCCGCACCACCGCACCCGGCGTCGACCCTCTCCGCCATCCCCGCCGCAGCGGATGCGCAGGAGCCCGCCCGGTCCCGGTCACTGCCCTCAAGGCCTTGAGAAATCCGCAGGTCAGAGCAGCACCGCACGGCCGAGCACGCCCCGCGACCCATTCGGCGCCAGCGCCACCTGCCCCGAAGGACTTCACCATGGCCACCTCCCCCGAGACCGTCGAGCCCACGGCCGACCGCGCCGCCGAGCGCCGCCCCGCAGCGGCCCGCAAGGTGACCCGCCACCGCGGCGAGGGCCAGTGGGGCATGGGCCACCACACCCCCCTGAACGCCAACGAGCAGTTCAAGAAGGATGACGACGGTCTCAATGTGCGGACACGCATTGAGACGATCTACGCGCACCGGGGCTTCGACTCGATCGACCCCGCCGACCTGCGCGGCCGGATGCGCTGGTGGGGGCTCTACACCCAGCGCAAGGAGGGCATCGACGGCGGCAAGACCGCGATCCTGGAACCGCACGAGCTGGATGCCGAGTTCTTCATGCTCCGGGTGCGCATCGACGGCGGCCGGCTGACCGTCCCCCAGCTGCGGGCGATCGCCGAGGTCTCCGAGGAGTACGCCCGCGGCACCGCCGACCTGACCGACCGCCAGAACATCCAGTACCACTGGATCCGGATCGAGGACGTCCCGGCGATCTGGCGGAAGCTGGAGGCCGTCGGCCTGTCCACCACCGAGGCCTGCGGTGACACCCCGCGCGTCATCCTCGGCTCCCCGGTGGCCGGCATCGCCGAGGACGAGATCATCGACGGCACGCCCGCGATCGAGGAGATCCAGCGCCGCTTCATCGGCAACCCGGACTTCTCCAACCTGCCGCGCAAGTTCAAGAGCGCCGTCTCCGGCTCCCCGCTGCTGGACGTCGCGCACGAGATCAACGACGTCTCCTTCGTCGGCGTGGTCCACCCCGAGCACGGGCCCGGCTTCGACCTGTGGGTCGGCGGCGGCCTGTCCACCAACCCCAAGCTGGGCGTGCGGCTGGGCGCGTGGGTCCCGCTGGACGAGGTGCCCGACGTCTACGGCGGCGTCATCGGCATCTTCCGCGACTACGGCTACCGGCGCCTGCGCAACCGCGCCCGGCTGAAGTTCCTGGTCGCCGACTGGGGCGTGGAGCGCTTCCGCCGGGTGCTGGAGGAGGAGTACCTCGGGCGCCCGCTGCTCGACGGCCCCGCCCCCGCCGAGCCCGCCGCCCGCTGGCGCGACCACGTCGGCGTCCACCGGCAGCGGGACGGCCGGTTCTACGTCGGCTTCGCGCCGCGCGTCGGCCGGGTCGACGGCAAACTGCTCGGCCGGATCGCCGACCTCGCCGCCGCCCACGGCAGCGACCGGGTGCGCACCACCGCCGAGCAGAAGATGCTCATCCTCGACATCGCCGAGGAGCACGTCGAGGCCGTGGTGGCCGGCCTGGAGGCGCTCGACCTGCGGGTCACCCCCTCGCCGTTCCGCCGCGGCACCATGGCCTGCACCGGCATCGAGTACTGCAAGCTCGCCATCGTCGAGACCAAGGAGCGCGGCCGCACGCTCATCGACGAGCTGGAGCAGCGCCTGCCGGACTTCGCCGAGCCGCTGACCATCAACATCAACGGCTGCCCGAACGCCTGCGCCCGCATCCAGGTCGCCGACATCGGCCTCAAGGGCCAGCTGGTCACCGACGAACACGGCAACCAGGTCGAGGGCTACCAGGTGCACCTCGGCGGCGCGCTCGGCCTGGAGGCCGGCTTCGGCCGCAAGGTCCGCGGCCTCAAGGTCACCAGCGCGGGCCTGCCCGACTACGTCGAACGGGTACTGACCCGCTACCAGGCCGACCGCACCGAGGGCGAGCGCTTCGCCCAGTGGGCGGCCCGGGCGACCGAGGAGCAGCTGTCGTGAGTGAACGAGCGGCCCCTTTCTTCTGCCCGTACTGCGGGGACGAGGACCTGCGCCCCTCCGAGGCCGGGCACGGCGCCTGGGAGTGCCACGGCTGCCGCCGCGCCTTCCAGTTGAAGTTCCTCGGCCTGCTGGCACCGACCGACCACGGGGGTACGTCACATGAGCAGCACCGTTCCTGACCACGCGTCGGTCGCGGAGCGGGCCGGCCGCGAGCTGGAGGAGGCGAGCGCGCAGGAGGTCCTCCGGTGGGCCGCGGACACCTTCGGCCCGCGGTTCTGCGTCACCTCCTCGATGGAGGACGCGGTCGTCGCCCACCTGGCGTCCTCGGTGTTCCCCGGGGTGGACGTGGTGTTCCTGGACACCGGCTACCACTTCCCGGAGACCATCGGGACGCGGGACGCGGTGGCCGCGACGATGCCGGTCAACGTCATCACGCTCACCCCGCTGAAGACGGTGGCCGAGCAGGACGCCGAGCTGGGGCCGCACCTGCACGACCGCGACCCGGACCTGTGCTGCGCGCTGCGCAAGGTCGAGCCGCTCGACCGGGGCCTGGCCGGCTACGACGCCTGGGCGACCGGGCTGCGCCGCGACGAGTCGCCGACCCGGGCGAACACCCCGGTGGTGTCCTGGGACCCGAAGCGCCGCAAGGTCAAGATCGCGCCGATCGCCCGCTGGACCCAGGAGGACGTGGACGCCTACGTCGCCGCCAACGGCGTGCTGCTCAACCCGCTGCTGTGGGAGGGTTACACCTCGATCGGCTGCTCCCCGCTGTCCTGCACCCGCAAGCCCGGCGAGGGCGAGGACGCCCGGGCCGGCCGCTGGTCCGGCTCCGGCAAGACCGAGTGCGGCATCCACCTCTGACGAACCCGCCGGACGAACCGTCAACCACTGCGTAAGGAAGAACCCGTGACAGCTCACACCCTGGCCGCCGACGGAGCCGCAGAGGCGGCCCCTACGGCCGCACCCTGCGAGCGCGGCGCCACCGTGTGGCTGACCGGGCTGCCCAGCGCGGGCAAGACCACCCTCGCGTTCGCCCTCGCCGAGCGGCTGCGGACCGAGGGGCACCGGGTGGAGGTCCTGGACGGCGACGAGATCCGCGAGTTCCTCTCCAAGGGCCTGGGCTTCTCCCGCGAGGACCGCCACACCAACGTCACCCGGATCGGCTTCGTCGCCGAGAAGCTGGCGGCGAACGGCGTCAAGGTGCTGGCCCCGGTGATCGCCCCGTTCGCGGACTCCCGCGCCGCGGTGCGCGAGCGCCACGCCGCGAACGGCACCGAGTTCCTGGAGGTGCACGTCGCCACCCCCGTCGAGCTGTGCGCCGAACGCGACGTCAAGGGCCTGTACGCGAAGCAGGCCGCCGGGGAGATCTCCGGCCTCACCGGGGTGGACGACCCGTACGAGGCGCCGCGGGACCCCGAGCTGCGCCTGCAGACCCGGGGCCGCGAGGTGGCCGAGTCCGCCGCCGAGCTGTACGTCTTCCTGACCGAGAGGGGCCTGGCATGACCACCGCGACGGACAGCCCGGTCCGGACCGACGACACCCCGTTCGCGCTGTCCCACCTGGACGCGCTGGAGGCCGAGTCGGTGCACGTCTTCCGCGAGGTCGCGGGGGAGTTCGAGCGCCCGGTGATCCTCTTCTCCGGCGGCAAGGACTC
>NZ_JBSFKQ010000057.1:0-45551 GCF_053598615.1 Kitasatospora sp. NPDC001095 | reverse complement strand
CACGCGGCCCTCACCCCGTCGGTGGCCGGTGGCCCGCGGACGGGTCGGGCGGTCCGGGGCCGACCCCTGTCGTACCTGTCCCGTACGGGAGTTGACGCCCGACACAGCCGGTGCACCCCGCCGCAGGCCGGACGCCACCCGCCGTTCGCCTGCCGGTCGCGTGCCCTCCCTACGCTCGCTCGGACCACCGCCGGTGACCGGCCGGCAACGGCCTCCCGGCCCTGTCCGCTGCGTCGCCGCCGCTGCGCCGCCACCGCCGTCGCCGCAGCCGCTGCCGCCGCCGAGCGAAAGGGCGCCCGATGGCCCCGCGTCTCTCCCTCGTCGTCCCGATCCACAACGTCGAGCGCTACCTCCAGGAGTGCCTGGACTCGATCGCGGCGCAGACCTTCGGGGACTTCGAGTGCGTCATGGTCGACGACGGCTCGACCGACGACGGCCCGGCCATCGCCAAGGCCCACGCCGAGCGGGACCCGCGCTTCCGGCTGGTCAGCCAGGAGAACCAGGGCCTGGGCGCCGCCCGCAACACCGGCTGGCGCCACCTCACCCCCGGCACCGAGTACCTGGCCTTCGTCGACAGCGACGACACCGTGCCGCCGCACGCCTACCAGCTGATGATCGACACCCTGGACGGGACCGGCTCCGACTTCGCCGCCGGCAACGCCCTGCGGCTGCGCACCACCGGCCTCAGCCCCTCGCACGGCCACCGCCGCCCGTTCCGCGAGACCCGGCTGCGCACCCACGTCAGCGAACTGCCCGCCCTGGTCACCGACCGCACCGCCTGGAACAAGGTCTACCGGCGCACCTTCTTCGACGGCGCGGGCCTGCTCTACCCCGAGGGCATCCTGTACGAGGACGCCCCGGTCAGCGTGCCCCACCACTTCCTCGCCGAGCAGGTCGATGTGCTCGCCGACCCGATCTACCACTGGCGGGTCCGCGAGGACGGCGACCTCTCCATCACCCAGAAGAAGACCGACCCGCGCGGACTGGTCGACCGGGTCCGCTCGATGGAACTCGTCCGCGCATGGCTGCTCGCCCGCCCCGAGCCCGTCTTCGCCGACCACCTGCGCGCCTACGACCGCAACTGCCTGGTCGAGGAGATCCCGATGTTCTTCTGGACCGTCCCCGACGGCGACCGCGCCTACCGCGCCGCCTACCAGCAGCACGTCAGCCGCCTCCTGCGGGCCATCGGCCCCGAGGCCCAGGCCGGCCTCAGCCCCCAACTGCGCCTCAAGTACGGCCTGACGACGGCCGGCCGGATGCACCGCTTCGTCGCCCTCCAGCGTCTCCACCGCGCCGTGCGCCGCACCCGCCAGGCCGTCGGCCGCCGCTGAGGCCGGCCACGGCCGTATCCGCCCCGGCCGCGCTCGCGCTTCGTGAGCGCGGGTCGCCGGTCCCCGGTCCATGGTCTTCGAACATGCGTCACCCTCCACCGCTACCAGCCGCGGTGGAGGGTGACGCCGCGGCCGGGGAGCCCGACACGGTGGTCAGTGCGACCACGGGAGGCCTCGCGGCCGCGAGGCCTCCCGTGGACACGGTCATGGCCCTACTGGAAGCGAACGGTGCCGGGCGGCGGGGCCGGCAGGCAGTCCGGGCCCGATCCGTCCAGCAGACCTCCCGTGATCACGCCGTAGGCGTGGGAGGGGTCGGTCTTGGCGAGGGGGAAGCCCACCATGAGCAGCTTGCCGGCGGGGATCTTGCTGGGGCGGATGTAGAGAACGGTCTTGCCGTCCTCCCAGCCGATGTCCCAGCCGTTGGCCGACGAGCTGGTGCCGCCGGGGCTGGGGCTCGCCGAAGCGGGCGGTGCCGAGCGCGGCGTTTCGCCGTGGGGCGGTTCCGGGCTGGGGGGACCGGACGGCGACGTGGACGGGCTGGGGGACGCCGACGGGTCGGGGCTGCCCCACGGGGTGGCGCAGTCGGGGTCACCGGCCAGGACGCGGCTGCGAACGCCGATGCGGTCCAGGTCCTTCTGCAGCTTGCCCAGGTCGATCTTGCCGGCCGGGTTGATGATGGTGAGTTTGACGAGGTCGCTCTCGTCGTTCTGCAGGGTGTAGGCGGCCGCGGGCTGGCTCGGCAGCACGGTCAGGGCGACACCCGCCACGGCGGCGGCCAGACCCGAGGCCAAACCGACCGGGACCCAGCGCACGCGGGCGCGACGGCGGGGTCGGGCCGTGGCCGACTGGTCGGGGTGCGGGCTCTCCGCCCGCTGCTGGACATGGTTCTTGAGCTCGTGCATCAACCGCTCCTCGAAGCGTTCGGCGTTCATTCAGGCCTCCACAAGGGACGAGGGGGACGGATCGGACTCGGGATTGGCGCCGGGCTGCTGGAGGGCCTTGCGAGCCCGGTGCAGCCGGACCCGGGCGGCCACGGTGCTGATACCGAGTGCCTTGGCGGCCTCGGAGACGCTCAGACCGTCAACCGCCACCAGTTCCAGCACCTCCCGCGGTCCGCGCGGCAGCAGAGCGATGCGTTCCAGCAGCTGACGCGAGGCGCGCTCGGCGTCGATGCGCTCCTCCAGCCGTGCGATGTCATCGCCGTCCAGCAGCCGGTGGCCGGCTATCCGGCCCTCGGCCGCCCAGATCCGCGCCGCGCGCCGTTCCTGGGACGCGGCCACGTTGCGGGCGATGCCGTGCAGCCAGGCGATCGGCGTGCCCAGCTGCGGCCGGTACCCGCCGGCGGCCGAGATCGCCGCGAGGAATACCTCGGTGACCAGGTCGGCCGCAGCGTGCGGGTCCCGGGTCCGCCGGGTCGCGTACCGCAGCACCGCCTGCACGTGCTCACGGTAGAAGGCCTCGAACGCCTCCGGATCCTCACCGATCCGCGCGACCAGACCGCTGTCCGGCGGTTGCCTCACATCGACTCCCTTGTCTGTCCGTCCCCCACATCTCCTCTTGGCGACGCACGACAGGAGCGTTACATCCGAACCTGAATCGACTTCGGGGCCCCAGCCCTCAGGAATGGCACGTGACGTGACGCCATGTCTGCCGTCATTGGGACGTGCGGGATCGTCGCTCGTGCGAGACCCGGAAGGCGTGCTCAAGCAGTGGCCCTCGCCGGCGGCGGGTTCCACGCGCTGCGGGGAAGACGTACGCCTTCCCGGAGATCCTGGGCACCAAGGAGAGCGCCCGCGAGATCCTGTCGGAAGCGGCCCCCGGCGAGTCCCTCGACGACTGCGTCGTCTTCATGGCCCACCAGGGCTACCTCTACTCCTTCATCGCCCCGCCCGAGCGGGGCGGCAGGACCCACGATGTCGCCGAGACCCACGAGGGCGTCCACGAAGGTGCGGCATCCTTCGCGGCCTTCATACACTGCTGTGGGCCTCGTGCACCTGACGGCCGCCTATCCGGCGGCGAGGGGCCGCAGGAGTACGTGCCGGTGCCGCCAGGCCAGGCGAAGGAGCGCCGCACCGGCGGGCTGCATGGGTTCCGTGTCGGTGAGGCGATCCACCTGATCCGCGGTGAAGGGAATGCCGGTCGAGCGTCCCGTGGCGTCGTCCAGCCCGACCCGACGGCCTTCATCGTTGGTGGAGACGATCCGTCGGAACGTCTCGTCGAACAGCTCGGCGTCGAAGACGGCCACGGTGAGCATGTCGGTGACGTAGGTCAGCGGATCCATCCCGAGGCCCAGCCAGAACACGCGTAGGGTGCCGTCCTCACGTGCAGCGGTGAGTTTCTGGTTGAGCGGCCAAGAGGCGTAGTCGATGGGAGACTTGTCGCTTCCGTAGTCCTCAGTGAAGCCGAGGAGTTCCTCGCTTAGCTCACGGAGGATGGAACGCCACAGGTCGAAGTCGTTGGCCTCGTTCCACGGTGCGTCGTGCGAGGCCTGGAACATCCCGACTGGCATCACCTGGTAGAGCCCGCCGCCGCTGGCGACCTTCTCGGGGTCACGCCAGTGGAGGACGAACTCCGCCTCGCCGGTGTGGCGGTCGTGCCGGATGGTGAGTGTGCTCGTGGCCGCCATGACGGGGCGTCGGGCAAGGTCGGTCGGATCGGCGATGGCGGCCCGGAACGGCGTGTGCCGGTCCGGGCCCACCAGGGCGGCCGACGCGTACTCGTGGGCGACGGCCTCGCAGATGTTGATGACGTCGAAGTACTGCCCGCGCCCGAAGGTCAGCACGGGCTCGGCCGTGGAAGCATCGACGTCCAAGAGGCGGTAGCAGCCACGGTTTTCGAACAACTTGGGCTTGGCCAGCTCCCTTACGGCATCCGCGTAATGAAGATACGTAGTGCCATCCGCCCGACGAGGCCGGACGTGGTCGAGCTCCGGCTCGCTCCCGTCCAGGAGGCCATCCGGCGCGTCCGGCCGCCACCGCAGCCGGACGCGCTCCAAAGGCACCGGCTGCTCAGGGATCCAGTGCTGCCGAGCGATCAGCGGCGTGCCCGGGACCCGGTGCTCCGGTGGGCTCTCGTTCAGGAGCCGACCGGTCAAGGCGAACCGTTGCTCGTTCAGGAAAGCTCGAACCTGCCGCCAGTGTTCGGCACTGTTGATGGAACTCGGCGGATCATCTGCTGCTGGCGTGCTGAGCACGATGCTCCTTGTTTGCATACCGGGAATGACGGTTCAAAAACTGGTTACGAGTTGAGCAGCAGGTCGCGGTGCTTCCAGGCCAGAGCCAAGCATGCCGCGCCCGGCGGCGCCATGGGTTCGTTCCTGATGAATCGGGAAACGTTCCGTTCGGTGAAGGGGATGCCGGACGAAGTGTCCTGCCCGTTCCACCTGGTGACCGTAATCCCTTCGGCGTTGGTCCGTACCACTTCGCCGAAGAGCTCCTCGAACACATCGTCGTTGATCACTAACACGCTGGGGCGAGGTCTACCACGGCGGCTGGTTCAACGAGCACCGCCGGATCGAGGGCATCAAGGCCCATACGGCGCTCGGCGGCCGGCTCGTCCACGGCTGCCAGTCCGTCCCCGACCAGTCCGGTGGCGTCGTCGCCCCCTACGGCGCCTCCATGGCCCGCTTCCGCGACGAGCTGGCCGACATGAAGGCGGAGTGTCGAGCAGGTCGACTCCTACCGCGTGACCGTCGCCTGAGCCCTGCGTTGACGTCGATCCGGGGCGGCAAGCGCGCTGCCGCCCCGGATCTTGCCAGCCCCCTACCAACCAGAACGGAACTGCCTCTCGTGGACAACAAGCTCGTCACCGACATCCTTGCCGGTCTCTGCTTCAGCACCGGACACCCCGCGCCCGCCCGGGAGCCGGTGCGCGTGTGGGGCATGTCCGGAGTTGAACGCCTGCGCTTCGACAACGGACGTACCGCGGTCTACAAGTACGCCGTCGAGCCGTTCGATGGCGAGGACCGGATCCTTCTGGCGGCGAACAGCGCGGGCATCCCGGTGCCGGAGGTCATCGGTTCCATCGTCCGGGAAGGCACGCTCGGCATGATCATCGAGGACCTGGGCCAGCCGCTCCGAGAGGCGGGCGACGTCGATGGCGTCGTGGCCGCCGTCGCCCTCCATGCGGCTCCCGTGGCCGAGTCCCTGTCGGAACTCGGGGAGGAAGCGCTCGCGGCCCTTCCCTCCCGGGCGCTCGGGCACCTTCGCCGTCTGCGCGAGAACGGCCGTTGGACCGAGGGCACCACAGACATCACGGCGATGCTTGAAGCGCTCGCCCTTGCAGCCTCCAAGCGTGCGGGCGGTGCGGATCTGGCCCCGTTCGGCTGGGTGCACTCCGAGTTCCACCCCACCAGCCTGCACATCGGTGAGAACGGCTGGCGCCTGCTCGACTTCGCCCGCGCATTCACCGGCCCCGGCCTGCTCGACCTCGCCTCCTGGCACGGAACCATCGGCGACCCCGATCCCGCCCGACTGCGGAGGCTGATCGAGGCCTACGTCGCCACCGGCGGCCCGAAGGACACGCTTGCCGAACGCGGTGGCCTGTCCGCCGAGCAGTGGGCTCTCGGCTGGCACCGCGTGTGGGCCAGCGAGTGGTTCATGGAGCAGGCCATCAAGTGGATCAACAACCCTCAGGACGACCCGCTCTACGTCAACGTCGTCCGTCGGCACCTGACCACGGCCGTCCGTCTTCTGGAAGCGTGACTGTGAACCTCTGGGACGCCCACGCTGCCCAGCGCCTCGCTGGGGCGGCGCCGCAGCTGCTGACGGCGCCTGATCAGATGGAGTGGACTCAACGACCTGGCGTCGGTCCCGGCTCCGAGATCCTGGGCGAGGAACTGGGCGGGCGGCGAATCGTGGACCTCGGCTGCGGCCCCGGCCACAACGCCGCGCACCTGGCCGGCCTCGGTGCTCAGGTCACCGGGGTCGACAGTTCCCGTGGCCAGATCCACCGGGCGACGAGTTACTACGGGCACACCGGAGTCGACTTCGTCTGTTCCACCGCGAGTGCCTACCTCAACCGTGACCGGCTCCGGCTGGACGCCATCGTGTCCGTCTTTGGTGCGATCGGATCGGCTGAGCCGTACAAGCTCCTCTACGCATGTTCCCGCAGCCTCGACCGCAGTGGCGTGCTCGCGTTTTCTGTTCCTCACCCGAAGCGGACCGGCGCCATTCCGGTGGATCCCCGCACCTGTGACCAGATGACCCTGCCCGACGGCACCCAGGCCGTGGTGAAGCGCTGGGACGCCGATTCGGCTGCCTGGGTGCGTGCCCTCAACCGCGCCGGCCTGCTCGTCACCGGAGTGCACAACCTCCGCGCTCCGGTCGGCGCACGTTGGCCGACCACTCTCCTCATCACCGCACGGAAGCCCTGACACCCGGAGGTAGTAGTGCTTGCCACCCCGTTCCTGCTGTTGGACATCGACGGCGTCCTCATCCCGTTCCCCGCCGCCGATGGCAGCACGCCGACCACCCACGCCCGCTTCCAGGTTCACACGGACGACGTGGCCGGGCCATTCTGGGTCTGGCTCAACCCGACCCACGGCGCGCTGATCACCGAGGTCATCAACTCCGGCCTCATTCAGCCCGTGTGGTGCACCAGCTGGCGATTCGACGCCCGCCGCATCGTCGCTCCGCTGCTCGATGTGCCGGACTTCGAGCACATCGACCTGCCGAGGCTGCAGATCACCACGAGCCACCCTGACGGCTACCTCTGGAAGCGGAACCATGTCGCGGACTGGTTGGCCACCGCTCCAGCCGTCTGGATCGACGACGACTTCACGCCGCTGGATCACAGGTGGGCCGCCGATCGCAGCGCATTCGGAAATCCGACCCTACTGATCCAGCCGGATCCGCGTGTCGGCATCCAGTCGGAGCACATCACGAGCGCACTGGGGTGGGCTGCCGCTCTTCGTGTGAATGAGAGGGCGGTCTGATGCATGGGAAGGCGGGATGCCTGACGTCCATGGTCGTCAGTCCCTTGAGCAACGCCCGGTTCCCGGTTCCGTTGGAACGGGAGGAGCCACCGGGAGCCGACGCCGTGCCGGCGGCGCGGCGGTTGGTGGTGGCGATCGTGCGGGAGTGGGGTGTGCCGCTCTCCGAAACCGCGCTTCAGGAGCTGGAGTTGTGTGCGAGCGAGGTGATCGCCAACGCGTTGGTGCACACGGGGGAGCGGTGTGTCGTCTCCGTCCGCTGGCGCGGTGGGCGGGTGCGGGTGGAGGTGGCTGACCCGGGGGGTGGAGTCGCCGGAACGGGAGTGCGCCGGGGAGGAGGCGACCAGTGGGCGGGGGCTGCTACTCGTGGAGGCGCTCGCGGATGCGTGGGGGTGGTACCCGGTGGAGGTGGGCAAGGTGGTGTGGTTCGAGTACCCCGAAACCCGCGAAACGCCGTGCCCCACGCAGGGGTGGGGCACGGCGCTCGACCTTCGTACTGCGGATCAGGCGAAGAAGGCGTCCAGGATCTGCTGGGCGGCGAGTCCGGCGGGGAGGGTGCCGGCGCGGACCTGGGTCTCCAACTCGGGGGCCAACCTCAGCACCTCGCTGTTCTCGTGGAGGCGGGCGTAGAGCTGGTCGTGGACCATGGACCAGGTCCACTCCACCTGCTGGTCGCGGCGCTTCGCGGCCAGGGCGCCGGTGGCGTCCAGCACCTTGCGGTGCTGCTGCAACCGCTCCCACAGGACGTCCAACCCCGCGCCGTCGCGCCCGCTGCACGTCAGTACCGGCGGCGTCCACGCCGCGTCGGGTGCCTGCAACAGTCGTAGTGCCCCAGCGAGTTCGCGTGCCGCCGCCTTCGCGTCCCGCTCGTGCGGCCCGTCGGCCTTGTTGACGGCGATGACGTCCGCGAGCTCCAGCACGCCCTTCTTGATGCCCTGGAGCTGGTCGCCGGTCCGCGCCAGGCTGAGCAGCAGGAAGGTGTCCACCATCCCCGCCACCGCCGTCTCGGACTGGCCGACGCCGACCGTCTCGATCAGCACCACGTCGTACCCCGCCGCCTCCATCACCACCATGGACTCCCGGGTGGCCTTGGCGACGCCGCCCAGTGTCCCCGAGGTCGGGGACGGGCGGACGAACGCCGCGGGGTCGACGGCGAGCCGTTCCATCCGGGTCTTGTCGCCCAGGATGGAGCCGCCCGTCCGGCTGGACGTCGGGTCGACGGCGAGCACCGCGACCCGGTGGCCCCGGCCGGTCAGCATCGTCCCGAAGGAGTCGATGAAGGTCGATTTGCCGACACCGGGCACGCCCGTGATGCCCACCCGGACCGCGCCGCCCGCGTGCGGCAGCAGCCGCTGGAGCAGCTGCTGCGCGAGCGCGCGGTGGTCGGGCCGGGAGGATTCGACGAGGGTGACGGCGCGCGCGATCCAGGCGCGCGAGCCGTCCAGTACGCCCGTCACGTAGCTGTCGAGGTCGATCGTCCGCGGAGGCATGGGATCAGGCGGTCACAGCTCGTGGCCGAGGTCGGCCGCCAGGGACTTCAGCAGGTCGTACGCCGCGTCCGGGATGACCGTCCCCGGGGGGAAGACCGCCGCGGCGCCCGCCTCGTGGAGGGCGTCGAAGTCCTGCGGCGGGATCACCCCGCCCACCACGATGGTGATGTCCTCCCGGCCCGCCTCGGCGAGTTCGGCGCGCAGTGCGGGCACCAGCGTCAGGTGGCCGGCGGCCAGCGAGGACACGCCGACGATGTGGACGTCCGCCTCGACGGCCTGGCGGGCGACCTCGGCCGGGGTCTGGAACAGCGGGCCGACGTCGACCGTGAAGCCGAGGTCGGCGAAGGCGGTGGCGATCACCTTCTGGCCGCGGTCGTGGCCGTCCTGGCCCATCTTGGCGACCAGGATGCGCGGACGGCGGCCCTCGGCCTGCTCGAACCGCTCGACCAGGTCGCGGGTGCGCTGGAGGGAGGCCGACGGGCCCGCTTCGTCTCGGTACACACCGGAGATGGTACGGATCTGGCCGGAGTGGCGGCCGTACACCTTCTCCAGGGCGTCCGAGATCTCGCCGACGGTGGCCTTGGCCCGGGCCGCGTTGACGGCCAGGTGCAGCAGGTTGCCGTCGAGCGAGCCGTCGCGCTGCGAACCGGCCTCGGCGGCCCGGGTGAGGGCGTGCAGCGCGTCGCGGCACGCGGCCTCGTCGCGCTCCTCGCGCAGCCGGCGCAGCTTCTCGATCTGCCGGGCCCGCACCGAGGAGTTGTCGACCTTGAGCACGTCGATCTGCTCGTCGCTGTCCACCCGGTACTTGTTGACGCCGATCACCGGCTGGCGGCCGGAGTCGATCCGCGCCTGGGTGCGGGCGGCGGCCTCCTCGACGCGCAGCTTGGGGATGCCCGCGTCGATGGCCTTCGCCATGCCGCCGGCCGCCTCGACCTCCTGGATGTGCTCCCAGGCCCGCGCGGCGAGGTCGTGCGTCAGCTTCTCGACGTACGCGGAGCCGCCCCACGGGTCGATCACCCGGCAGGTGCCCGACTCCTGCTGGAGCAGCAGCTGGGTGTTGCGGGCGATCCGCGCGGAGAAGTCGGTGGGCAGGGCGAGCGCCTCGTCGAGGGCGTTGGTGTGCAGCGACTGGGTGTGGCCCTGGGTCGCCGCCATCGCCTCCACACAGGTGCGCGTCACATTGTTGAACACGTCCTGGGCGGTGAGCGACCAGCCCGAGGTCTGTGAATGGGTGCGCAGCGACAGGGACTTGGGGTTCTTCGGGTCGAACTGCTTGACCAGCTTGGCCCACAGCAGCCGGGCCGCGCGCAGCTTGGCGACCTCCATGAAGAAGTTCATGCCGATCGCCCAGAAGAACGACAGCCGCGGCGCGAAGGCGTCCACGTCCAGGCCCACGTCCAGGCCCGCGCGCAGGTACTCCACCCCGTCGGCGAGGGTGTAGGCCAGTTCGAGGTCGGCCGTCGCACCCGCCTCCTGGATGTGGTAGCCGGAGATGGAGATCGAGTTGTACCGGGGCATCTTCTGCGAGGTGTACGCGAAGATGTCCGAGATGATCCGCATCGACGGCTGCGGCGGGTAGATGTAGGTGTTGCGGACCATGAACTCCTTGAGGATGTCGTTCTGGATGGTCCCCGCGAGCTTCTCCGGCGGTACGCCCTGTTCCTCGGCCGCGACGATGTACAGCGCGAGGATCGGCAGCACGGCGCCGTTCATGGTCATCGACACCGACATCTTGTCCAGCGGGATTCCGTCGAACAGCTGGCGCATGTCGTAGATCGAGTCGATGGCGACTCCCGCCATGCCGACGTCGCCGGTGACCCGCGGGTGGTCGCTGTCGTAGCCGCGGTGGGTCGGCAGGTCGAAGGCGACCGACAGGCCCTTCTGGCCGGCCGCGAGGTTGCGGCGGTAGAAGGCGTTGGACTCCTCGGCGGTGGAGAAGCCCGCGTACTGGCGGACGGTCCAGGGCTGGTTGACGTACATGGTCGGGTACGGCCCGCGCAGGTACGGGGCGACGCCCGGGTACGTCTCCAGGAAGTCCAGGCCGGCCAGGTCGGCGCCGGTGTACAGCGGCTTGACGCCGATGCCCTCGGGGGTGTCCCAGAGCAGCTCCTCGACGTCCTTGCCGGTGGACTGGCGCCAGGCGGCCCGCCACTGCTCCTCGGTGACGCCCGCGTTGCCGGTGGCGTCCGGGTTGCCGGTGTCGCCGGCGGCGCCACCGTCCAGCCCGATTCCGGTGAAGTCGGGGATCATCGAGCGGCTCCGATCTGGTCCAGCAGGGAGGTCAGGACGGCGACGGCGTCGCCTCCCGTGAAGATGAACTCGTCCACTCCGGCGGGTACTTCGCCGAGCCGTCCGGCCAGCAGCACCCTGGTGGCGCCGGCCGCCCTCAGGGCCTCGGCGACGGGCGAGGCGTACTCGGCGTACAGGGCGTCGCTGGAGCAGAGGCAGGCGACGGTCGCGCCGGAGGCGCGGAACGCCTCGGCGAAGGCCGCCGGGTCGACGGACTCGGCCGAGACCGTCGCGATGCCGCCGGCCTGGAAGAGGTTGGCGGCGAAGGTGGTGCGCGCGGTGTGCGCGGAGGCGGTGCCGATCGAGGCGAGGAACAGGCTCGGTCGGGCACCGTGCGTGGCGGCGTGGGCGTCCGAGCGGTCCCGCAGCGCCTCGAAGGCCTCGGCGCGGCGGACCTGCGGCAGCCCGCCGCCGAATCCGGCGGGGGCCGGTTCGCGGACCAGCGGCTGCTCGTCCAGGTGCGGGAACTCGCTGACGCCGGTGACGGGTTCGCGCCGCTTGGCGAGCCGTACGGACCGCTCCGCCCAGGTCGCGGCGATCCGCTCCTCGACCAGTCCGGAGGCGAGGGCGGCGACCAGGCCGCCGGCCCGCTCGATCTCCTGGAACCAGGCCCAGGCGGCCCGCGCCAGCTCCTCGCTCAGCTGCTCGACGTACCAGGAGCCGCCGGCCGGGTCGATCACCCGGGCCAGGTGGGACTCCTCCAGCAGGATCGCCTGGGTGTTGCGGGCGATCCGGCGGGCGAAGGCGTCCGGCAGGCCGAGCGCGGTGTCGAAGGGCAGCACGGTGACGGAGTCGGCGCCGCCGACGCCGGCGGCCAGGCAGGCGACGGTGGTGCGCAGCATGTTCACCCACGGGTCGCGGGCGGTCATCATCACCCGCGAGGTGACGGCGTGCTGACGCTGCGCCTGATCGGCCGCGCCGGCCCCCGAGACCTCGGCGACGCGGGCCCAGAGTCGTCGCGCGGCACGGAACTTGGCGATGGTGAGGAACTGGTCGGCGTCCGCGGCGTAGCGGAACTCCAGCTGGCCTAGCGCGTCGTCCACCGACAGCCCGGCGGCGGTCAACGCGCGCAGGTAGGCGACGCCGGTGGCCAGCGAGCAGCCCAACTCCTGGGCGGGGGAGGCACCGGCCTCGTGGTACGGCAGGGCGTCCACGGTGAGCGCCCGCAGGCCCGGGTACCCGGCGGCGCAGCGGGCGGCCAGCGCGGTGGCCTCGGCGAGCAGCGCGTCGGTGCGGGCGCCGTCGCCGGTGCGGGCCTGGAGGCCGAGCGGGTCGGCGCCGAGGTTGCCGGCGGCGGAGCCGGGGGAGACCTCGCGCTCCTCGTACAGCTTGAACAACTGCTCGGCGGCGTCGGTGAATTCGGGCCCGGCGTCGAGTGCCACGGCGGCCAGGTCCAGGTACACCCCGGCCAGCGCCTCGGGCAGGGCCGCCACCGGCAGGCCCGCACCGCCCAGCTCCAGCCAGAGCGAGCTCACGCCGTGCTCCAGGTCGGCCAGTACGGCCTCGTTGGTGCGCCGGCGGTCCGGGTCGGCGTGCCGTTGGCGGACGTCCCACCCGGCCACGGCGGAGCCCTGCGCCCGGCCGCCGCGCACGAACGGCGGGAAGCCGGGGTAGCCCGGGTCCGCGTCGGTGTCCTCGGCGGTGTACAGCGGGCGGGCGCTCAGCCCGTCCTGGAGCCGGGTGGTGAGCGCCTGCTCGGCGGCGGCGCCGTCCTCGGGCTGGGCACCGGACTTGCGCAGCACTCCCTGGACGAGTTGCTGCCACTGCTCGCGGTGTGCGGCCGGGAACTCGGAGGCAAGGGGGAGCCCTTCGGGCGGGACCTTCATGTGCGCAGGTTAGCGTCCGTTCGCGGGGCCGCAGGAGGGGGATTCCGTGTGACCTTGCCCTCGATCGGGCCGTGATCCGAGCACTCTCCGAGGCGTCGAGTGCCACGGCCGCCGGGGCGGCGGGTGCCAGGGGTGGGAAGGGGCGCCGTACGGGGGAGCCGAGGGGAGTCGGGGGCAGCGGAGGGGGGCGAGGGGAGCCGGGGGAGCGGGAGCGGGACGGGCGCAGGTCGGCGGGGGTGGCGGCGGCCGTCGGCGGCGGGCGCGATGTCCGAGGTCAACGCCGATGGCAGGGAACGTGATCGATGTCCCGTCATGCTGTCAAAACGTCATGATCAGGGGGATTGCGGAACCAGGGCCCTCATCTATTAAGTTACTTCGAAGAAGGCGGGCGGGGCGGTACCCCCCCGTTGCTCGCCCTGCCCGCCTTCGCCGTCCCCGGCCCCGGCCGAGCCGTTCCCCGGCTCCGTCCGGACCCTCCCCAGATTCCCCCGAAGGAGAGCGACCGCCATGGGAAAGCGTCGCAAGCCCAGCCCGCCGAGCCGGGCCCGCATGGCGGTCGTCACCACGGCCATGGCGGCCGGTGGCGCGGTCCTCGCCTCCGGTACCGCCCACGCCGAGCCGACCCCGAGCCTGGCCTCCGTCAAGGAGCAGGTCGACCAGCTCAACGAGGCGGCCGAGCAGGCGATCGAGAAGCACAACGGCTTCCAGGCGAAGCAGCAGCAGCTCCAGGCCGACGCCAACGTGATCCAGGAGAAGGTCGCCCGCGGTCAGGAGGCGATGAACGAGCTGCGGACCCGGCTCGGCGCGGTCGCCGCCGACCAGTACCGCACCAACGGCATAGACCCGTCGGTCCAGCTGATGCTCGACTCCGACCCGTCCGCCTACCTGGAGCGCGCCGCGGTGCAGAACCAGGTCTCCGACTCCCAGGCGAGCCTTCTCAAGCAGGCCCAGGACGAGCAGCGCAAGCTCGACCAGGACCGCGCCGAGGCCACCGCCACCCTGGCCGCGCTCGACTCGGTGGGCACCCAGCTGGCGGAGCAGAAGAAGGACATCCAGACCAAGCTGGCCCAGGCCCAGGAGATGCTGAACAAGCTCAGCGCCGAGGACCGTGCCAAGATCAACGCCCAGCAGAGCGCCGAGAAGGCCAAGGCCGAGGCCCAGCAGGCGGCCGCCGCCGCCGCTGCCGCCGCCAAGGACCGCGCCTCCCGCTCCGCCGACCGCCCGGACATGAACGCCCCGGTTCCGTCGGCCAGCGGCCGGGCCGGCGCCATCATCGGCTTCGCCCAGGCTCAGCTCGGCAAGCCCTACGGCTGGGGCAAGAACGGCCCCGCCAGCTTCGACTGCTCCGGCCTCACCAGCCAGGCCTACCGCGCCGCGGGCGTCACGATCTCCCGGACGTCCGAAGAGCAGTGGAAGGACGGCCCGCACGTCGACCGCGCCAACCTCCAGCCCGGTGACCTGGTCTTCTTCTACAACGACCTGCACCACGTCGGCCTGTACATCGGCGACGGCAAGATGATCCACGCCCCGCGCACGGGCAAGAACATCGAGGTCCTGCCGATCTCCGCGATGCCCTACATGGGCGCCGTCCGCCCGGCCTGACCGGGCGCCTCATGTGATCCACGAGGGTCGGCCCGCGAGATCGGGCCGACCGTCGTGGACCGACCGCAGTGGACCCGGGGGCCGGTGCCCCCGGGTCCGCCGCGTTCCGGACGCCGTGCGGCGTCGGTGCAGGGGGGCGGCAGTCGGGACGAACAGTTGGCCGGGTGCGCCCCGGCGGGCCGTGCGCCGACTGCCCGGCGCGGTCGATTCTCCTTCCCGCGCGTGCAGGTGACGGCCGGTCCCGCCGTCGGGGGCCCAGGGCGAACGCGCCCTCCCGGGTCCGGGCCGCCGAGCGCCGTGTGAACCGTGGGGGAAAGCCCGGTTCCTCGCTCGTGAAGTTGCGGTGATCCGGTTCCGGTACTGCGCGAACCATTCAGAAGTGCTCCCGGTCACTGCTAGGTTACCCGTCGGTCAGGGCCAGTGCGGACTGCTCCGGGCACTCCGCCCAGCCACGCAAGTCACCATCGCCCCAGCACCGTTGACCCGAAGGGACCCTCCACGTGACCGTGCGCAAGCTGACGTCGTCAGCCGCCGCGACAACGACCGTGCTCCTCCTCTGCGGCGCCGTCCTGAACGGAGTGGCGGCGTTACCGGCCGCCGCGACCACGACCAGCACGACCACCACGACGGCCGTGTCGGCCACCGGCCCCAGCGCCCCGGCAACGCTGGCACCCCCGGCGTCCGGCACGGCCGCGGCCGTCGTGGCGACACCGGCGCAGGGCAGCACGCCGGCCACCGCCACCGCCGCCCCCGGCCTCGCGCTCTCCTCCTACGACGCGGCCACCGGCACCGCCGTGCTCGCACCGGCCACCACCGGTCCGCAGGCGCCGTCCGCCCGGGCCGCGGCCCCCGACGCCGCCGCGGCCGCCGTCCAGCCCGGGCAGCTGATCGACAGCCCGCCCACCCCGGCCGCCCCGCACGGCGCGCTGGTCGCCGTCACCGGCGTGCAGCCGACCGCCGACGGGAAGGTCGCCGTCACCACCCGCCCGGCCACCCTCCCCGAGCTGCTCGGCGCGACCAGCACCAGCCTGCGCAGCGCCGTCAGCCCGAGCGCGTTCGAGGTCCAGCCGCAGATCGGCGGCATCGAGGTCACCACCGACCTCGGCGCGACCTCGGGCCAGGGCTCCGTCTCCGGGAGCCTGGGGCTCAGCGCCCACGCCACCGTTCCGCTGCCGAACGGCTCCTCGGCGACGCTCTCCGGCTCGGTCTCGCTCACCCCGTCCGTGGACTTCTCCTACCAGGGCGCCCTCGGCCTGCTCGACCCCCAGCAGGCCCGGATCGGCTTCACCCTGGGCGCGCACGCCGACTGGCACGTCAGCGCGGACCTCACCGCGAGCACCGGGTCCGTCCGCATCCCGCTGGCCAAGTACAGCGCCAACCCCGTGGTGATGGTGGGCCCCCTGCCCGTCGTCATCAACCTGAACTTCACCCTCTCCGCCGACATCGGCGCCGACGGCACCGTCACCCTCGACGCCGAGCAGTCGTACGACGGCCAGTGGGGCGTCCACTCCGACTACGTCAAGGGTCCGGGCTGGACCACCACGACCGAGCCCGGGACCTCCACCGTCGCCCCGCTGCGCCTCAACCTCAAGGGTTCCGCCTCGGCGAAGACCGGCCTGCTCGCCGAAGGCTCGATCGCCCTGTACGACACGGTCGGCGTGAAGGCCTCGATCGAGCCGTACCTGCGCGCCGCCGTCAACGGCTCGATCGTGCTCGCCGGCGCGGGCAGCACGCCGGACATCAACGGCACGGCCGCGCTCTACGGCGGACTCGACATCAACGGGGCTCTGATGGCGCAGCTCGCCATCCTCGGCACCCCGATCCTCTCGGCAGACCTGCCCTTCCTCGCGTTCCACCGCGAGTGGCTGCTCGCCTCGGTGAGCACCGGCCCGAACCCGCCGCGCCTGGTGGACTGGACCTCGCTCAGCTCCGGCCTGTCCGACGACGCCCACTCCGCCTACCTGAAGACCCGGCCGGACTGGGACCCGTCGGCCCTCAAGGCGTCCTGCCCGGACGGCAGTCGGCTGATCGGGCTCAGCCACGGCGGCGACGACGGCCTGTGCACGGACGTCACCAAGGCGGACCTGTGGGACGCCGGCCGTGCGTACGTCGTCGACCACGGCGGCACCTATGTGACCACCGACTGGGCGCCGGGCTACGCCAAGGCCCAGTGCCCCGCCGGCTCCTTCGTCTCCGGATACGGCCGCAACGGCCGGACGATGAGCGTGCTGTGCGCCAAGTCGGCGTCCCCGCTGGGGACTTCGATCCGCACACTGTGGTTCGACAAGGGTGACAACCGGCCCGCGACGGCCTCGGGCGGCGACTTCGCGTACGGCTTCGCCAAGGGCCAGTGCGCGAACGACGAGTTCGTCGCCGGTGTGGCCTACAGCCAGCCCTGGTGGCAGCTGTGGGCGGCGCGGCCGTACGCGCTGCTCTGCCAGAAGCTCGCCTGACCGACGGCGGGCCTGACATGCGGGTGGGCCGGGCGTCGCTCCTCGGGGGTGGCGCCCGGCCCGGCCGCGCTCGGTGAAGGGCCTGCTCGCCCCCGGTGGCCGACGGGTCAGAGCGCGGCGAGCCGTTGCAGCAGGTGCGCGGGGTCGGTGAGGCCGCAGGCGCGGCGGACGGCGGCGTCGTGGGCGGCGGCGAGGGCGTCGAGGCGGGTCAGCCGGGTGCGGCCCTGGCGGGAGAGGTGGGCGGTGATCCGGCGGCGGTCCCGCTCGTCCTGGCGCCGGTAGACCCAGCCCGAGTCGGCCAGCGAGTCCACCAGTCGGCTCAGGCTCGCCTGTGGGATCAGCAGCGCCTGGGCCAGCTCGCCCATCGCGTGCCCCCGGCCGTCCGCGAGGACGCGCAGCAGCCGCCACTGGTCGACGGTGCAGTCCTCCTCGGCCAGGGCGGCGGCGAGGCCGCCGGAGAGCCTGCGATGGGCCAGCGTGACCAGCTCGACCAGCAGCGGCTCCGCGGCGGCCGAGGCTCCGGTGGTGTCGGGGGAGCGGCCCTCGATCTGCGGTGCGGCACCAACTGCGGTCATCGGACCCTCCCGTTTCCGGCCTTTCCCGATATCGGCGGTACGACGATACTCGCACCGTGAGCGCCGAAGTGAGGTTGATCGATCCGCTCGACGCGCTGCACTCCGTGCGGGAGGAGCCGGCGTTTCGGGTGGGCCTCGTCGTGCCCCAGTCCGGCCCGCTCGGGCTCACCGGCCCGTCCGCGCTGGACGGCGCAGTGCTCGCCGCGCACGAGGTCAACGCGGGCGGCGGGGTCCTCGGCCGCGCCCTGGAGCTGGTGCTGGTGGACGGCGGCGGTGCGCCGGGCCCGGTCGCCGGCGAGGTGCGGCGGCTGCTGGACGCCGGGGCACTGGACGCGCTCGCCGGGTGCCACACCAGCGACGTGCACCGGGCGGTCGAGACCGTCGCCGCGGGCCGCGTCGCGTACGTCTTCACCCCGCCGCACGAGGGCGGCTCCCGACGGCCCGGGGTGCTCTGCACCGGCATCGACCCGTCCCGTCAACTCGGCGCCGCAATGGCGAAACTGACGAGTCGTCATAGCCTTGCCCGCTGGGCGCGATCGGCAACGACTACATCTGGCCGCGCTCCGTCCACCGGGCCGCCGAGGGGCTGGCGGCGCGGGCCGGCGCCCGGGTGGTGCTGGAGCGGCGGATCCCCTTCGGGACGGTCGAGGAGGCGCTCGAACCGCTGTTGGACGCGCTGCGCGCCGCCCGCGCGGACGCCCTGCTGCTCAGCCTGATCGGGCGGGACCAGGTGCACTTCAACCGGGCGCTGCGGCGCAGCGGGCTGGACCGCGGGCTGGTGCGGCTCTCCGGCGCCCTGGAGGAGAACGGCCTGCTCGCGCTCGGCGGCGACGACACCGGGACGCTGTACGCCGCGATGCCCTCCTTCGCGACGCTGGCCGAGGAGCGCCGGCAGAGCCTCGCCGAGCGGCACCGGGCGCTGTGCGGCCCGTGGGCGCCCGTCCTGGACGCCTATGCGGTGGGGCTGTACGAGGGCCTGCACCTGCTCGCCGACCTGGCGGCCCGTCGGGCGCTGGCCCCGGACGGCCTGCGGGCGGCCGCGGGTCGGTTGCTGCACCGCGAGGGTGCGGGCCGGGCGCCGGTCCACCTCGCCCGGGCCGAGGGCCTCGACTTCGCCGTCCTGTCGCGGTAGCCCGGGCCGCCCCTTCTCGCCAGTCGGGACGGCGCGACCAAACCCTTCCATCTGGAAACCGGGGCTTCGACTTCACCCCGCTGTACGACTCGCACACCTTCTCGTGGAGCCTGGTCTTCGGGGCGGTCTCGATCGCGGTGCTCAGCTTCCTGGGCTTCGACGGCATCTCCACCCTCTCGGAGGAGAACCGGGACTCCGCCAAGGCCATCGGCCGGTCCATGGTGGCCGCGCTGCTGCTCGCGGGCACCCTGTTCATCGTGCAGACCTGGGTCGCCTCGCTGCTGGTCGCCGACCCCGACGCGCTGATCCGGGACGGTGACCCGAACGGCACCGCCTTCTACGACGCGGCCCGCACCGCCGCCGGCGGCTGGCTCGCCACGCTGACCGCCGCCTCCACCGCCGTGGCCTGGGGCTTCGCCAACTCGCTGGTCGCCCAGGCGGCCACTTCCCGGCTGCTGTACGCGATGGCCCGCGACCGCCAGCTGCCCGCCTTCCTGTCCCGGATCCACCCCACCCGCCGGGTGCCCGTCAACGCGACCCTGCTGACCGCCGGGATCTCGCTGGTGCTCGGCCTCTACACGGCCTCGCGCGAGGACGGCATCACCCTGCTGAGCACCCTGGTCAACTTCGGTGCGCTGACCACCTTCCTGGTCCTGCACGTCGCCGTGGTCGTCCACTACCTGGTCCGCAAGCGCAGCAGGGACTACTGGCGACACCTGCTCGCCCCGGCGCTCGGCTTCGCGATCCTCGCGTACGTGGTGGTCAACGCCAACATCGCGGCCCAGCGGCTCGGCTTCGTCTGGCTGCTCGTCGGCGGGATCGTGCTCGCCGGGCTGATGGCGACCGGGCGCAAGCCCCGACTGGCCGTCGCCGAGGCCGAGTCGGGCCCCGAAGCCTCCACCGCGAACACCGCGAACGCCGCCACCACCCCCGAGGAGAACCAGTGAGCCTGCCCGAGACCGTCAAGCTGAGCCCGACCCCGGAGGACTACGCCTACACCTTCGGCGGCCGCGCCCCGCTGGTCACCGTCCAGCCCGGCACCGTCATCGAGCTGACCACCGAGGACTGCTTCGGCGGCAAGGTGCGCGGCACCGGCGACCTGCCCAGCCGGGTGTGCGCCTTCCCCTGCCTCAACCCGGTCACCGGTCCGATCGCGGTGGCGGGCGCCGAGCCGGGGGACGTCCTCGCGGTGCACTTCGTGGAGATCACCCCGGCCCGGGAGTACGGGATCTCCAGCACCTTCCCGCACTTCGGCGCGCTGACCGCGACCCACACCACCGCGATGCTGCACCCGGCGCTGGAGGAGCGGGTCTGGGTCTACGACCTGGACGTCAAGGCGGGCATCTGCCGGTTCCGGGCCCGCAACAGCGAGTTCACGGCGGAGCTGCCGCTGGACCCGATGCACGGCACGGTCGGCGTCGCCCCGGCGGCCGGCGAGGTGCTGGCCTCGATCACCCCGGGCGCGCACGGCGGCAATCTGGACACCCCCGAGATGCGGGCCGGCACCACCGCCTACTTCGGGGTCAACGTCGAGGGCGGTCTGGTCGCCATCGGTGACGGTCACGCCCGCCAGGGCGAGGGCGAGGTGTGCGGCACGGCGGTGGAGGCGGCGATGCGCACCACCGTGATCGTCGACCTGGTCAAGGGCGGCGGCCCGGCCTGGCCCCGGCTGGAGAACGACGACTTCCTGATCAGCACCGGCTCAGCCCGTCCGCTGGAGGACGCGTTCCGGATCAGCCAGCACGACCTGGTCGGCTGGACCGGCGAACTGCTCGGCCTGGACCAGCTCGACGCCTACCAGCTGGTCAGCCAGGCCGGGCTGGCGCCGGCGGCGAACGTCTGTGACACCAACTACACGATGGTCGCCAAGCTGCCGAAGAGCCTGCTGGGCCGGGCCCGCGCCTACGACGGGCTGCACGACCGGCTGCGCGAGACCGCCGGGGCGTACCTGCGGCACCGGTGACACGCGGCACAGGTGACAGTGCGGCCGCCGGTGACAGCGCGGCCCGGTGGCAGTGCGACGCCGGGGACAACGCGGCCCCGGGCCCGCGCGTTCAGGCGCGCGGGTCAAGGTCCCGGCAAATCTCACGGACCCCCACCCCACCCCCCACGGCGGGCCCGTCGGCACCCCCACGCCGACGGGCCCGCGGGCGTCTCGGAGAGCGTCCCGGCGCTGTCCGGGCGCGGTGTCCCGCCGGGCGCCTCACGGGTGCGGCGCGCAGACCAGCAGGTACGGGAGCAGCGGCAGCACCGACACCCCGAAGCGCCAGGCCGGCCGGATCCGTCCGTTCCCCGGACGCGCGAGCCGCCGTACCCGGGCGAGCACCCCGGTGGACGTCGCACCCAGCGCGGCGCCGCCCGCCGGGGCTCCCCGGCCGGGAGCGCCGCCGGTCGCCAACGCGCAGATCGCGGAGGCCAGTTCGCCCCGCGACACCTGCTCCAGCGCCGCGTCGTCGGCCGCCATCTCCAGCAGCAGCCCCACCTCGGAGCGCCCCAGCCGGGCCAGCGGCAGCAGCCCGAGCAGCAGCGCGAAGGTGTCGGCCGGCAGCCGGAACAGGTGGTGGCGGCCGCGGATGTGGCCGTGCTCGTGCGCGACGGCCGCGGTGAGCTGCCGCTCGTTCAGCAGCCGCAGCGCCCCGCGCGACAGCACCACCCGGGAACGCCGCCCGGGCAGGCAGTAGACGGTCGGATGCGCGTGCTCCAGCACCAGCGCGTCCCAGCGCCGGTCCCGTACGGCGACCACGTCCAGTACCGCCCGGTGCCGCCGCCTGGCCCGCCCGGCGCGCAGGCCGACGGCCGTCACCAGGGCGCCGAGCAGCGCCCCGCCGGCGGTGAGCAGCCACCAGTCGTGGGTGTGCGGCGGCACCGGCCCGGCCGGCGCGGCGCCCGGGAGGAGACCGGAGCGGCCGAGCAGACCGGGCAGGTCTAGCAGGCCGAGCAGCCCGGCCGGGTGGTGGGCGAAGGGTTCGACCGCGTGGTGGGCGGTGAGCAGCAGGCCCACCGTGAACGAGGCCATCAGCGCGAGCCAGAGCGCCGCGCCCGCCAGCGGACGGGCCTGGAGCCGGGCGGAGCCGACCAGTCGGCGGGGCAGCAGGACGCCGGTCACCACCAGGTGGAGGCAGAGCAGCGCGAGGGTCACTCGGCGCCCGGGGACTTCACCTGCTCCAGGGCCCTGAGCAGGGCCGATGCCTCGTCCCCGGTGATCCGGTCGACGAAGTGGAGCAGCGCGCCCGCCCGGTCGGGGGTGGTCTCCAGTGCCTGGTGCATCAGCTGGGCGGTGTACTCCTCGCGGGTGCAGGTCGGCTCGTACACCCAGGCGCGGCCGACCTTGTCGCGGCGCAGCCAGCCCTTGGTGTGCAGGATGTCCGCGACCGTGGTGACGGTGGTGTACGCGACCGCCCGCTCCCGCTGGAGGTCGTCCACCACCTCGCGCACCGTGGCGGGCCGGCCCCAGGACCAGAAGCGGTCCATGATCTCGGCCTCCAGATCGCCGAACCCCCGTAGCACCGCCCTCTTCTCCCTCGCCGAGCCGACCGTCGGCGCCCTTCGCCCGCCGGAACGCGGCCCATGGTACGGCGAGCGCCGGGCGCCCGCCCCCGGATGAAAGGGGGCGGACGCCCGGCGGGTTCCGGCTGGTGCCCGGGTGGTGGTCGGCCGGTGTCCAAGCCGTGTCCGACGCCGGCCGCCGGTGTCCGGTGCACGCGCAGCCGTTGCCCGGGGCAGGCGCCGCGCTCAGGACAGCCGCCGCCCGAGCGGGACGCGGGAGCGGGTGAGCAGCGCCGCGAGCAGCCCCGCGACCAGCGGCAGCACCAGCACGATCAGCAGCAGCTCGCCCCAGGGCGCGGTGATCAGCGCCGGCTCGGCCCCGAACCCACTGGCCCGGGACTTCAGCAGTCCCACCGCCGGCACGAACCCGTTGACCGCCCCGAGCAGCGCGCCCAGCAGGGCGATCAGCGTGCACTGGAGGCCCGCCATGGTCCGACGGATCCGCGGCGGCGCGCCGACGGCGGCCAGGGTGGCCTGGTCCTGCCGGGAGTCGGCGGCCGCCAGGCCGGTGGCGATCCCGGCCGCGCCGAGCACGACCAGCCCGGCGAAGCCGGTGAGCGCCAGGGTGAGCGCGTCGCCCTTCGGCTGGTAGCCGCGCTCCACGGTCAACTGGGCGAGGCGGTCCAGCCGGATGGCGGCCGCCTCGGCGCGCTGCTGCGCCTTGCGGTCGGGCGGGGTGGCGGGCAGCCAGACCGAGCCGGTCGGCCGGGCGGCGAGCCCGAGCCCGGGCAGCGCGGAGGGAAGCACCAGGCCCTGGGCGAAGTCGGCGGCGGCCGGGTCGTCCACCAGCACCGCGTCGACCGGGACCTCCTGGAGCTCCGGCTTGGGCACCTGGCCCGGCTCCAGCGGCGCGCCGCCCCCGCCGCGCAGCAGCAGCACGGCCTTGCCGTCGGCGCCCACCAGGGCCCGGTCGAAGACCAGCAGCTTCCCGGCGGCCAGCGCCTGCTCCGCGGCCTGGTCGTGGACCGCGAACAGGTTGTGCAGCACGGTCACGTCACCGGCGGCCACCCGCGGCGGCGCGCCGAGGCCGCGCCGCTCGACCGGGCCCTTGAGCTGGACGGTGCTGGAGCAGTTCTCGCACCAGCGGTACTCCACCTCGCCGAGGTCGCCGCGCGGGCCGAGCCCGCTCAGCTGCCCCTCCAGTTCGGTGCGCTCGTCGGCGAGCCGGGGTCCGTCGATGTGGCTGATCAACTGGACGGCGCCGTACGGGGCCTGGGGCCGGTAGTCGCGTCGGTTCTCGGCGTCGGTGCTGGTGGTGTAGACGCCGATGGCGACGGCGCCGGCCACCGCGGCCATCACCGCGGCCACCGCCGGGGCGGTGCGCGAGCGGTGCCGGGCGCAGTCGCGCAGGGCGAGCCGGGGCCCGAGCGGCAGCCGGCCGGCGGCCCGGCCGGTCAGGGCGACCAGCATCGGGGTGCACAGCAGCAGGCCGAGTTCGGCGACCACCGAGCCGCCGAGCACGGTCAGCGTGCGGGTGTCGTAGCCGCCCACGCCCGGCTGGTCGCGATGTACCGCGCCCGCCCCGTACATCGCGAGCGCGGCGCCGAGGGCGAGCAGCGCCACACCGGCGACGGTGACCCGGCGGCTGGGCCCGCGGACGGTGTCCCGGCCGGTGAGCCCGGCGGTGACGCTGCGCCGGGCGGCCTGCAGCGCGGGCAGCGCGGCCGCGAGCAGCGCGGTGACCAGGCCGATTCCGGCGATCGCGAGCAGGTCCAGTGGCGGTACGGCGAAGTGGCCGAAGCGTGCCCCGCCGAACTGCTCGATCCACGGCCGCAGCACCGCGACCGCCGCGGTGCCGAGCACCACGCCGACCACCGCTCCGGTCGCGCCGAGGACCACGCCGCCGCCGAGCACCACCGCGCCGACGTGGGCACGGCTGCCGCCGGCCGCGCCGAGCAGGGCGAGCTGGCGGCGCGAGCGGCGGGCGCCGACCGCGAAGGCGGGCCCGGCGAGCAGGGCGACCTCCAGCAGCGCCATGCCGCTGACGGTGGCGACGACCATCCTGGTGTTGTTGGCGGCCATCGGGTCGCTGTAGCGGTAGGCGTCGCGGTAGTAGGGGACGGCCCGCTCGGGTGGCGGGGCGAGCGCCACCGAACGAGCGGTCAGGGTGTATCCGTGGGCGTTGAACCGCTGGACCGCGGCCCAGTCGAGGGCGGCCCCGGACGGCAGCCGGACCAGCCAGGCGGACCGGACGGCCGTGGGCTTCTCCGCCGCCGGCCCCCCGGCCGCCAGGGCGGCGCTCAGCGGGTCGATCAACTCGCCCGGCCGGGCGACGAGTTCGACCCTGCCCAGCTCGCCCGGGCGCTCCACCATGCCGGTGATGGTGTAGGTGGTGTGCTCCAGGCCCTGGAGGGTCGTGGTGGCGCCGGGCGCGAGTCCGGAGCGGTCCAGGAAGGCCCGGGTGACGGCCACTTCGTGCGGGGCTTCCGGGGCGCGGCCCTCGACCAGGTCGAGCCGGCCGCGCCAGACCGGGTCGGCCAGGTCGGCCTCGGTGGTGAGGGTGCGGACCAGGCCCTCGGGCGAGGTCGCGCCGGCCTCAGGTCCTGGCCGGGCCGGGGTGAGCGAGCTGCCGGGCGGCAGCAGCGAGGCGACCAGGACGGCCGGATCGGTGCTCGCGCCCTTCTGCTGTTCGGCGGTGGGCTGGTCCCCGGGGCGGGGCTGGACGGAGAAGGCGCCGTCCTCGGCGATCGGGGCCTGTTCGACCGGCCGCCCCGGATCGAGTGAGGTGACCAGGGCGTCCGCGCCGCCCACCACCCGCTCGACCCGTTCGCCCGGGGTCAGTTGACCGCTGCGGTGGACCACGTCGGCGCCGGTGACGCCGAGGACGGGCAGCGCGACCATGGCGGCGATCAGCGCGCTGCGGCCCTTGGCGCGCAGTGCGTCACGGCGGGCGATGCGCAGGGCGACCCGCCAGGCTCCGAGCCTCACCGCGCCACCTCGCCGGCCGGGCCCGACGGGAACGCCGTGCCGGACCTGTGCAGCGCGTCCGACGGCTGCACGGCCGTGAGGCGGGCGGAGGCCCGGCGGCCCGGGGCCTCCGAGGCGATCGCGCCGTCCCGCAGGTGGACCACCCGGTCCGCCCAACCGGCGTGGGCCGCCTCGTGGGTGACCATCATGGCGGCGGCACCGGCGTCGCACCGGGCGCGCAGCACGGCGAGCACCGCCTCGCCGGTGGCCGAGTCGAGGGCGCCGGTGGGTTCGTCGGCGAGGACGAGGCGGCGGTCGCCGATCAGGGCGCGGGCGATGGCGACGCGCTGCTGCTGGCCGCCCGACATGTCGTCGGGGAAGCGGTCGGCGAGCTCGCCGATGCCCAGCTCCTCCAGCGCGGCCAGTGCCTCCCGGCGGGCCCGGCGCCCCGGGACGCCGTCGAGTTCGCGCGGCAGGGCGATGTTCTCGGCGGCGGTGAGGGCCGGGATCAGGTTGTAGTCCTGGAAGACGTACCCGATCGAGCGTCGCCGCAGGTCGGCGAGCTTGCCGCGGCCGAGACCGCCGAGCGCGACCCCCTCCACCAGCACCTCGCCGTCGCTGGGCTGGTCCAGCCCGCCGGCCAGGGTCAGCAGGGT
This sequence comes from Kitasatospora sp. NPDC001095, assembly GCF_053598615.1. Lineage (NCBI taxonomy): Bacteria > Bacillati > Actinomycetota > Actinomycetes > Kitasatosporales > Streptomycetaceae > Kitasatospora > Kitasatospora sp. NPDC001095. The sequence goes on along the minus strand of NZ_JBSFKQ010000057.1, from coordinate 19,812 downwards.
GGACTTCCCGGAGCCGGACGGGCCCATGACGGCGACGAACTCGCCGGGGTGGACGGCCAGGTCGACGCCGCGCAGGGCGTGCACCTCGGCGGCGCCCCGCCCGTGCACCCGGGTGACGTCGGTCAGGCGCAGGACGGGTGCGGGCCGGGTCGGATCGGTGTGGGACACACTTCCCCCTCGTGAGCTGCTCAACTGCATATGTCGGTGAACTATATATGCCGGAGGACGTGATGCAAGGCGAGGTGGTTCCCGAGGGTCCGCGGGTGTCCACAGGTGTTCACGGGGCTGGTCGGTCGGGTTCGGTCAAACTTCTACAAAGCTGTCGAGGATGTGGGCGGAAACCCGGACCGGATCGTTCGGGGGCGGTCTATGCTCGGGAAGGTTCACGGCCCCGGGGGTGGGCCTCCCGCCGTGCCGGAAGGCCCGGCACCCGACGTGCGGTCAGATCCGGAGCGCGGCAGGCCTCGGGGCTCGTGCGGCCGTCGCGCGCCTCCCCGTCGGCCGCGGCGGCGATGGCCATGATCGAGGTCGTCAGACCGACCGCCACCTGTTCGTACCCTCCTCCCGCGAAGGAGGTGCCGTCGTGCACACCCTGACCACCGTCGAGTTCCTGGTGCGACTCGCCACCGGCGTCGCCTGCGGCGCACTGATCGGCGTCGAACGCCAGTGGCGGGCCAGGATGGCCGGCCTGCGCACCAACGCCCTGGTCGCCGCCGGCGCCACCCTGTTCGTGCTGTACAGCGAGGCCGTCGGCGACACCGGCAGCCCCACCAGGGTCGCCTCCTACGTCGTCTCCGGCATCGGCTTCCTCGGCGGTGGCGTCATCCTGCGCGACGGCGCCGGCGTCCGCGGCCTCAACACCGCCGCCACGCTGTGGTGTTCGGCCGCCGTCGGGGTGCTGGCCGCCTCCGGCAACCTTGAGTTCGCCGTCCTCGGCACGCTCGCCGTGCTCGGCGTCCACCTGGTGCTGCGCCCGGCCGGCCGGCTCCTCGACCGGGCCCCGCAGTCCGGCAGCGACCCGGACTCCACCTGCCGCGCCACCGTCCACCTGGAATGCGACCGCAAGTCCGAGACCCACATCAGGGCCCTGCTGCTCCAGGCCCTCGCCGCCTCCGGCCTCGCCCCGACCGGCCTGCGCGCCCGCCGCACCGACAGCGGCGACGCCACCAGCCTGCGGGCCACCGTCGCGATCACCGGCCGGGTGACCCCGGCGCTCGAACAGGTCGTCACCCGGCTGTCGTTGGAGCCCGGCGTGCGCGATCTGCACTGGCACCTGGACGACGAGCCGGAGGAGCCCGGCAACCCGGCGCTCGCCTGAGCGGAAGGGCAGTCACTCGCCGCCGTTGTCGTACGCTCCCCGTCGTCCGAACCCCGTCCGATCCCGCTGGAGGCCCGATGCCGACCCCCGACCCCGAACACGGGCCGCTGGTGCCGATGCTGCTGGCGCTGACCGTGGTCACCGGAGTGGTGGACGCGGTCAGCTACCTCGAACTCGGCCACGTCTTCGTCGCCAACATGACCGGCAACGTGGTGTTCCTCGGCTTCGCCCTGGCCGGTGCGGCCAACCTCTCCGCCACCGCCTCGCTGGCCGCCCTCGTCGCCTTCCTGCTCGGTGCCCTGACCGGCGGCCACCTCGCCCGCCGGCTGCCCGGCCACCGCGGGCACCTGCTGACCGCCGCCGTCGCCGCCCAGTCGGTGCTGGTCACGGCGGCCACGGTGCTGGCGGCTGTGGCCGGCCACACCTCCGACCCGGCCCGCTACACCCTGATCGGGTTGCTCGGCTTCGCCATGGGCGGCCAGAACGCGGTGGTCCGCGCCCTGAAGGTCCCCGACCTCACCACCACCGTGCTCACCATGACCATCACGGCCCTCGCCGCCGACCGCACCGGCCCCCGCCGCCTCGCCTCCGCCGTCTGGATGTTCGCCGGGGCCCTCCTCGGCGCCCTCCTGGTCCTGCGCACCAACGTCCCCCTCGCCCTGGCCCTGGCCCTGGTCCTCCTCCTCGCCGTCGCCGTCCTCACCCACCGCGCCGCCCGAGCCACCCCCGCCCCCGCCTGGACCCACCCCCGCTGAGCCGCCTCGCCGGCGCGCCGTCGTCCCCTCTGCTTCCGGGGCGTCGCCGGCGACCGACGGGCCGGGCCCCGGGGCCCGGTCAGTCCTCGCTGCGGTGGCCGGCGCGGCCGCTCCAGCGGGGTTCGAGGCGGGCCCAGTCGGCGGTCCAGGCGGCCTCACCGCGGCGGTCGAGGGCGTGGAGGCGCAGGCGGAGGGCGAGGACGACCAGGGCCAGCAGGGCGAGGAGGGCGCCGGCGCCGGTGCAGGCGGCGGAGACGGCGAGGGCCACCCGGTCGGCCGGGGGAGCGGAGGCGGCGCCGGCCGGGTCGACCCAGACGGCGACGTGGCTGCCGGGGACGGCGGAGCGCGGGGCCTGGACGGTGCCGAGGTGCTGGGTGCCGTCGGGGGCGGTCCACGTCGCGTCGACGTCCACCCGACTGCTGTAGCCGCCGGAGAAGCGGCTGCCGGCGGCAGTGGCGGCGGCGCGGTCGGGCAGGCCGCGGACCACGGCGTCGACCTGCCGCAGCCGTCCGCGGTCCGCGCCGACCTGGTGCTCGGTGTTGCGGTAGAGGAGCAGGCAGCCGCCCGTGGCCAGGGCGAGCGCGAGCACCGCGCCGAGGACGGCGCAGAGCCAGGCGCGGGCCCGGGAGCGGTCGAGGGGGCGGGCGAGCGGCTCGTGCCGGGTGCCGACGGCCCGCCGCAGCTGTCGGCCGACGCGTCGGGGGAGCGACGCGGGCCGGGCCGGACGGGGGGTGCTGGACACGGTGAGGGCTCCTCAGGGGCGCGGGGACGCGAGGCGGTTACGCCCAATGTCCACCCGGCGGCCCCTCGTGCACAAGACTCGTGCGCGTCCGTAGGACCGCCAGGGCCGCTCGACCCCGCCGTCGGGACGTTCGGCCCTCGGCGCCGACGGTGGGGACCTGGCAGGCTCGAGATCGGCGGCGTCCTCCCGGTGCTTGGGCGCGGCCGTGGCCCGGTTCGGCCGTGGGGGCGCCGGGTCGAGGTATGGGGCAGGGGGTGGTCGTGGGGTCACCCCCTGCCTGTTCCGTGCCGGTCCTCCGCCCGCTCTGCCGCCCGCTCTGCGCCCTCTCCCTGCGGCGAAGCTGACGAACTCCCAGGTCGGGGCCGTATTCTGCCTAGCTATACACTCGGAGTATACGCCGGGTGTATGTTTCCCCCATGAGTGTTCCCTTGACCCTCCTGGGGCTGCTGGAGCGTGAGCCGAGCCACGGCTACGACCTCAAGCGCGACTACGACGCCCTCTTCGGCCGCGGCAAGCCCCTTCCGTACGGCCAGGTCTACTCGACCCTCGGCCGCCTGGCCCGCGACGGCAAGGTGGTGGCCGGCGAGGCGGAGCCCGGCGACGGGCCCGAGCGCAAGCGCTACGTCATCACCGAGACCGGGGCCACCGAGTTCGAGACCTGGCTCCAGGAGCCGGTCGCACCCGAGCCCAACCTCCAGTCCGTGCTGTTCACCAAGGTGGTGCTGGCCCTGATGCTGGGCCGCGACGCCGAGCACTACCTGGACACCCAGCGCGCCGCCCACCTGCGCCGGATGCGCGAACTCACCGAACTGCGCCGCACCGGCGCGCTGGTGGACGCCCTGCTCGCCGACCACGGCCTGTTCCACCTGGAGGCCGACCTGCGCTGGATCGACCTGACCGCCGCCCGGCTGGACGCGCTCGCCGCGGAGGTGAAGGCATGACCACGATCCTGGAGGCCCGCGGCGTCACCCTCTCCTTCGGCGAGACCCCCGCCCTGCGCGGGGCCGACCTGTCCGTGGAGGCCGGTGAGGTGCTCGCCGTCATGGGCCCCAGCGGCTCGGGCAAGTCGACGTTACTCCACTGCCTGGCCGGCATCCTGGTGCCCGACGAGGGGGAGGTGCTGTTCAACGGGCAGTGCCTGGACACCATGCCGGAGGCCCGGCGCAGCGCCCTGCGCCGGGACCGGTTCGGCTTCGTCTTCCAGTTCGGCCAGCTGGTACCGGAGTTGACGGCGGAGGAGAACGTCGCCCTGCCGCTGCTGCTGAACGGTGTACGCCGTGCCGCCGCGCTGGCCGAGGCCCGTCCGTGGTTCGCCCGGCTCGGCCTGGACGGCCTGGAGAGGCGCCGCTCCGGCGAGCTGTCGGGCGGTCAGGCCCAGCGGGTCGCCCTGGCCCGCGGCCTGGTGGCCCGTCCGCAGGTGCTGTTCGCCGACGAGCCGACCGGTGCGCTGGACTCGCTGACCGGCGAACAGGTGATGGAGCTGATGGTCGGTTCGGCCAGGGAACAGGGCACCACCGTCATCGTGGTCACCCACGAGGCCAGGGTCGCCGCCTACTGCGACCGCGAGGCGGTCGTCCGTGACGGCCGGGCCCGCACCCTCTCCGCCGGAACGGTGGCCTCGTGATCCCCTTCTCGCTCCGACTGGCCGTCAGCGGCGGCCGGGAGGCGGTGGCCCGGCTGCTGATGATCGCGGCGGCGGTCGCGATCGGGGTCGGGCTGCTGCTGTCGAGCCTCGCCAGCCTCAACGCGGTCGACCACTCCAACGGGCGGCTGCTCTGGATGAACACCGGCTCCAAGGGCTGGACCGGGACGGCCCGGGCGGACCCGCTCTGGTGGTACGGCCACGACCACTACTACCAGGGCAAGCGGATCGTCGAGTTCGACGTCGCCCCGACCGGCCCCACCTCGCCGCTGCCGCCGGGCCTGACGGGGCTGCCGGCCCCCGGCGAGTACTACGCCTCGCCCGCCCTGGCGGAGCTGCTGCGCAAGGCCCCGGCCGTCGAACTGGGCGACCGCTTCGAGGGCCGGCCGGTCGGCACCATCGGGCCCGAGGCGCTGACCTCCCCGGACACCCTGGCCATGGTGGCCGGCCGCACCGTGGACGAGCTCAAGGGCATCCCGGAGGCCAGGCCGGTCACCGCGATCGCGACCGCGATGCCGACCGCGTGCGAGGCCGACTGCTTCGGCTTCGGCGTCCACGGCGACGCCGTGACCCTCGTCCTCAGCGTGGTGATCGGCGCGCTGATCTTCCCGGTGCTGGTCTTCATCGGCACCGCGACCCGACTCTCCGCCGCCACCCGGGAGCAGCGCTTCGCCGCGATGCGGCTGGTGGGGGCGACGCCCCGGCAGGTGTCGGTGATCTCGGCGGTCGAGTCCACGGTCGCCTCGGTGATCGGTACGGTCGCGGGCTTCGGCGTCCACCTCGCGCTGCGCCCGCTGGTCGCCGGCATGCGGCTCACCGGGGAGCGGTTCTACCTCGAGGACCTGGGCCTGCACCTGGACCAGGCACTCGTGGTCGCGCTGGGCGTGCCGGTGGCGGCGGCGCTGGCCGCGCGGTTAGCGCTGCGCCGGGTCACCATCTCCCCGCTCGGGGTCAGCCGGAGGGTCACCCCGAAGCCACCGCGGGCCTGGCGGCTGGTCCCGCTGCTGCTCGGCCTCGCCGAGCTGGGCTACTTCGTCGACAACCGGCCGTCGACCTCCGACGGGCAAGCCGCCGCCTACCTCACCGGGTTCGTGCTGGTGATGCTCGGCCTGGTGATCGCCGGGCCCTGGCTGACCATGGCGGCGGCCCGGGCGGTGGCCCTACGGACCAGTCGGCCGGCCGCGCTGATCGCGGTGCGCCGACTGGCCGACGATCCGAGGGCGGGCTTCCGCGCGGTGGCGGGCCTGGTGGTGGCCCTGTTCGTGACCAGTGCGACCATCGGCATCATCGGGACCATCGACGCCAACCGGGGAGCCGAGCTGAGTGGCGACCCGGAGGTCCGCAAGTCGGTCGTCGACCTCCCGCACCAGCTGGACTCCGCGGAGACGCTCGGCGCCGTACCGGACTCCCTGGTGGCCTCCGCCCGGGCCGTCCCGGGCTTCCGGGGGCTGGCGTCGGCACACGACAACCCGACGCGGATCGGTGCCGACCCGGCCCGACCCCGCTTTCCCGCGCCCGCGTTGGTGCTCTGCTCGGATCTGGCACAGGTGCCGGTGCTGGGGCACTGCGCGCCCGGAGCGGCGGTGGCGACCGTTCCCGTCCAGCAATTCCTCGACCTCCAGGAGGGCACGAACCAGGAGTGGCCAACCGCGCCGGTCCCGGCCACCGAGGCCGCCGCGCTTCCGGTGAAGTTGCTCTACGCGACCACCGACGGCTCCTCCTCGGCCAAGGAGCGACTCCGCACCCTGTTCGCCGAGGCCTACCCGAGGTACGAGGCCAGGATGGCCGAGGACTGGGGCACCGAGGCCCAGAAGCGGCTCCGGGCCTGGCGGCAGCTGGCGCACGTGGTGCTGCTGACCACCGTGCCGATCGCCGGGTGCAGCCTCGCGGTGAGCGTGGTGGCCGGGCTCTCGGACCGCCGCCGCCCGTTCGCGATGCTGCGGCTCACCGGGGCACCGCTGCGGCTGCTCCAGCGGGTGATCGGGCTGGAGAGCGCGCTGCCGCTACTGGTGGTGTCGGCGATCGCGATCGGCACCGGCTTCGCGGCGGCGGCGATGTTCCTCAAGTCGCAGATGCAGTACGACCTGGTGTCCCCGGGGGCGGTGTACTACGGGCTGACCGGCTTCGGGCTGGTCGCCTCGCTCGGGATCATCGCCTCGACGCTGCCGCTGCTGAAGCGGATCACCGGGCCCGAGGCGGCCCGTAACGGCTGATCCCGGCTCCGGCCGTTGCCCGCTGCCCGCTGCCCTGTGCCCTGTGCCGCCCCGTCGCCCGCCGTCAGCGGGCGACGGGGTAGCCGTGCGTCCCGTCCGCCCGCGCCACGGCCAGCCCGGGCAGCCAGCTGCCGAGGACCAGCGCGGACGGGTAGAACATCGGCTCCGGCAGCGCGTCCACCGGGAAGCGCTCCCAGCCGGCGCAGGCGTGCGGCTCGGTGACCAGGGCCTCGGCCAGGTTGGGCGGCGCCAGCACGGCGGCGGTCAGCCGGGGCCGGCCGAGCTCGTGGTCGAGGTGGACGGCGAGCACCCGCATCGCCGCGGCGGGCAGCACGATGCCGGTCTCCTCGGCGAGTTCGCGGGCCGCGGTCTGCTCGAAGGACTCGCCGAGGTCGACCTTGCCGCCGGGCAGGCTCCAGGTGGGCGGCTCGCCGGCGGTGATCCGCCGGCCGAGCAGCACCCGGCCGTCCCCGGTGGGCACGACGATCCCGGCGCCGAGCAGCGGCGCGGTCGGCGGGGGCGGTGCGGTGGGTACGGCCGGTGCTGTGCTCAACTCGCCATCTCCTTCAGTCGGTCACCAGTTGGCGCGCTCGTAGTCCTTGAGGAAGCAGCCGTACAGGTCCTCGCCCGCCTCGCCGCGCACGATCGGGTCGTACACCCGGGCCGCGCCGTCGACCAGGTCGAGCGGGGCGTGGAAGCCCTCGTCGGCGAGGCGCATCTTGTCCGGGTGCGGGCGCTCGTCGGTGATCCAGCCGGTGTCGACGGCGGTCATCAGGATGCCGTCGGTCTGGAACATCTCCTGCGCGCTGGTGCGGGTGAGCATGTTGAGCGCGGCCTTGGCCATGTTGGTGTGCGGGTGGCCGGCGCCCTTGTAGCCGCGGGAGAACACGCCCTCCATGGCGGAGACGTTGACGACGTACTTGCGGCGGGAGCCGGAGGCGGCCATCGCCGGACGCAGCCGGCTGATCAGGATGAACGGCGCGGTGGAGTTGCAGAGCTGGACCTCCAGCAGCTCCATCGGGCCGACCTCCGAGACGGTCTGCACCCAGCTGTTGGTGTCGGCGAGGTCGGGGACCAGGCCGCCGGCGTCGATCGCGGTGCCGGCCGCGATCCGGGCGGGTGTGGCGGAGCCGGTGACCAGGGCGAGCGAGGTGACGTCCTCGGCGGCCATCCGCTGCGGGTCGCCGCTCGCCTGGTGGGGGAGGGCGGGCAGGTCGACGCTGCCGCTGCCGAAGCGGCCGATCGTGGTGGCCTGCGGCAGCTCGCCGGCCGGCAGCGGTGCGGACTCGGCGTTGACCAGCTCGCGGTAGGACTCCGGCGGCCGGCGCACGGTCTGCGCGGCGTTGTTGATCAGGATGTCCAGCGGGCCGTCGGCGGCGACCTCGTCGGCCAGCGCCATCACCTGGGCCGGGTCGCGCAGGTCGATGCCGACGATCTTGAGGCGGTGGATCCAGTCGGCGCTGTCCGGCATCGCCTTGAAGCGGCGGATCGCGTCGTTGGGGAAGCGGGTGGTGATGGTGGTGTGGGCGCCGTCGCGCAGCAGCATCAGCGCGATGTACATCCCGATCTTGGCGCGGCCGCCGGTGAGCAGCGCGCGCTTGCCGGTGAGGTCGGCGCGGGCGTCCCGGCGGGAGCGGTTCTTGACCGCGCAGTCCTGGCAGAGGTTGTGGTAGAAGGCGTCGACCTCGACGTACCGCTGCTTGCAGGTGTAGCAGGAGCGCGGGCGCTCCAGGATGCCGGCGATCTCGGTGGTGGTGACGGTGGTCAGGCCGAAGGCGCCGGCCGTCTCGTCGTCGATCCGGGTGGGCGCGCCGGTGGCGGTGCGGGCGGTGACCGCGCGGTCGTTGGCGGTCTTGCGGGCCCGGGTCTCCTGGCGGCGGCGCTGCTTGAGGGTTCGGAATATGCCGCCGACGGCCTGGCGGACGGTGATCGCGTCCGGGTGGTCCACGTGCAGTTCGTCGAGTTCCGCGAGCACCTCCAGGCAGAGCTTCAGCCGCTCGGGGTCGAGGCCGGGACCGTAGTCGATCTCATCCCCGCTGCCCTCGACCCGGTCCTGCTCGATGTCCGTCTGCTCGATGTCCGTCTGCCGGATGTCGGTCTGCCCGATGCCCACGCCTGCTGTCGCTTTCCCGTTCGCCACGCCCACACGCGTGAAGCCATGCCCGTTACCGCGTGAATGCTACGGGAGCGCTCCGGACCGGGGCGAAAACCGGACGTCGGAGGGGGTCTTTGGAGGATCCTCCATGTCTACGCGCGGAGCATTGATCACGGATTGTGCACAGCCCCAGCAATGCTGCTCGAACTGGCTTTTGCTCCCCACCCTCACGGAGAATCGAATGCTGGGTGCCGGGCGCCCGAGTGCGCTCCGGCGGCACCGCCGCAACCGCACCCGAGGTGTATCCCCCAGCCAGAGAGCCCTTCTTCATGCGCTTCCTGAACGACCTCAAGCCCTCGTACGACCTCACGTACGACGACGTCTTCATGGTCCCCAGCCGTTCCGCCGTGGGCTCCCGGCAGGGCGTCGACCTCTGCTCCAACGACGGCACCGGCACCACCATCCCGCTGGTCGTGGCCAACATGACCGCCATCGCCGGCCGCCGGATGGCCGAGACCGTGGCCCGCCGCGGCGGCCTGGTCGCCATCCCGCAGGACATCCCCACCGAGGTCATCGCCGAGGTCGTCTCCTGGGTCAAGCAGCGCCACCTCGTCTTCGACACCCCGATCACGCTCGCCCCCGGCGCCACCGTGGCCGAGGCGCTCTCGCTGCTGCCCAAGCGCGCGCACGGCGCCGTCGTGGTGGTCGAGGACGGCAGGCCGGTCGGCGTGGTCACCGAATCCGACTGCCAGGGCGTGGACCGCTTCACCAGCCTGGCCGACATCATGTCCCGCGAGCTGCTGGTGCTGGACGAGGCCATCGACCCGCGGACCGCCTTCGACAAGCTCTCCGGGGCGCACCGCAAGCTCGCCCCCGTGGTGGACGGCGAGGGCCGGCTGGTCGGCATCCTCACCCGCAAGGGCGCGCTGCGCGCCACCCTGTACACCCCGGCCGTGGACGCGGCCGGCAAGCTGCGGATCGCCGCCACCGTCGGCATCAACGGCGACGTCGCGGGCAAGGCCAAGGCGCTGATCGACGCCGGTGCCGACGTGCTGGTCGTCGACACCGCGCACGGCCACCAGGAGTCCATGATCAGCGCGCTGCGCGCGGTGCGCGGCCTGGACCCGCAGATCCCGATCGTGGCCGGCAACGTGGTCTCCGCCGCCGGCGTCCGCGACCTGGTCGAGGCGGGTGCCGACATCCTCAAGGTCGGCGTCGGCCCCGGCGCCATGTGCACCACCCGGATGATGACCGGCGTCGGCCGGCCGCAGTTCTCCGCCGTCCTGGAGTGCGCCGCCGAGGCCCGCCGGCTCGGCAAGCACGTCTGGGCCGACGGCGGCGTGCGCCACCCGCGCGACGTCGCGATGGCGCTGGCCGCCGGCGCCTCCAACGTGATGATCGGCTCCTGGTTCGCCGGGACCTACGAGTCCCCGGGCGACCTCCAGACCGACGCCGACGGCCGCCAGTACAAGGAGAGCTTCGGCATGGCCTCGGCCCGCGCGGTGAGCAACCGCACCGCCCAGGACTCCTCGTACGACCGGGCCCGCAAGGCGCTGTTCGAGGAGGGCATCTCGCACTCCCGGATGTTCCTCGACCCGGCCCGGCCGGGTGTCGAGGACCTGATCGACTCGATCATCGCGGGCGTCCGCAGCTCCTGCACCTACGCGGGCGCCGGCAGCCTGGAGGAGTTCCACGAGAAGGCCATCGTGGGCATCCAGAGCGCGGCGGGCTACGCCGAGGGCAAGCCGCTGCACTCCAGCTGGGCCTGATCGCGGCGGGCCGTCCGGTTCCTCGCCTCGGGGAGCCGGACGGCCGCGGCCGCGGTTGCGGCCGCTGCGGGGTGCCCGGTGCCCGGGAGGGCGCCCTGGCCGTCCTCCGGCCCGGTGCCCCCGGCGTTCCCGGTGCCCGGCTCGGGTGGGAGCAGGGACCCGAGCGGGAGCAGCAGGGCGCGGCCGAGCAGTCCGACCGAACCGTCCAGCGCGGCGGCGAAGGCCTGGGCGGCGCCCGGCAGGTGCCGCAGGCCCCACAGGGCCTCGACGGCGCCCCAGGCGCTCTCGCGGGCGGCCTCGACCGACCAGGCGCCGAGCAGGTGGGTGAGCGGCTCGGCGAGCTCCAGCAGGTCGGGCCCGGGCATCAGCTGCTCCCGGGCGGCCGTCTCCACCTCGGCCAGCACCCGGTTGATCCGGCGGTAGTCCTCCTCGACGTCGGCCGGCCCGCAGCCCCGGCGGCGGCAGGTGTCCACGACGGCCAGCGGCAGGTCGTGCTGGATGTGGGCGGTCATTCCGGCCAGCGCGAACTGCAGCGGGTGCACGCCCGGGTGGGCGCGCAGCGCGAACAGCGGCCGCCAGCAGGCGGGTGGCTCCTGCCCGGCCGCGTCGGCGGCCACGGCCCGCAGGTACCGCCCGGCGAACAGCACGTCCAGCTCGGCCACCGCCGGCGGGTCGGCGAAGTACCCGGCGCCCAGCCGTTCGAGGACCGCCTCCGTCACGGTGAGGTAGAGCCGGTCGAAGACCGCCACCCCGTCGGCCGGGGGCAGCGCCGCCCCGATCTCCCGCAGCCGGCCGACCACCTGCTCGACCGTCTCCGGCTCCGCGTTCACCGCCGTCGTACGATCCACCGCCGTGCCGGGCATGTGCCACCCTCCGATGTCGATCGTGCACTGATCGCATCATCGTGACAGCGTGGGCGGGCGCTCCAGGGGACGCGGCCCGCGTCCGTCGAGCCGGTGTCGCACCGTCAGGCCGATCCCGCCGTGACATGGCGTCGACTTGGTGACGGCGTTACGGGGTCTTTGCCTATCGCCCACCTCCTGTCATGATCCCTGACCGTGATCAATCGTCGAACCCTGATCGCCGCGCTCGCCGCGGCCCCGGCCCTCAGCACCCTCGGCGCTGCCGTGGGAAGCACCCCCGCGAGCGCCGCCGCCGACCTCTACCCCTCCAACACGGCCCTCTACGCCAGCTCGACCGTGGTCGAGGGCGTGGACTACGGCCGCCGCTACCGCAGGCACCTGATCGACGACCAGAGCCTGCAGAGCCGTACGCCGTTCGTCCGGACCACCGTCATCGCCCCGCACGGCGGCGGCATCGAGGTCGGCACCTCCGAACTGTGCCTGGCCATCTCCGGCTACCACCCCGCCGACCTCACCCCGACCCCGGCCGCCGGGCCGGTGCACGACTTCTGGATGTTCGAGGGCCTGCGCTCCTCCAACAACAGCGAACTGCACGTCACCTCGACCCACTGCGACGACGCGGTGGCCCGCGCGATGTGCGCCGGCAGCCGCAACGTGGTGTCGCTGCACGGCTGCACCGCCGCCCAGGCCGGCCTGGAGGCCGGCGCCCAGGCCGTGCTCGTCGGCGGCCTGAACTCCACCCTCCGGCAGTACCTGATGGAGGAGTTCGCGGCGGCGGGCATCCGGGCCGTGACCGCCTCCGGCGAGGAGGAGATCGCGGGCATCTCCCCGGACAACATCTGCAACCGCAGCCTGCTCGGGATGGGCGCCCAGCTGGAGATGACCACCGACCTGCGGGTCGCGATGTTCGCGCCGGGCAAGAACACCCGCGCCGAGCGGGCGACCAACACCCTGCCGCTGTTCTGGAGCTTCACGAACGCGGTCCGGACCGCGATCCAGCGGCTGGAGGCGGGCCAGCCCGTCCTCTGACGGCTCGGGCAGCCGGCTGCGCGCGCCGCAGCCGGCGTCAGCCCAGCTCGTACTCCAGGACGTAGGTGTGGGTGCCGGACTCGTCGACGGTGAGCAGGAACTCCCCGGTGATCCCGGCCAGCTCGCCCGTGCCCGTGCCCGGCACCACGCGTATCGTCGTACCGGTCGTGTCCCAGGCCGCGTGCTGGAGCACGAACGAGCCCTTGCGCCCGCCCAGTTCACCCGTCACGTGCTCCACCGCGACGTACGAGGCCGGGCTGCCGGTGGGGCCCGTGACCGAGAGCATCCGCACCTCGCTCGCCCCGCTCAGCCCGCCGGTGAAGGTCTTGGCGACGACGACCCGCCCGAAGGACGCGCCCTCCCGCTCCTCCGTCTCCACCGGCTCGAACGCCGTCAGCTCGAACGACCCGCTCGCCGTGGCACCCATGGCACGCTCCCTTCGTCGGACGTCTCCACGGCCGACGGGCGCGCCGACCGTGGCGGCCGGGCACCACCCGACCGTGCGCGAAGCCTTGCACACACCACTGACAGTCGGCCTCCCGTCACCGTCACGGCTCCCAGCGGATCGCCAGCACCGCCGCGTCGTCGGACAGCCCGGCGTCCCCGACCCAGCCGCCGACGTCCGCCAGCACGGCGTCCAGCAGGTCCGCCGGGGTGCCGCCGTGCAGGCCGGGCAGCCGTTCCGCGATCGGGTAGAGCCGGCCCCCGGCGTCCCGGGCCTCCGAGACGCCGTCGGTGTGCAGGAGCAGCAGGTCGCCCGGCTCCGGGTCGAACCGACGGTCCGGGTACGCGTCGCCGGTGAGCCCGAGCAGCCCCAGCGGAGGCGCCGGGAACGGTGGCTCCAGCTCGCTCACCCGCCCCGCCCGGCGCAGCAGCGGGGGCGGGTGGCCGCAGTTCACCAGCCGCACCGGCCCCCGGTCCGGCGCCACGTCGAGCAGCAGCGCGGTGGCGAACCGGCCCTCGTCCGACGGCCGGGCGGCCAGCGCCGCGTCCAGCCGCTCGGCGAGCCGCCCGGGGTCGGACTCGGTCCGCGCGGCCTCGCGGAACACCCCGAGGACGTCCGCCGCCGTCTCCACCGCCGGGAGGCCGTGCCCCTGGACGTCCCCGAGCAGGATGCGCACCCCGAAGCGGGTCTCCTCCACGGCGTACAGGTCCCCGCCGATCCGGGCCCCGGCGGCCGCCGCCACGTACCGCACGGCCAGGCGCAGCGGCCCGATCCGGTCCGGCGGCGGGCGCAGCAGGGCCCGCTGCGCCGCCTCGGCCACCGTCCGGACCTGGAACAGCTCGCGCTCGCGGGCCGCCACCAGGACGACGCTGGCGGCACTGGCCAGCGTCGCGGCGAGCACCGTGATCAGCGCGGTGACGTGCACCCCGGTCGGCAGATCGGTGTTGGTGGACTCCAGCAGCCCGACCGCGAGGACGGCGATCACCCCGGCGATCAGCGGCACCCGGGCCGTGCGGGTGGTCGCTCCGGCCAGCACCGGCGCCACCGCGAGGACGGGGGAGAGCGTCGTGCCGGGGCCGGTCACCAGATCGGCCACGACGGCGCCGACCAGCAGCGCGAAGGAGACGTGCAGCAGCAGCCGGGTGCGTCGCGGCACGTGCAGCGGCGGCATACCGGCCGAGCCGTCGGCGGCGGTCACGCGTCCTCCAGAACTGAGCGGCTGGGCGGGCCTACTGTCCACTCTGCTCTGCGCCCCCGCGGGCGGCACCTCGGACGAGGACGGCCGGGCGCACCCGACTAGGCTGGGCCGCGAGATGAGACGAAAGAGCCGCCGCCCGGCCTCCCCCCTCCCACAGCGCAACGGCGTGGACCCGGTGCACCTGCGGCTGCCGGCCGAGGGCCCCTGGCCGACCGTTCGCGCCCACCTGGTCGAGCGGCTGCCGGCCGTGGCGGCCGAGCGGATCGACGCGGCGTTGCACGGGCGGGAGATCGTCGGCGAGGACGGGCCGGTCGCGCCCGACGCGCCGTTCCGGCCCGGCGCGCACCTGTGGTTCTACCGGGACCTGCCGGACGAGGTCCGCGTCCCGTTCGACCTGGAGGTGCTGCACCGGGACGATCACCTGGTCGTCGTCGACAAGCCGCACTTCCTGGCCACCACCCCGCGCGGCAGGCACGTCGTCGAGACGGCCCTCTCCCGGCTGCGGCACGCCCTCGACCTGCCCGCGCTGAGCCCCGCCCACCGGCTCGACCGGCTCACCGCCGGCCTGGCCATGTTCGTGGTCAGGCCGGAGGACCGCGGCGCCTACCAGACCCTCTTCCGCGACCGGCTGGTCCGCAAGGAGTACCGGGCCGTCGCCCCCTACGACCCGGCACTGAACCTGCCGCGCACCGTCCGCAGCCACATCGTCAAGGAACGGGGCGTGATCGCGGCCCGCGAGGTCGACGCCCCGCCGAACAGCGAGAGCCGGATCGATCTGCTCGACCACCGTGACGGCCTCGCCCGCTACCGGCTCCGCCCGCTCACCGGACGCACCCACCAGCTGCGCCTGCACATGTGCGGGCTCGGCGTGCCGATCCTCGGCGACCCGGTGTACCCGGTGGTGCTGCCGGAACCGGCTCCGGACGACTTCCGCCGCCCGCTCCAGCTCCTCGCCTCCGCTGTCGAGTTCACCGACCCGCTGACCGGCCGCGAGTGCCGTTTCGAGAGCCGCCGCACCCTGTCCGCCTGGACCGACCCGGAGAGCTGGGCCCTTGGCACGTCCTAGGTTCGGCGAACGACGGGCCCCTGGGCCCGGTGGCCGATCCGCCGCCCGGCCCCGTGGCGCGATCGCGGGGCCGTGAACGCGGCACTGCCCACCGCTCCGCACTCCTCGGGAGTCTCGCGGGCCCCGGGTGCCCGCGAGACCGGCTCACGACCGTGATCGCAGGAAGTCGCACGCCGGGATGCCGACAGGGTCAGGCCCGGACACCGACGCGGTGCCCGTGGCGGTATCGACCGTGCTGAGGCTGCCGCCGTCGCCGCCGACCCGTTCCGGACGCCGACGATCCGGACCGGCCGGCTCCGGAGCCGGAGGCATCCGAGGACGAGGACGAGCCGGTATCGTCCGACTCTTGGTCGGAGTCTTCCGGCGCTGAGGCCAGCACGTCGATCCGGCCCATCTGGCCGTGCGAGGAGTGCACCAGGTGGTGGCAGTGATAGACGTACTGGCCCGGGTAGTCGCCCCAGGTCATGGCGATCCGGACGGTCTCGCCCGGATGGATCGGGACAGTGTCCTTCAGCCCGGCCTCGGCCGGGCCGACCGGCTCCCCGTCGCGGTCCAGCACCCGGAACCGCACCAGGTGGGTGTGGAAGGAGTGGGGGGCGTGGAAGACCCCGGCCGGCCGGCGGGTGAGGTGGTTGTGGATCGTCCAGATCTCGCTGGAGCCGAGGGTGGTCCGCACGTCGGTCCGGTCCGGGTCGTACTTGCGCCCGTTGATCCTGGTGTCCGGGAAGGTCGTCAGCCAGAACTCCCGGTGCACCGTCGCCTCCGGGACCGGCGGCAGGGTGGCCAGGACGTCCGGGATCCGGCTACGGTCCTCGGCCTCCCGGGTGATGTCGAAGCGCAGCACCTCGGACCGCTCGGTCTCCAGCGCGGCCGTGTTCTCCAGTACCACCGATTCGCCGACCGGGTAGCGGGCGAAGTCCACCACGATCTCGGCGCGTTCGGCGCCGGACAGGGTCAGTTCCTCCAACTGCACCGGCCCGGCGAGCAGCCCGCCGTCGGAGGCGATCTGGGTGAACGGCTCGCCGTCGGCGAGGCGCAGCGATATGTGGCGGTTGGGTGAGACGTTGAAGACCCGCAGGCGGTACTTGCGCGCCGCCACCTCGAAGTAGGGCCGCTCCTTGCCGTTGACCAGCATGTGCGGGCACTCGTACGGGTCGGTGTAGACCAGCCTGCCGTCCGTCTCGATCCGGGCGTCCCGGATCAGCAGCGGGATGTCGAACTCGCCGCTCGGCAGCGGCAGGCCGCTCTCGTGCGGGTCGCTGAGCAGGTAGGCGCCGGCCAGACCGCGGTAGACGTTCTCGGCCTCCAGCTGGTGCGCGTGGTCGTGGTACCAGAGCGAGGCGGCCACCTGTTCGTTGGGGTAGCGGTACTCGCGGGTCTCGCCGGGCTCGACGAGGTCCATCGGCAGGCCGTCGTACCGCGACGGCACATTGCCGCCGTGCAGGTGGACGGAGGTGTGCACGCTCAGGTCATTGGTCTGCTGGACCACCACCTCCCGGCCCTTGACCGCCCGGATGGTCGGACCGGGGAAGCAGCCGCCGAAGGTCCGGACGGTGGTCAGCAGCCCCTTGACGATCTCCACCTCCGTCTCGGCCATCCGCAGCCGGTACAGGTCCGAGGAGTCCGTCCGCGACACCGGACTCAGCACCGGGGGCACCCGCATGGCGTGCTCGAAGGGGACGATGCGGGCGGCCCGCCTCCTGGGCCCCGACCTGGCCGGACCGGCCGGCAGTGCGGCCGGCGCGGCATGGGCCGGGCTCGGTGTGAGGCTCCATGGGAAGAGGGCGGCCACAGGGCCGCCTACGGTGGCGGCCCTGAGGAGGTCTCGTCGGTTCAGCATCCTCGGTTTCTCCGTCCAGGACTCGGCGGTCGGTGCGCCGCCGAGCAGGTGGTCGCCGGTCGTGGCGTCCGTCCGCCCCGCCCAGCGGCTGCTGCGCCCACGACGGCGCACGGCCGGGCGCGGATCGTGGCAACAGCGCTGCGCTCCGTCACCGACCATCGGGCTCAGTATCAGTGAGCTTGGTGCGCTCCGCATCGCGACCGAACCTGCCGGGAACCGGGGCGCCCCCCTCGGGACGGCCGGCGGCCACTTGGCGCGGGGGCGGGGGAGCCCCGGGTGCGCTCCCGGCAGCCGGCCGCGCTCGTCGGGCATGGCCGAGGCTTGCCACCGGTGCCGGTCGGTCAGGTGGTGGCCGGCACGGCATTGGTGGCGGCGACCGCGGGGCGGACCGCTCTGGCCAGGGCCACGGCATCGCCCTCGGCCCAGATGTGGGTGAAGAAGAGGCGCGGTTCGTCCGTCAGACCGTGGTTGTGGAGTTCGACCAGGTCGATACCGCCCCTCCGCAGCGCCGCGTGCGCCTGCTGGACCTCGGCGGCGACCATGGAGAGATCGCCGCTGAGCGCGGCCCGTCCCCCGCCGAGCGGTTGGAAGTTGAAGGCCGAGGTCGCGCCCAGGCCGGCCGGCAGGACGTGCCCCTCCTCCATGATGGTCTCGCGGCGGACGAAGATGCAGGCGTAGACGTCCTCGCTGCTCGTGCCCTTGGCGCCCAGCGCGGCATCGATGCCGGCGGTGTCCAGATCGAGGGGGCGGTGCGGGTGGGGCCGGGGCGGGTGGGGCGGTGGAGTGCCGGTGGAGTCGAGCGCGGTCCGCAGCCCGCGGGCCAGTGCCGCGGCATCATGGCCGTGTGCGCAGACATGGGTCCACCAGATGTCAGGAGTCTGGGCCGGCAGGTGTTTGTGGATGGCGGTCTGGGCGATCCCGTGGGCGTGGAGGGCGTCGGTCAGGGCCGGCAGTTCGTCTGCGGTGACCACCAGATCGCCCATCAGCAGCGTGCCGCCGTCGTCGTACCGGGCGAAGGAGACGTGCGAGCCCAGTGCGAGCCCGGTGCTGACGACGACGCCGCGGCTGACCACGTGCAGGTCGTGCCGGGGGAAGGGCGTGTGGTGGTAGGTCCCGCGGATGAGCCTGCCCGGCCGGCCGAGAGCCCGCACGACGTCGACCCAGTCCGCCTCGGTGGTGGGCACCGGGGTGGGCACCGGCACGGCCGGCTGACCACCGCCGGGAGCCCGGGCTGTAGCCGACTGTGCGGCGGTGTCACCTCCCAGGCCGACCAGCACCGGCGCCAGCCCGGCCGCCGCCAGCAGCGGCCGTCGTGGGACAGCGGGGGGAGTACTTCTCCCGGGCGTTCCGTCTCCGATCTTCACAGGCACACCTCCAGAGCCGAAGGCAAACACAGGAGTCGGGCCCCGCGTTGTTGCCACGGCGGTGCGCCTGCACCGAACCCCGTCCGGATCGACCGGTCGGGGTACGCCGGCGGCCGGACGGGGGGCCGGATGGAGGAGCGCTCCCCTTCGCGCGTCAGGAATCGGACGATGCCCAGGTGCCCAGGGACATCTCGGCGGTGATACCCGGGCCGAACCCGGCCAGCAGCCCGTGGTGGCCGTCGAGAGCCGACCTCTCGTCGAACATCCGGGCCAGGGCGTCGAGCACGACCGCACTGGCGATGTTGCCGTACTCGGTGAGGGTGGCCCGGCTGAAGCGGAAGGCCTCGGACGGCACCTCCAGGAAGTGGCTCAGGTCGTCCAGGATCCGTGGGCCGCCGGCGTGGACGATGTAGAAGTCCAGTCTGCCCACGTCCCACTGGTGCTGCTCCGCCACCGCACGCAGGGCCGGGCTGAGGGGCTCCATCGTCCCCGGCACCCGTCTGTCCAGCTGGAAGTGGAACCCGGTGGAGCGGACCGCGTAGGAGATCCACTCCTCGGTGTGCGGGATGAGGTAGGAGCCGTTACGCTCCAACCGGATCCCGGTCCCGCCCTCGCCGCGGACCACGGCGGCGGCGACCCCGTCGCCGAACAGGCCGTTGGACAGCAGCGATCCCACGCCCAGGTCGGTGGGCTGGTAGCACAGCGAGCAGAACTCGCAGGCCACGATCAGCACGTTGGCGCCCGGGTAGGCCGAACAGAAGTCATGGGCCCGGTTCACCGCCGCACCGCCGGCCGCACAGCCCAGTTGTGCGATCGGCAGCTGCCGGGTCTCCGGCCGGAAGCCCAGCTTGTTGATCAGCCACGCCGTGAGCGACGGCATCATGAAACCGGTGCACGACACATAGATGATCAGGTCGATCTGGGACGGCTCCACTTGGGCATGTTCGAGGGCCCTGAGTACGACCGTCGGGACGCGGGCCCTGGACTCGGCCTCGAAGACGGCGCTCCGCTCGTCCAGCCCCGGGTGCTTCAGCACCACGTCGATGGGTTGGATCAGATGCCGCTTCCGCACTCTGGTGTTCTTGATGAGGCGCAACGCCAGATCGAGCTGGGGATGGTCGTGGTGGAGTCGACGTGCCAGTTCGAGGGTTTCCTCGTTGGTGATGACGTGCTCCGGCACAGCTATCGCCGGTTTGCACAGAACGGCCATGGGACTGCCTCCTGACGGGCGGAGTTCCCGGTGAGCCCTCGGCCGGCCGGGGAGTTCATCACTCGACGGCAGCCGCTGCGAGCCGGACGCGTCGAGACGGCGCGGCGGCGGGATTCACCGGGCGGGGCCCTACAGCACGGCGGACGAGCCGGCAGGGCGAGGATCGGCTGCAGTGCCCACGCGAGGGCGGTTGCGGATGTCTCGGTCCCGACGAGGAAGAAGGTGATGATCTGGTCGATGATCTCGGCGTCTGCCAGGCGTTG
>NZ_JBSFKQ010000056.1:0-46877 GCF_053598615.1 Kitasatospora sp. NPDC001095 | reverse complement strand
CGGCTCCAGCACCTCGTCCACCAGCCGGTCGGCGATTCCCGGCCCCACGCTCTCCAGCCCGCGGATCTTGACCTGGTAGAGCAGCATCGCCGGGTCGGCGAGGTCGCGGCCACCGGCGCACAGGTAGCGGCCGGCGGTCTCGGTGGCGTCGAAGACGTTGTTCGGGTCGGCCTTGCCGTCACCGTTGGCGTCCACGCCCCAGGAGGCCCAGGTGGACGGGATGAACTGCATCGGCCCGACGGCGCGGTCCCAGCGGGCGTCGCCGTCGTAGCGGCCACCGTCGGTGTCGGCTATCGCGGCGAAGCCGTTGCCGTCCAGCGCCGGGCCGAGGATCGGCGTCAGGGTCGTGCCCGCGGCGTCCACCTGACCGCCGTTGGCCTGGCCGGACTCCACCTGGCCGATCGCGGCGAGCAGCTGCCAGGGCAGGTGGCAGCCCGGCGAGCGCTGCGCCAGCGAGGCCTCGGCCTGGCGGTAGGCGGCGAAGACGGTGGCGGGCAGGGACGCTCCGGTGGCCGCGAACGGGCCGGCCGAGGGAAGGCCTGGCAGCGCGCCGGGCGGCTGCGGGAGCTGGACGGTGCCGCCGCCGTCGGCCGGCGCGCCGGTGCCGAAGGTGCCGGGAGCGTCCGTCGAGGGGCCGCCGCCGGGCAGCAGGCGGCCGGCGCCCTGGCTCGCGGTGTCGTTCGCCGGGCCGGCGTCGGCGACCGCGACCGGGGCGAGCCCGATGCCCGTCACCTGAGAGCCGGTCAGCGCGGCCAGCGCGGCGAAGGCCGCAGCCGTCCCCGTGACCCGCTTGCCGATCCGCAGCTTGCGCCCGCCCGTGGCCTTGCCGATCCGCACCGTCATCCGCTGCCCCTCCCCGTCGCCGTCCGGACCTTCCCGGAACGGTTGAGCCGTCGTCATCATGCCCGTCCAGTCGAGGACTGGATCCGCCGCCGGGACGATTAGTATCACGACGATCTGACAGGGACAGGGTGACCGGGAGACGGACAGGAGCCCTCCGAGGGGTTGACTCGGCACTTCAGTCGGGGTGCGGCCCGTTCCGGGAGGTCCGCGACCTGCCGCCTCGTCGGCGCCGCCCGGCGGCAACTCCCCCGACGAGGCCGAAAGTTGACCGGCGGCCAACTGTGGTGGGACGGGCGCCAACCGGCGCCGGACCGGCGGTTCGGAGCACGGGGGTGGTGCGTGCGCGGTGTTTCGGGCTCCCCGGAGCCGCCGGTGGTCGCCCCCTGCTGACCTGCCGGAACGTCGGGGAGCGGGCTCGGCCCGCCTTACCAGGACGGGCGCCGGGACGCCAGGGAACGGCCCGGACTCGGCCCTGGACGGGTGACGTTCTGGTGAAAGTGGGCATGCCAGGAATCACCGCCCGGCATGCTGTGCCGCGTGATGATGCGGATGGAGGTCCAGACCGTGAGCGCGAACCTGCCGGAGACCCTCGCCGAGGGGGCGGTGGTCCTGCCGGCTCCCCCTCGGGTGGTCGACGACCTGGCCCGTGACCTGACCCAGGCCGCCGCGGCCGTCCGGGCGGTGTCGCGCACCGGCCGCTCCGGCGCGGACGTCGCGGTCGCCGCGTACACCGCCGTGGTGTGCACCGGGCGGTCGGCCGCCCGGGCCCTCGAAGAGGCCGCTGCTTGGTGCCGCCAGGCCCCCGAGGCCGAGGTGCACTCGATGGCGTGGGCCCGGGTACCGGGGCACCGGGAGGACGTCCACGAGTACCGCGTCACCATGGCCGTCAGCTTTCCCGACGGCGAGACCGGGGAGTACGTCGGCGACACCCATCACGCCTGCCGCTGACGCCGTATCATCACCTCCATGACCGAGGGGGCACGAACGACATGGTGAACGGACCGACCACCGGTCAGGACGGCGCGGTCGCGGGGGAACGGGCCGACGGCCCGCGGGAGTTGTCGCGGGCCGCCGCCGTCGCGGTCACGGTGCTCGCGGCGGTGTCCGGCGCCGCGGTGCTGCTGGCCGTCTTCCACTGGCTGGGGTGGACCGTCCCGTGGATCGGCTGGATCGTCGCCAAGGCCGGGATCAAGCTCGCCGTCGGAGGGTTCGCCGGGCTGGCCGTCGGCTTCGCCTGGCTCCGGGCCAGGCTGAGGGCCCGGCCCGAGAGCTGAACGGCCCGTCAACCGGCCTGCGGGGACGGGCAGGTGAGGTCGCGCTCGGGTGCGGTGTCGTCCAGCAGGTAGCGCTCGACCACCCCGCTGACGCAGGCGTTGGACGTGGGGTACTGGCCGTGGTCGCCGTTCCCGGTGACGGTGACCAGCCTGGAGCCGCGCAGCGCGCGGTGGGCGCCGAGCGCCGCCTCGTAGTAGGTCGCCGGATCGTGCACCGAGTTGAGCATCAGCGTGGTCGGCAGATGGGCACCGGTCACCTTGACCTCGGGCGCGGGGGCGGCCGGCCAGGCGGCGCAGACCGCGCTGAAGGCGAGCGTCCGGGCGCCGGCCAGCGGCCAGCGGGCGGTGTTCTCCGCGCCGCGCCGGATCCAGGTGCCCAGGTCCCTGGTCCACGGGGTGTCGTTGCAGGTCACCGCGAAGTACTCGGCCGCGAACTCCGGGCTGAGGTAGCTGTTGTAGGCCTTCGCGGCGGCCGCCCGGGTGGCGGGGTCGGCGTCCTGCCAGGTGTCGAGGGTGGCCAGCAGCCGGGCCAGGGCGGGGAAGTCGGACGCCCGGTAGATCGCCGACATGGCGAGGCTGTCCAGCTGGTTCGGGCCGATCGTCAGCGCCCCCTCGACGATGGGGGAGTCGTGCAGCGCCGCGCGCCGCTGCTCCCAGTGCGCCCGCACCTGCTCCGGTGTGGAGCCCCAGTGGTAGGTGGCGTCCCGGGCCGCGAGCCAGGGCGTGAAGTCCTCGTCGAAGCGGCGCTGGAAGCTCATCGGCTGGCCCAGCTCGAACGTCTCCCAGGTGCCGTCGAAGCCGATGTTGCTGTCCAGCACCATCCGCTCGACCCGGTGCGGGAAGAGCGTCCCGTAGTAGGCGCCGATCATCGAGGCGTAGGACGGGCCGTAGTAGCTGAGCTTGCGCTCGCCGAGCAGGCCGCGGAACAGGTCGATGTCGTGGGCGGTCTGCTCGGTGGTCAGGTAGGGCAGGAGGTCTCCGCTGCGCTCCTGACAACTGGCCGCCAGCTTCCTGGAGTTGGCGATGACCCGGTCGATCGCCGCGGGGGACTGGTCGCGGTAGTCGCCGGCCAGGAACTCCTGGAACTCCTCCTGGGTCTGGCAGACCGCCCTGGTGCTCTCGCCGACGCCGCGCTGGTCGAAGCCGACGATGTCGTACGCGGCGGCGACCGCCGGGGCGCCGGCGGCCAGGTGGGCCGGGCGCGCCAGGCCGGTGCCGCCGGGGCCGCCGGCCGCCATCAGCAGGGTGCCCTTGCGCTTGGCCGGGTCGGTGGCGCGGTGCCGCGAGACGGCGATGGTCAGGTCGGCCCCGGCGCCGGGGTGGTGCCAGTCGCGCGGGGCGGCCATGGTGGCGCAGTCCAGCGTGGGCTGCCCGGCGCAGGGCTTCCAGTCGAGGGTCTGGTGGGTGTAGCGGGTGGGTGCCCGGCCGGCGTCGCCCGGGTCGCGGCCGGTGGCCGCGCCCGCGGTGGTGGGTGAGGCCAGGCCGGCCAGGACGGCGGCGACGGTGAGGGCCAGGGTGGTGCGGCGGGCGCGCCGGGCGCGGGGTGCCGGTCTGCCGGTCTGCCGGGCTGGGGTCTGACGGGTTGCGGTCTGGAGGGTTGCGGTCCGGCGCGTTGCGGTCTTGGTCACGGGAACGATCCTGTCCGGGCCCGGCCTGATGATCCATCACGCCCGCTGCCGTCTTCGGGGTGGTGCTGGGTACACCCCGCCGGGGCGGGGCGGGGCGGGGTGCGGGTCGAGGGTGCTCAGTAGGCGGCGGTGAAGCGGGCGCGGTGGTGGGCGGGCCGCTCGGCCTCGTCGAGGAGCGCGACGGCGAGGTCCTCCATGGAGATCGCCGAGTCGCCCGCGGAGTCGACCAGCAGTTCGTCGCGGCCGATCCGGAACCGGCCGGTGCGCACACCGGGCTCGAGCACCGCGGCCGGGCTCAGGTACGTCCAGTCGACCTCCGGGTCGGCGGCGCGGTAGAGGTCGAGCTGCTCGCCGCAGGCCAGGGCGATCGGCCGGATCTCGTCGGGGAATCCGGGGCTGTCGACCAGGGCGGTCCCGCCGCCGCCCGGGACGAGCAGGCTGCCCGCGCCGCCGACGGCCAGCAGCCGCACACCGGTGCCGGCGATCCCGGCCAGCAGGCCCCTGGTGGCGACGGCCAGTTCGTGCTCGCTGCCGGGCAGCGGACGGGTGGCGGTGATCACCACGTCCTGCCCGGCCGCGATCCGGGCGACGTCCTCGGGGGCGCGGGCGTCGCCGACGGCCAGGGCGGCGGCGGACGGCAGGCCGTGCGGCTTCGCCGGGTCCCGTACGACGGCGGTGACCCGGTGACCGCGGGCCAGGGCCTCGGCCACGACCCGGCTGCCGACGTTGCCGGTGGCGCCGAACACGGTGATGCGCATGGGGAACTCCCTGGAGTGGTGGGGAACGGTGGTGGTGGGGCGGGGTCAGGCGTTCTCGCGGGCGGGCCGCGGGGCGGCCGCCGGCTCGGCGTCGACCGCCGTCTTGGCCGCGGTGCGCGGCCGTTGGGTCTGGGCGGCGACCAGCGCGCCGAGCACGACCAGCGCGCCGAGCGCCTGGAGCGGGCTGAGGTCCTGGCCGAGCGCCAGCCAGCCGAGCAGGGTGGCGACGACGGGGCTGAGCAGCGAGAGGAAGGAGACCGAGGTCGGCGGCAGCGCGCGGAGCCCCCGGAACCAGAGCGCGTAGGTGACGGCCGCGCCGATCAGGCACAGGTAGGTGTAGCCGAGCACGTTGGCGAGGCTGTAGTGGGACGGCGGTGCGCCCTCGGCGAGCAGCGTCACCGGCACCAGCAGCAGCCCGCCGGCGGTGAGCTGCCAGCCGGTGGTGGCGAGCATCGGCGCGGGGGAGACCCACCGCTTGGCGAGGACGATGCCGGCGGCCATCACCACGGCGCCGCCGAGCGCGGCGAGCACCCCGACCGCGTCCAGCGCGGCGTTGGCCCGCAGCACCAGCAGGCTGACGCCCGCGACGCCCGCGATGCCGGACAGCACGGTGCGCGGGGTGAGCCGGTCGCCGAGGAGCAGGGCCGAGAGCCCGGCGGTGACCAGCGGCTGGACGGCGCCGACGGTGGCCGCGATGCCGCCGGGCAGGCGGTAGGCGGCGATGAAGAGCAGCGCCTGGAACACCCCGATGTTCAGGGCGCCGAGGAGCAGTGAGCGCCACCACCAACTGCCCTGCGGCAGGCGGCGGGTGAGGGCTATCAGGAGGATCCCGGCGGGCAGGCAGCGGATGACGGCGGCGAGCAGCGGGCGGCCGGGCGGCAGGAGTTCGGTGGTGACCAGGTAGGTGGTGCCCCAGACCGCCGGGGCGAGGGCCGTCAGCAGGACGAGGGCGAGGCGATTTCTTAGCACTAAGGCAATGTATCTCAGCGCTAAGGCATCTCACCATGCCGGGAGAGTGATGTGGCTCACGGTTATCTCACCGCTAAGGAATTCTTTCGGGATCGCCTACCCTGAACCCGTGGCAGATCATGTGGACCGCGTCGTCGCGCAGTGGGGCGCCGAGCGCCCCGACCTGGACGTCTCCCCGATGGAGGTGTTCGGCCGACTCAAACGCCTCTACCGGCTGGTGGACGCGGCGCTCAACCGCACCTTCGCCGAGCACGGGCTGGACGCCGCGTCCTTCGACGTCCTCGCCACCCTCAAGCGCAGCGGACCGCCCTACCGCCTCACCCCCACCGGCCTGATGCAGTCCGCGATGGTCACCTCGGGCGCCATCACCCAGCGCCTGGACCGGCTGGAGGCCCGCGGTCTGGTCACCCGCACCCGCAGCGACCAGGACGGCCGCAGCCGCGAGGTGGCCCTCACCGCCGACGGCCACGCCCTGATCGACCGCGCGCTGCCCGACCACCTCGCCACCGAGTACCGCATGCTGGCGGGCCTCGACGAGGCGCAGCGGACGGCGCTCGTCGAGGCGATGCGCGCCCTGCTGGCGGACCTCGGGGACAGCCCGGAGTAGTAGCCCGCGCCCGGTGCCGGTGCCCGTGCCGGGCGGCTACGGCCTGACCGCCACCGCCTTGAAGAAGGCGTAGTGGAACGTCCCGCCCGGCTCGGCGGCGCGGCGCAGCTCCGTGACCCCCCGGTCGAAGTCCTCCGGGGTGGTCAGGCCGGCGGCCAGCGCCTCCGCCCGTACGGCCTCGACCATCGCGACGAAGGTCCGCCGGGTGAAGCCCTCCACCAGGGCCGGACGGGAGTCGTCGGCGTAGACCGTGCGCGGGCGGACCGACACCCGGGCGAAGCCGGCCGCCGTCAGCAGCGGATGGAGGCGGCGGCCCAGCAGGCCGTCGCCGCCAGCCCGGGCCTGCAACCGCACCAGGTGGTCGACGGTGCGGCGGGCCGCCGGGCTCTCCGGGTGGAACAGCGCCGAGCCGTGGTCGCCCTCGATCACCGTGATCGTCCCGCCCGGCCGCAGCACCCGATGCAGCGCCGCCAGCCCGGCCGCCGGGTCGGGCAGGTGCTCCAGCACGAAGCACAGGAAGACGTGGTCGAAGGAGCCGTCCGGGAACGGCAGCCGGTGCAGGTCGCCGTGGTGCCAGACGACGTCCGCGGCGGGCGCCTGGGCGGCCACCCGGGCGCGGGCCAGGGCCAGGGAGTCCGCCGAGAGGTCCGCCGCCGTCAGCCGTACGCCCGGGCTGGCGGCCAGCAGGTGCACGGTCTGCGCGCCCACCCCGCAGCCCGGCTCCAGCACCCGGCTGCCCGCCGGGTAGGCCGTGCCCGCGTGCAGCAGTTCGGCGAGGGTGTCGGCCTGGTCGCCGAGGCGCCGCGCCTCGGTCCGCGAGTAGCCGTGGACGTAGTCACCTGGGTGCTCCGGCGCCGCGGCAGCCGCGGGTGTGGACGTTTCCGTGGTCATGGCCCCACCCTCGCCGCCACTATGGTCCGGTGAACAGGTCCAAAGCCGAGGCATCCGACCGGTCCAAAGAGGCCGGCGCCGACTTCCTCCAGCTCGACACCGCCGACGCCCCGCCCGGCGGCCTCACCGACTGGCTCGCCCGTCGGCTGCGCGAGGCCGTCGCCGACGGGCGGCTCCCGGCGGGCAGCCGGCTGCCCGCCAGCCGGGTGCTGGCGGCCGAACTCGGCGTCTCCCGCGGGGTGGTGACGGACGCCTACCAGCGCCTCGCCGAGGAGGGGCGGGTGGCCGGCCGCGGGCGCGGCGGCACGGTCGTGGTCGCGGCCGTCGCCGCCACCTCCTCCGTCGTACGGGGGGAGGAACCCGGGGCGGACCGGCCCCGTCCGGCGCCCGCGCTGTTCCCGGACGACCCCGCCCCCGAGGTCTTCGACCGACTGCGCGCCGCGCCCGCCCGGATCGATCTCACCCCCGGCGTGCCCGACCTCGCGGCCTTCCCCCGCACCGCCTGGATGCGCGCCGAACGCGCCGTCCTCGACGGCCTCGCCGCGGCCGACCTCGGCTACGGCGACGTCCGCGGCACCCCCGCCCTGCGCCGGGCCGTCGCCCACTGGCTGGCCCGCAACCGCGGCATCCGCGCCGACCCGGACGAGGTGCTGATCGTCGCCGGCACGGCCCAGGCCCTCGCCCTGCTCGGCCGCGCCCTCGGCCGCGTGGGCATCGGCGAGGTCGCGGTCGAGGACCCGGGCTCGCTCGGCGCCCGGCAGCACCTCGCCCACTGGCTCGCCGCCACCCCGCCCGTCCCGGTCGACGCCGAGGGCATCCGGGTCGACGCGCTGCGCGCCACCGGCGCCCCGGCCGTCCTGCTCACCCCCGCGCACCAGTACCCGACCGGCGTCGTCCTCGGCGGTGACCGGCGGCGCGCACTGCTGCGCTGGGCCGCCGAGGGCGGCCTGGTCATCGAGGACGACTACGACGCCGAGCACCGCTACGACCGTCCGCCCGTCCCGGCGCTGCGGGCCGCGCTGCCGGAGCAGGTCTGCTACGCGGGCAGCGTCTCCAAGCTGCTCGCCCCCGCGCTGCGCACCGGCTGGCTGCTGGTCCCGGCCCGGCTGCGGGACGCCGTCCTGGACGCCAAGCGCTTCGCCGACCTCGGCAACCCGGTGCTGCCCCAGCTGGTGCTCGCCCGGCTGATGGAGTCCGGTGAGCTCGACCGCCACCTGCGGCTGCTGCGCCGCCGTCACCGGCGACTCCGGGACGCCATGATCGCCGCCATCCGCACCCACCTGCCGGGAGCCACCGTGCACGGCGCGGCGGCGGGCCTCCACCTGATGCTGACGCTCCCGGAGGAGCCCGGTCGCACCGACACCGAGTGGGCCGCCGCCGCGCTGGCCGAGGGGGTCAAGGTGCAGCCGCTGTCCTGGCACGCCCGGCTCCCGTACCCGCCCGGCCTGGTCCTCGGCTACGCGGCGGGCTCGACGGCGGAGATCACCGAGGGCGTGGCCGTCCTGGGGCGGCTGGTCCGGCGGTCGTCCTGACCTCGGCGTCGGCTCCGGCGCGGTGGGGACGCCGCGGCGGGCCCGGTGGGGGGCTCGGTTCACGGCCTCCGGAGGCTCTTGGGCCCCCGTTCGGCGTAGGGCGCGGCGTTGGTGGCTTATAAGTCGGAATATCGGATACAGCTGCGCAGAGGGAATGCCGGGCCGTGCCCCGGGGTAAGTTGACATGCCGTAGTCAAATACTGGCCCGGGAGGCGTGATGGTCCCGTTCCGAAGTGTCGCCCAGTTCGGCGTCGTGCTGGCGGTGCTGGGAGCCGCGCTCGGGCCGGTGCCGCTCGGATCGTCCGCCCGGCCGGGCGGCCCGGAGCGCCCGGGCGCTTCGACCGTATCGACTGCTTCGAGCGCTTCGAACGAGAGGGGCGCGGCGATGGCCGGCCACGGGCAGGAGGACTCCCGGGTGCTCGCCGGGCGGCGGATCGTGCTGTCGTACCCCGGCCCGACGCCGCCGCCCGGGGTGCTCCAGGTGATCCGGGAGGGCCGGGCCGCCGGGGTGATCCTGTTCGGCGAGAACGTCACCAGTCCCGAGCAACTCACCGAGGCCGTCGCCGAGTTGAAGCAGGCCGCGGCCGAGGCGCCGCATCCGCGCACCCTGCTGCTGATGACCGACCAGGAGGGCGGCAAGGTCCGCCGGCTGCCCGGCGAGCCCGAACTCTCGGCCCGGCGTGTCGGGTCGGCGGCGAACCCGCTCGCCGCGGCGGCGGAGACCGGGGCCGGTGCCGCCCGGACCCTCGCCGACGCCGGGCTGAACCTCAACCTCGCCCCGGTGCTCGACGCCTACGACATGCCGGACAACTTCATCGACCACTTCGAGCGCTCCTACGGCCAGGACCCCGCCAAGGTGGCGGAACTGGGCAGCGCCTTCCTCGCCGCCCAGCAGGGCCTCGGCGTGGCCGCGACCGCCAAGCACTTCCCCGGCCTCGGTGCGGCGCCCCGGGGCGAGAACACCGACGAGCGCCCGGTCACTCTGAACGTGCCGCTGTCCCAGCTCCGCTCCCGCGGCGAGGCCCCGTACCGGGCGGCCATCGCGGCGGGCGTGCGGCTGGTGATGGCCTCCTGGGCGGTCTACCCGGCGCTGGACCCGGACCACCCGGCCGGGTTCTCGCCAAGGATCATCCAGGGCGAGCTGCGCGGCCGGCTGGGCTTCGGCGGCGTGACCGTCACCGACGCGATGGAGGCCCAGGCGCTCGCCCCGTACGGCGGCACCGGCGACCGCGCGCTGGCCGCCGCCGAGGCCGGGATGGACCTGCTGCTCTGCTCCGCCCGCGACCCCCGGCAGGCCGAGGACGCCGCCGAGGCGCTGGCCGCCGCCCTGGACGACGGCCGCCTCGACCGGCACGCCTTCACCGACGCCGTGTCCCGCGTCGACGCCCTGCGCGCCTCCCTGGGCTGAGCGCGCGGGCGCCGGCAAGCGGGGCGAGGGCGGTCGCGGCGGCGGTTCGCATGCGGTTCACCTGGGCTCAAGGCGGGCGTCGCCCAGGCGTGTGGGGAAGTTCTACCGCTCAAGGGCGTTTGAGCCATCGAAGGTCGGATTTTAGCCGAGCATTCGGTTCAAAGGGTAAATCGGGCTCTGGGCTTATGAATCACATGGCAAAGTTCCTGTCGTGGACCTATGAAATGTCATATGTACCACGTCACCTGTCCCAGTCCGCCCTCGTTCCCCTCAAGGAGGAACCCATGAACCGGATCGCCCGGATCGCCGCCGGTGCCGCCGGCGCCGTCGCCCTGCTCTCGGCCCCCGTCCCCGCCTTCGCCGCGGCTCCGACCCTGGCCACCACCACCGTCACCACCTGCGGGAACTACAGCCTCCAGGCCGGTCTGGCCACCTACGCCTGCGCCGACGTGACCGGTGACAGCGTCGCGATCTACGGCAAGATCGGCCTGGCCGGCCCGCCGTCCCCGGGCACCCCGTGGCCGCCGGCGCCGAAGGAGCTGGTGACCCACCTGTCGGCCGACGTGGTCGGCGGCACCTCGCTCGGCGCGGTGAGCGGCCGCACCGTCTTCCAGGTGAGCACCGTGCGGGTGGACGGTATTGCGGCCACCGTGGCGTGTGGGTCCACCGTGCACGTGTCCTTCGACGTCGAGGGGTTCTGGAGCGGTCAGGTGCCGGCCACCGCCGATGTGCCCGTGGTCTGCTGACGATTCGTCATGGTGACTGCCGAGCCCGGGAGTTGGCAGCATCCCGGGCTCGGCTTTCGGCTGCCCTGACCCGGTCGGGGCCCGGTGGTCGATCCCGCGGCCCGGGCCCGTCGGGCGGTCGACGCACTGTGACGACTTGAAGAAATCTTCATCTGTCGCGATGATGCCTACCGGCCGCGGCTCCGATCCCGCCCGGCCGGACGACCACCGAGCCGGACCAGAGGGAGTGCGCGGACGATGCCGGTACCGCTGTACCAGGCCAAGGCGGAGTTCTTCCGCACCCTCGGCCACCCCGTGCGGATCCGGGTCCTGGAGCTGCTCCAGGACGGACCCAGGCCGGTGCGCGAGCTGCTGGCGGAGATCGAGGTCGAGCCCTCCAACCTCTCCCAGCAGCTCGCGGTCCTGCGCCGCACCCAGCTGGTCACGGCGACCCGCGAGGGCAACACCGTGGTCTACGCGCTCAGCACCCCGGACGTCGCCGAGCTGCTGCGCGCGGCCCGGCGGATCCTGACCGAGCTGATCACCGACCAGGGCGCGCTGCTCACCGAGCTGCGCGCCCCCGGCGGTCGGCCCCGCTGAGCCGAGCCCGGTCCGTCCGCCCGATCCGAGGAGAAGCACCACCATGAGCGACAGCACGAGCGACGAGGGTACGAGCGAGGAGAAGCGGCGCCGCAAGGCGATGCTGATCCGCGCGGGCATCTACATCTTCGCCACGCACCTGTTCGCCGGTTTCGTGCTGCTGCTGTTCGCGCTCGGCGGCCGGAAGTAGCGCGCCGCGGGCGGGAGCCTCACCGTCGCCGGGAGCGGGACGCTCGGCTGCGCCGCGGGCGGGACCCTCACCGGCGCCGGCCGCGGTCCGGCACCAGGTAGCGGTGGCTGGTGCTGGTCCAGGCCAGCACGCCGGCGATCAGCTCCCGGGTGCCGTCCAGGTACCAGCGCCCGGAAGGGTGGCGGCACAGCAGCTCGCGGCGCAGCTCCTCGCTCTCCTGCTGCAGCCGCGCCACCTGGGCGCGCACCGAGTGGACCGCCCGGCTCCGGGTGCAGCCGTGGGCCCGCTGGAGGGCGATCACGGTGTTGAAGGCGGCCCCGGGCTGTCGTTCCTCGCGCCTCAGCGAGTAGAGGTCGTTGATCAGTGTGGCGGCGTCGGCGGTGTTGGCGCGCAGCCGGTGCAGCGCGGGCTCCGCGTGGAGCGCGGCCGGGGCGTCGGCGCCGTGGACCCGTTCCAGTATGTTCATGAACGGGTAGAGGCAACTGCCGTGCCGGCGCAGGTGCATGGTGTCCGTGAGGTCGAGGCCGAGGGCGGGCACGGTGCCGCGGGCGCGGTGGTCGGCCTCGGCGGGGAAGGTGGCCAGGCAGGCCCGCCACTCCCGGGTCGCCCGGGCGCGCCACTCCGGGGACATCGACGCGGTCTGCCGCTGCCACAACTCCCGCCAGGCGAGCAGCGTGTGGCTCTCGGACGGGCTGTCGCCGGGGGCTCCGTCGAGGACCGCGATCAGCGGGTCGACCAGGGCGCGGGCCTCGTCGGGGTGGCGGCCGGGCGAGCCGTCGAAGCGGTCGTCCAGGATGGTGAACCAGCCCAGCATGTCCACCAGGAGGTCGAGTTCGGCGCCCCGGGTGCGGGGGAAGGCGTGGCCGATCAGCTCGTGCAGCGCGTAGGCCCGGTAGCGGGGCAGCTCGGGCGGGGTGAGCAGGCCGTGGCGGACCACCCAGTCGGCGTGCCGGTCGGCGGCGAGGCGCAGATGGGTGCGCGGCCGGGGGGCCGCCGGGCCGGCCGGGCTCGTGGGCGCGGCCGGGGCCGTGGAGGTGGCGGGGGCGGTCGCGCGGTCGGCGCCGGTGAACGGACACCGGTCGGGCGGCTCGCCCTGCGAGGAGGCCACCGCGTTCCCCGGTGAGGCGGCGGCGTCGCCGTCGCGGGAGGCCGTCGAGGTGCGTCCGCGTGGGGAGCGCGCGCCGCGTGGCGCGAGCCGCACCCGCAGGCCGTGCGCCTGGACCGTCGTCCACACCACTTCGCGGGCCCGGGAGCCCGGCACGGCCGTCGGGCGCCAGCGGCGGAGGATCGCCGCGGCCGCGACGGTCAGCTCCGCCCAGGCGAAGGCCTCGCCGATGCACTTGTGCTTGCCCGCCCCGAACGGCAGGAAGGAGGGCCGCCCGGTGCCGCCGCCGTCCTGCCAGCGCTCGGGCCGGAAGCTCGTCGGCTCCGGGTAGCGCACCGGGTCGCGGTGCAGCGCGGTGAGGCTGTACAGCAGCTCGGTGCCGGCCGGGACGCGGTACGGGCCCAGCTCGACCGGCACCTGGGCGGTGCGCATCAGGAAGGCGTTGGGCGCGTGCAGCCGCACCACCTCCTGGGTGACGCTGCGGGTGTACGTGAGCCGGGCCAGCGCCTCGGGGGTGGGGACGGTGCCGACGGGCAGGTGCTCGTCCAGCTCGTCGAGGATCCGGGCCTCCGCCTCGGGGTGGCGCAGCAGCTCGTCCAGTAGCCAGGTGAGGGTGGTGGAGACGGTCTCGGTGCCCGCGCCGAACATGGTGATCGCCTCGGAGCGGACGTCGGCCTCGGTGAGCGGGCAGCCGGTCGCCGGGTCGGTGGCGGCGCGCAGCAGGGCGGGCAGGGTGCGTCGGGCCCCGGCCCCGGCCCCGGTGCCCGCGGTCGGGGCACGGCCGTTGACGGCCTGGTCGACCACCCGGTTGAGCACCCGCACGGCGTCGTCGAAGCGCCGGTTGACGGGCAGCGGCAGCCGGGCGAGCGACGGCTTCGGGTAGAGGGACTGGACGATCTGGCCCTTCACCAGGTCCGGCAGTGCCCGGTGGAAGGCGACGGTGGCGTCCTCGCTGAGCCGGGCGTCGAACAGCGAGCGGGTGACGATCTCCAGTGCCAGGTGGTTCATCTCCTTGGCCACGTCGAGCACCTGCCCGGGGCGCCAGCGCGCGGCCCGCTCCTCGGTGACCTGCTGCATCACGGCCAGGTACTCGCCCATCCGGTCCGGGCCGAAGGCCGGCTGGATGATCCGGCGGCGGTCGCGGTGGGCCTGGCCCTCGGACATCAGCAGGCCGTCGCCGAAGGCCGTCTTGAGGGTGTCCTGGACGGCGCCGCGCGGGCAGTCGTGGGCCAGTGCGACGAGCAGGGTGTGGACCAGCCGGGCGTCGGTCACCACGCAGACGGTGCGCGGGCCGAGTCGGATGCGGACCACCCCGCCGTGGCGGGAGAGCGAGCCGAGGAAGCCCAGCGGGTCGCGCAGCAGGGCGCCGGCGTGCCCGAGGCCGGGCAGGGCGCCGGGGGCCAGCGGGGGGACGGCGGCGCGGGCCAGCGGGGAAGGGCCGGGTGCGGTTCTCGGCGGGACGATCAGCTTCCGGGTCTCGGTCAGCAGGGACATGACACTACCTCTCACCAGAGGGGCCGGTGCGGGCGATACCGGGTGGCAGCGGCGGGCCGGCCGGGATGCGGGGGACCGCCCAGCGCGGCCCCCGCGCGCGCCCCCGGCGGGAGGGCGCACGTTGAGCAAACGCGCCGGTTTCCCGAGCGTTGCGCCGAATGTGCGGGGATCACTCCAACGGCCGAGTGGATCGACCCTTTCGTGCGTGCTCGAAGCTCCGTGTTGACCTGCGCGGATGCCTTCGCCCGGGCGGCCCGGCGGTTGCCCGGACTGCAGGGTCTTTGGACCCTCGCCGCACGGGCGTGCGAGGGACAGCATGGATGCGAAGAAGGAGGAACCTGATGACCCGTCTGCGCCACCGGCCGGCCCTCGACGTCCGGGTGGAGATCCGCGGCGAGCTGCCGCGTGAGGAGGCCGAGTACGCCCGGGTACGGGCGCTGGCCACCGCCACGGCGCTCGGCCCCGACGCCCACGCGCTGCGACTGCGGCTGACCCGCTCGCGGAACCGCTCGGTGACCCGGCCCGCGCTGGCCCAGGCGGGCGTCGAGCTGGCGGGTCTCGGGCCGGTCCGGGTCCAACTGGCCACCGGCACCGCGCGGGAGTCCGTCGACCTGGTGCTCGGCACGCTGGCCGGCCGGGCCCTCCGGCTGCGCGAGCAGGGGGACATCGGCTTCGCCGCCGCCTACGAGAGCTCCTACCGCCCCCAGTACGCCGACCGCCCGCTCGCCCAGCGGCGGATCGCCCGGCACAAGGCGGTCGTGCTCGCTCGCCGCAACCCCGAACAGGCCGTGCTCGAACTGCTCGCCCTCGACCGGCGGTTCCACCTCTTCGCGGACGCCGCGACCGGGCGCGACAGCCTGGTCCACCGCTGCTCGCCGGGCGGCACCGTGGAGCTGTGCGCCGCCGGCACCAGCGCGATGCCCCCGCTCGACCTCGCCGAGGCGGCCCGCCGGCTCTGGCTCACCGGCCGCCCGTTCGTCGGTTGGACCGACCCCGGCGACCACCGCGCCCGGGTGCTCTACCGCCGCTTCGACGGCCACTACGGCCTGATAGCGCCGGTGTCGGACGGCCGGATCGGGGCAGGAACCCACTCGGCACAGGACTGACACCACGGCACGACGACCACACCACGAACTCTCCACGACAAGGGGTCGGGACCATGGACTGCGAAGAAGTCATGCTGACCGTCCGGATCACCGCCGCCGAGCGCGCGCTGCTGCGCGAACTCGCGCGCGGGCACGGTGGCGACGTCTCGGACGTGGCGGTGGACGGACTGCTGGAGGTCATCCCCGCGCTGCACGACGACACCTGCGTCCTGCCGCTGCTGCGCGTGCTGTCCAGACCGGCACCCTTCGCGCTCACCCTGTGGCTGCCCGCCCCGGTCGCGGACCTGCTGCCGCTGCTCGGTGAGCGGCTCGCGCGGACCGGCGGCCCCGCGGCCGGTCCGGCCAGTGCCGCGCTCTCGGCGGCCCTGCGGCTCTGGCTGGCCGGGGACCGGATCGCCCTGGCGGCCGGGCTGGCCCGCCTGCACGGGGGCTGCGGCGCCGGCGCGGTGGCGGCGGTACGGTCCGCGGTCGGTGCGGCGGCCTTCGGGGCGGAGCGGGTGAGGGTCGCGGCCTGACCCTTCGGTCGCCCTGAGTGTTCGTCATGTCTCGGACCGCGATGGCGGGTCCGGGGTGCAAGCGGTGCGCCCGGCAGTGTCCGGGCGCACCGCTTTTTCCTTGAGTCGGACGGGGGAACTCCGCGGGCGATTTCTGTTATCTCCGGCCGCCCCTCCCGCTCTCCGGAGTGTCGGAAGGTCCGAGCCCCGCGCGTCAGGGGAGCCCGACCCGGGGGTGGTGCATGGCCGTTGAGGTGACCATAAGTCAGATCCCCTGTGCGTCGGCTGTCTTGGGTCGGGGCTGCGGCGGTCGGCAGTCGCCGGGCGGAAGCCCTTGGCAGAACCGGCCGCTGTCGAGGGCCTCGTGAGTCGTTCGGGGTAAGGCTGTTCCTGTGAGTCCGTGAAACCGGTCGGCCCGTATGCCGGCCGACCCTTCGACCCGAGCCGCCGACGCCCGTGGGCCCGTAGGCCCGCAGGCCTGCAGGCCCGTCGCGCCGGGAACGTCGACCGCCCACCCGGCGGCGGCCGTTCCCGGCGCCGGCCGTTCCCAGTGCCCCCGCCCCCGCACCGCCCCGAGGACCAGCCCGTATGCGAACCCGCCCCCACCTCGCCGCCCTCGCCCTGGCCGCCGCCGCCCTGCTGCCCGCCGCCGTACCCGCCGCCGCCCACGGCGACGGCGTCCACCTGGACGTCACCGGCCAGCGGAACGGCCGCGTGAGCACCGTCGCCACCTGGGAGAACGACCACGACCCGGTGACCGGGGAGTTCACCGGCACGCTCTCCGCGACGGCCTCCGACGGTCGCACCGTCGGCCCCTGGCGCCTGGTCACCGCCCCCGGCAGCCCCGGCACGTACACCACTCGGGAGGCCCTCCCCGTCGGGCACTGGCGGGTGACGGTGGACTGCGTCGTCCCCGCCCTCGGGCACGGCGAGCGCGAACTCGACGTCGACACCGTCGCGATCGCCGACCCGACGCCCCCGGAGACGGAGGACCCGGCGCTGTCCGAAGGCTCGCCGCGGTCCGCCGAGGTGGCCCCCGCCCCGCTCCGGGAGACCGCGACGGCGGCGGGAAGCACCGCGGCGGCGGGGACCGCCGCCGTCGCCGCCCGGGAGGGCTCGCCGCGCCCCGCCCACGCGACCA
Organism: Kitasatospora sp. NPDC001095; assembly: GCF_053598615.1. Taxonomy (NCBI): domain Bacteria; kingdom Bacillati; phylum Actinomycetota; class Actinomycetes; order Kitasatosporales; family Streptomycetaceae; genus Kitasatospora; species Kitasatospora sp. NPDC001095. The sequence continues at coordinate 30,112 of NZ_JBSFKQ010000056.1, read as the reverse complement.
CCTCCGACACCACCACCTGGGCGGCCATCGGCACCGCCTGCGCGGCCGTGGTGCTGGTCGCCACCGGACTCTGGCTGCGCCGCCACCGCGGCTGACCCGTCCTGGACCGCCCGGCCGGGTCGCGGGGGCGCCCGGCGGAACCAGCCGGGTGCGAACCGACGTCCTTTTCGGTCACCGGGCGCCACCGCGGGTGCCCGGACGATCGCAAGGGAGCGTCCGCGCATGAAGAAGGTCCTGATCACCGGAGGTGCGGGATTCATCGGCAGCACCGTCGCCTCCGCCCTGCTCGACCGGGGGATCACCCCGGTCGTGCTGGACGACCTCTCCCGGGGACGGACAGAGTTCGTCGCGGACCGGGTCTTCTACCGGGGCGACATCGCCGATGCCGCCCTGCTCGACCGGATCTTCGCCGAGCATCCCGACATCGACGCCACCGTGCACTGTGCCGCGAAGATCGTCGTACCGGAGTCGGTGGCCAAGCCGCTGTACTACTACCGGGAGAACGTCGCCAAGACCGTCGAGCTCCTGGACGCCCTCCAGCGCAACGGCTGCACCCGGATCGTCTTCAGCAGCTCCGCGTCGATCTACGCCCCCACCCCTGACGCCCGGGTCGACGAGAGCAGCCCGGTCGACGCCGGCAGCCCGTACGCGCGCACCAAGCAGATGATGGAGCAGGTCCTCCAGGACTGGACCCGGGGCGAGGGCGCCGAGCGCCAACGCGTCATCGCCCTGCGCTACTTCAATCCGATCGGCGCCGACCCGCAGCTGCGCACCGGCCTCCAGGACCTCAACCCCACCCACGCCCTGGGCAAGCTGATCGAGGCGCACACCACCGGCACCCCGTTCACCGTGACCGGCACCGACTGGGCGACCCGCGACGGCTCCGGCATCCGCGACTACGTCCACGTCCAGGACCTCGCCGAGGCGCACGTCGCGGCGCTGCTGCGGTTCGACGAGGTGATCGCCCCGGGCGTGGCGGACCGCTACCGGGTGATCAACGTCGGCACCGGCGACGGGACCACCGTGCGGGAGCTGATCGCCGCCTTCGAACAGGCCGTCGGCGCCAGCCTGGAGGTGCGGGAGGCCGGACCGCGGCCCGGGGACGTGATCGGCTGCTACGCCGTCGTGGACACCGCGCGGGACCTGCTCGGCTGGCAGCCGCGGCGCGGCATCGCCGAGGGGGTCGCCGACGCGCTGGCCTGGCGGCGGGTCTGGTCGGCCCGGGTCGGCGTCAGCTGACCGCCGCACGACGCTACTTGACGGCCTCGCCGGACTTCGACCAGTTGTCGCGCAGTCGGTCGAGGTAGGACTGCGCCTGGGAGCCGATCTTGACGCCCCGGGCGAAGGCCAGCATGTTGCCCGCGCCCGCGTTGTATCCGAGGGCGGCCAGTTCGTCCCGGGTGAGCGGCGCGCCCGGGCGGACGGGCAGCTGTGCGGCGAGGTCGTGCAGGTGCCAGGCGGCCGCCTGGATGGCCAGGTCGCGGTCGTCCGGCAGCTCCTCCCATTGCCGGGAGGCGAAGGGGCGGCCGGGCTTGGTCTCGTCGAAGGCGGCCCGGTGCATGTTGGCGATGCCGAAGGAGGCGTCCGGCTTGCTCCGCTGCCAGGCCCGTTCGAGCTCGGGGTCGTGAGGCTTGTACGCCTCGTTGTAGAGGATCGCCATCAGCAGCTGCGGGTTGACCCCGGCCTCGGCGGCGTACCGGCGCACCGGCGCCGCGTAGTCGGCGGGGTCGTAGGAGCCCGACGGCTTCGGGGGCTTCGACGGCGCCGCGGAGGCGCCGGCCGACGGCGCGGCGCCCGCGGAGGCGCCGGACGGGGCGGCCGCGGTCGGGGAGGGGTCGGCGGAGGCCGCGCCGTCGTGGCCGTTGCCGCGGACGAGACCCAGTCCGGCCACCACCACGACGCCGATCACCAGCCAGCGTCCCCGGCCGGACCCCTTCTTCTCCTCGCTCACCGCTGCCGCCCCTCCCCGTTCGCCCGTATGTCCGTTCGACCGCCGCGCGGCTGATCGTGCCCCGCGGCAGGCTACTCGGTGGGCTTCCGGTCGCCGTCGAGGTTGCGCAGGAAGTCCTTCGCCTTCTCGACGCCGGTGTCGATCTGCCCGCTGTACTTGCCGTCCGTGCGGTCGTCGATCGCGTCGCCGACCTTGTCCAGGCCCTGCCCGATCACGTCGCCGTGCTCGCGGGCGAGGTCGGTGGCCTTGTCCGCGATGTTCTTCAGACTCTCAAACATGGTGACGCTCTGCTCCTCTGATGCGTTCCTGATGGTGTGCCGACGTGGCGGGGATCATGACCATCCTAACGACGGCCCACCGGGCGGTCCGTCGCTGCCGGGTGGCAGCGGGTGACTTTGCTGAAATGGGTTTGTATGCTCCACCCCATCCTCTACAGCGATGTAGAGGGTGGGGTCCCACCAGGACGCCGGCAGGACCGAGGGCGTCCCGGCACACGCGGCGGTGCGATCGCGCCGCCGCGGCCGCAACGATCGAGGGAAGTGCGCATGGCCGGTCAGCGGGCGAGAACGCCGTACCAGGACGCGGGACCGCGTACCGAGGGCCGCGCCCTTCCGACCCAGCGCTCCCGGGCGGTCGGCGCGGGAGCCGCAGGCGCCCCCGGCGCCCCCGGCGCCGCCGCGGCCCCCGTCACGCCCCGGCCGCCGCGCCCCGGGGCGGCCCGCCGCCATCAGCAGGCGCGCCGACGGGCCGGGGCGGCGGCCGCGCTCTCGGCGGTCGGGCTGCCGCTGCTCGGCGCGGTCGCGGACGAACTCGACGGGCCGGGCGTCGGCCTCCTCTTCGCGGTGGGCTCGGTGCTCGGGACGGCGGCCGCCGCGGCGCTGTGCAGCCGGGCGGGCCGGTGGTGGGTGGTGACGGCCGCTCCGGTCGTGGTGCTGCTCACCGCCTCGGGCGTCGAGTACCTCGCGCAGCCCGGGAAGTACCAGGGGAAGAACCTCGGCACCGGCGTGCTGCGCTGGGTGGTCGGGGCGTTCCCGGTGATGGCCGCGGCCGTGGCGGTGGCGCTCGCCGTGGTCGCGCTCCGCGCCGCGTCGGCCCGCCGGACGGTGTCGGAGCGCCGGCGAAAAGGCAGGACGGCCGCACCCGGTGGAAGGGGCCGCCGTGGCTGAGCGCGTCAACAGCCGTACCGGCGGCCGGGGTCAGCGCGGTCAGCGCGGGCACCTCCCGCGCCGCGGGGCCGCCCCGATCACCGTCGCCGGGCGCACCCTGGCCTGCACCGTCTCGATCGCCGTGCTCGGGGCCAGCGGCTTCACCTGGTACGAGTACCGCAGCCTGGACGACGGCATGATCAAGTCCTCCGCGCTGAGCGAGGCCAAGAAGAACGCCCCGCCGCACCTCGACAAGTCCGTCAACCTGCTGCTGATCGGCCTGGACAGCCGCAAGGACATGGACGGCAACGACCTGCCCAGGCAGTTCGTGGAGGACGAACTGCACGCCGGCTCCAGCGAGATCGGCGGGTACAACACCAACGCCCTGATCGTGCTGCACATCCCGGCCGACGGCGGCAGGGTCACCGCGCTCTCCGTCCCGCGCGACGACTACGTACAGACCGTCGGCGCCGACGGCAGGATGCACAAGGTCAAGGAGGCGTACGGGATCGCCAAGGGGGCCGCGGAGCAGAAGCTGGCGGGCAGGGGGCTCTCCAGGGCGGAGCTGGAACGGCGCAGCCGGGAGGCCGGCCGCTCGGCCACCATCCAGACGGTGCAGTCCTTCCTGGACGTCCCCATCGACCACTTCGCGGAGGTGAACCTGATGGGCTTCTACGACATCGCCAAGGCGGTCGAGCCGATCCAGGTCTGCCTCAACCACCCGGTGGACGACCCGATCACCGCCCGGACCGCCACCCACGAGGGCGGTGGCACCGGCCTCAGGCTCCCGGCCGGGATCAGCTCCCTCGACGCCGCGCAGGCGCTCTCCTTCGTCCGCCAGCGCCACCACCTCGCCAACGGCGACCTCGACCGCACCCACCGGCAGCAGGCGTTCCTCTCCTCCGTCGAGTACAAGCTCAAGCAGCAGGGCATCCTGAACGACCTCGGGCAGATGCAGAAGCTGTTCGCGGTGGTGAAGAAGGACGTGGTCATCGACAACGAGTGGGACATCCTCGACTTCGCCCAGCAGGCGCCCAACCTGACCGGCGGCAACGTGGAGTTCAACACCCTGCCGATCAGCGGCTTCAAGACCGTCGGCGGGCAGGAGGTCAACACCGTCAACCCGGACCTGATCAGGAAGATCGTCCGACAGCTCTTCAACCACGAGGCGGCGCCGGTCGTTCCGGCCGCCCCGCCGGGGGACGTGCCCGTCGAACCGGGCCCGTCGTCCGCCGCCGCCCCGGGTGCGGTGCTCAAGGCCGTGGTCGACGTCAACGCGGCCGCGGGGGTGGCGGCCGACGAGTCCAGGGCGCTGGCCGAACTGGGCTACCAGGTGGGCCGGATCGGTGACGCCCCGGCCAGGACGCGGGCCACCGCGGTCACCTACGGGGCCGGGGCCAAGACCGACGCCCAGCGCCTCGCCGCCCGCTACGGGGTGAGCGCGGTCTACTCGGCGGCCGTCCCGGCGGGCCGCGTGGTGGTCACCCTCGCCCCCGTCCGCACCCCGAGCCCGACGGCCGTGCCGTCGGGCGCCCCGGCGCAGGGAGAGCCCTCCGCCGACCCGGCGGCGGGGCTGCCGATGCAGGGGCCGGCGGTGCGGGCGGGCGGGATCCCGTGCGTGGACTGAGGCTCCTCGGGGCGGCGGAACGGTCCTCGTGGTGCTTGGCCAGGGCCAGGCCCTCATGGGGCTCGGCCAGGGGCAGGCCCTCGTGGTGCTCAGTGCCGGCCTGGTCCTCGGGCCGGGCCGGGGCGGGTGTCCCGGAGCGGCTCGCGGTCGAGGACCTCGACGTACCCGATCCGCGCGTCCACGACGTCCGGGACGAGCACGCCCTCGGCCGGATCGAGCCGGACGCACCGGTGGCCCCGACCGTACGGCCGGCCGTACGGATGCGGAGCCGTCCGGAATCTCTGGCAGAAGTCGTCCCCGCAGCGGCACTCCGCGACCAGCCGCAGGCTCCAGGCGCGGGCGGCCGGTTCGGGCTCGCCCTCCCGCGTCAGGAGGTCGACCAGCTCCCCGACCGGATCGGGGAAGACCTCGCGGACCAGCGGGTGGCCCGCCGTCTCCGGCGCCGTCACGGGCGGGGCGCCTTCACGCCGTGGACGGCGGCGTACTCGGCGGCGAGCCAGGGGCCCAGGTCGTCGACGAGCACGGCCAGGGCGGCCCGGTCGGCGGTGGGGGTGCGGGCGATGGTGGCGGCGAGTCGCAGCTGGGCGGCGCGTTCGGGGTAGTGGGCGGCGAAGGCCTCGGCGGAGGCGGCGAGGTCGCTGGTCCAGCCGCCCCAGCGCGGCATCACCAGGGTGAAGCCGGTGCGGACGAGCCGGCGGGAGATGCCGCGGGTGAGTGCGCGCAGTTCGCCGTCCGTGGCGGCGGCGGCCAGGCGCTCGCGCCACTGCGGGAGGACCAGGGCGAGGTCGCCGTTGGTCTCCCGGGCGAGCAGCGAGGTGGGGCGGTAGCGGGGGAGCCGGGCGGCGAGGTCCTTGCCGAGCAGCGGGGTGCAGAGGCAGGCGACGAACCAGCCGAGGTCGTGGCGTTCCAGCTCGCTGAGCAGCGTGCCGGTGTCGAAGAGCAGCACGCCGACCCCGTTCACCTGCGCGAACTCGGCGTCGAGCGCGGCCTCGAGGGCGTCGGCCGCCGCCCGGTCCGCGGCGCTGGGCTCGTGGTGCAGGGCGAGCAGCAGGTCGAGGTCGGAGACGCCGGGTGTCGCGGTGCCGCGCGGGACACTGCCGTAGAGGTAGGCGCTGTGCAGCCGGTCGGGGGTGAAGGCCGCGGCGATCCGCTCGCGGGCGGCCGCGACCACGGGCGCGAACGCCGGGGGGACGCGCTCGAGCGAGCCCTCCCGTGCGATGAAGCCGTCCCGGTCCAGCCCCTGAGTGGTGGTCATGGCGGCACTATGTCCCAGCGGCGCCCCGCTGACCAGCGAATATCCGTCGGCCCGCGGATTGTCAGTGGGGTGTGCAAGCATCCGTTGCACACGAACACGAACGGCGTGGTGGGGAACGGCATGGGCACCTGGGACATCGGGCACTTCGACAACGACTCGGCGGCGGACTTCTGCAACGGCCTGGACGACGCGGCGCCGGGTGAGCGTGAGGCGCTGCTTCGGTCGGCGCTGCTGGGCGCCGTCCGGGCGGAGGAGTACCTGGACTCGGACGAGGCCGTGGAGGCGGTCGTCGCCGCCGCGCTGGTGGCGGCGCAGTGCCCGGGCGGCGCGGCGGTGACGAGCGCCTACGGCCCCGAGGAGCCGATACCGCCGCTCTCCGTCGAGCTGCGCCCGCTCGCGGTGGAGGCGTTGGACCGGGTGGTGGCGGAGGAGTCGGAGCTCGCGGAGCTGTGGGACGAGACGGAGAGCGGTCCGGCCTGGCGGCGGGGCATACGGGAGCTGCGCGACGTCCTCGATCCGGTGCCGCCGACGATCGACGTGCCGTTCTTCGACATCTGAGCGGACGTCAGTGGCGGGCCGCCGTCCACCAGTAGCCGAGTGCGGTGAGGCTGGTGGCGGCCCCGAGCAGGCAGACGGCCGTCCAGCCGCCGTGGTCGTAGACGACGGTGGACAGGATCGCGCCGGCGCCGCACCCGGCGGAGTAGAACAGCATGTAGCCGGCGGTCAGGCGGCTGCGCGCCTCCGGGCGGACCTGGTAGAGCAGGTGCTGGTTGGCGACGTGGACGGACTGCAGGCCGTAGTCGATCACCACCATGGCGAGCACCGGCCACCAGACGGAGTGCGGCAGCAGCGCGGCCGGGAGCCAGCCGACCAGCATGGCGAACAGGCCGATGCCGGTGGTGCGTTCGGCCCGGCCGCGGTCGGCCTGGCGGCCGGCGAACCCGGCGCCGAGCGCTCCGGCGGCGCCGGCGAGGCCGAAGAGCCCGATCTGGGTGTGGCTGAGGGCGAAGGGCGGCGCGGCGAGCGGGAGCACCATCGGGGTGAGCAGCACGGTGACGGAGGTGAAGCTGAGCAGCGCGAGGACGGCCCGGGTGCGGAGCACGCGCTCCTGGGCGAAGAGCACGAACACCGAGCCGACCAGGCGCGGGTAGCCGATCCGCTCGACCGTGCGGTGCCGTTCGGACGGGACGGCGGCCGCGACGGCGAGGGCCATGGCGGCGGCCGCGACGGCGGAGGCCAGGTAGACGGCGCGCCAGCCCGCCAGGTCGCCGATGGTTCCGGCGACGGTTCGGGCGAGCAGGATGCCGACCACGATGCCGCTGGTCACGGTGCCGACCACGCGGCCCTGGTCGCCCGGGGCGGCGAGTTGGGCGGAATGGGCGACGACCACCTGGGCGACGACCGCGAGGACGCCGACGGTGGCCATCGCGGCGAGCATCAGCGGGGCGGAGGGGGCGAGCGCGACGGCGAGGAGGGCGAGGACGGACAGGCCCAGCTGGGTGGTGATCAGGGTGCGGCGGTTGACGTGGTCGCCGAGCGGCACGAGCAGCAGCAGGCCCAGGGCGTAGCCCGTCTGGGTGAGGGTGCCGACCAGGCCGATGGTGGCCGGGGAGATGCCGTAGTCCCGGGCGATCAGGTCGAGCAGCGGCTGTGAGTAGTAGACGTTGGCCACGGCGAGGCCGCAGGCGACGGAGAGCAGCCAGGCGGCGGCGGGCGACAGGCCGCGCGCCGGCGCTCCGCCGGGGTTGTCGGGTGGTCCGGCCTCGGCGCAGGCCGCGGTTGTGCGGGCGGGAGAGGTCATGGTGGGACTCCCTCGAAGGGCACAGTGGTTTCAAAATGCTACCGAGAGACCATGGCATATCCTGGTTTCAATAAGCAACCATGCTGATCGGTACGCTGGGCGCCGACCGGTGGGAGTCCGGAGCCGAGAGCCGACGGCCGAGAGGTGGGAGAAGTGCCGAAACGCACCACGCACGAGGAATCGAGCTGCCCCGTCGCCCGTCCGATCGACGTCGTCGGTGACGGCTGGACGCTGCTGATCGTCCGTGACGCCTTCGACGGGCTGCGCCGCTTCGGGCAGTTCCAGAAGAACCTCGGCCTGGCCAAGAACATCCTGTCGGCCCGCCTGGCCAACCTGGTCGCCAACGGCGTGTTCGAGCTCGCACCGGCCGCGGACGGCAGCCCCTATCAGGAGTACGTCCTCACCGAGAAGGGGCGCGCGCTGTTCCCGGTGATCACGGCGCTGCGGCAGTGGGGCGAAGAGTGGTTCTTCGAGGAGGGCGAGCCCCGGGCCCGCCTGGTGGACCGCGAGTCCGGCGCGCCCGTCGCACCGGTCGAGGTGCGCTCGGCGGACGGCCGGCTGCTCGGGCCGCAGGACGCGCGGGTGCTGCTGCCCTGAGGCGAGCCGCCGCCACCGGCCGGGTGGCCGGGGTGGTAGCCGGTGGCAGCGGTGGGCGGGTGGCGGACGTCGGGTCAGCTCGGCCTGGCGGCGCTCGTGGTTGCGGATCTGGTCCCGGTTCCGGTGGTCGTCGTGACGGCGGTGATCTTCGCGGGGCCCGCCGTCGTCGTGCCGGTCGCCGGATGGGTGGGCGTAGCCGCCGTCACGGTGGACGTGGGGGTGGAGGTGGCGGTGGGCGGGGACGTGGTGCCGGTCGTCGTGGTCGTCGTGCCCGAGCTCATGGTGCCCGGCGATGTCGCCCCCGGGCTCGTCGCCGTGCCGGGTGAGGGGGTGCCGGGCGACGTGGGGGAGGTGGCCGTGGGTGCGGGCTCCCAGGGCGCCGGCGGCGGGATGCCGGGGGCCAGCGGCCCCGTCGGCGGTTCGACGGTCCGGTCCACGGCCTCGGCCCGCCCGGTCAGCCGGGAGAACCACCTGCCGGTCTGGATGTCCGCCAGGACGATCTCGGTCACCGGCTGCGGTGCGGGGACCACCACGATCAGCGCGGTCGGATGGAAGCCCGCCCAGGCCTTCCCGGTGTAACGGGCGTCGTTCACCGGCGTCGGCGGCTTCAGCGGGTTGCCGCACGAGCAGCGCGCCCGGGGCACGCCCCGGGCGTCCACCAGGACGGCGGTGCCCGCCTGGAGCACGGACTGGTACGCGACCACCGCGCCGCTCCGGTAGCTGTGGTTGGTCACCCGGGTGTCCACCCGCAGGTAGGCGGAGGTGAGCGAGCGCAGGTAGCCCGGGATGTCGGCCTGCGCGATGCCGACGGCCGAGGCCCAGGCACGCCCGGCGTCCCCGGCCGAGACCATCCCGATCAGGCGCTCGGTGTCGCAGCTCGGCTTGCTCGTCGTCCCGGCGTACAGCCCGGCCGAGCTGCCCCCGACGCTGTGGAGAACCGCTGTGGGGCCGCTTCCGGGCGAGGTGCCGCCCGGATGCTGCGCCGTCGGGGTGACGGGGGCGGGCGCGGGGGCGCTCACCGCCTGGGTCTCCACCGACGGGGTGAACGGGTCCGGCCCGGGATCGGCCGGGGCCTGCAGGGCGACCTCGTTCGCCGTCGGCACGGTCGAGTGGTGGCCGCCCTGGTTGCCGGTGATCAGCACGGCGGCCACCGCGGCCACCGCCACCGTGCCCGCCGCCGGGAACAGCCCCTTCCCGGAGCGCCACCAGGGCCCGCGAGCACCGGGCCCGGGCCTGCCGGCTCCGCCCGGTCCGAACGGCCCGCCCGTACCGCCGAGGCCGCTCGCACCCCCGGCGCCGCCCGTCCCGGAGGCACCACCCGTCCCGGATGCCCCGTACGGGCCCCAAGGCGGAGGAGGCGTGGACGGCGGTCCGGACGGAGGCCCGGAGGGCGGCCCGGACGGGGGTGTGGACGGAGGCCCGGACGGGGGACCTTGCGAAGGCTCGCCGGGCGGTCCGGACGGAGGTGGCTGGGAGGACATCGAGGCTCCGTTTCGCAGGCGGTCGGCCGACCGGGGCCGGCCCCGGAGACTCCGGCCGTCGGCTTCCCTTTCTCCCCCGCGCCCCCGTCCGCCGCAACAGCAGGTGGGCCGGGCGTCGCCGAGCGTGCCCGCCGACCGTCGGCCACCCTGGAAGCCCCACCGGCAACCGGTCGGCTGCCGGCCGGAGCCCAGGCACCCCGCGCACCACGAGGAGGCGGCATGCAGCAGCCCACCAACCGGGCCGCCGGCCCACCCGGTGCCGTCCGAGGCTGGCTGGAGGCGCTCGCCGTCGTGGTGGCCGGGCTGGTGGCGATGGCGGCGGTCGCCGCACTCGGCCTCTGGCTGGCCGGCGCCGACGACCTCCCGGACGGCGGCGTCCCTGCCGTGCTGGCCGCGACGCTGGCACTCGCCGTCGGCGGCACCGTCCGGCTCGACGGCGGCGCGGGAGACTTCGCGGCCGTCGGGGCCGAGATCAGCGCGATGCCGCTGAGCGTCTCGGTGGCCGGCGCGGTCACCATGGCGGAGGTGTTCCTGCGCCAACTGCGCTTCCGCGCCGTCGCGGGCGGCGGAGAGCTGCTCGGGCGGATCGGCCGGACGGTGCTGCTCTGGCTGCTCGCCCTGGTGCTGATCACCCTCGGCGCCCGGCACACCTTCGTCGTCCCGCTCGGTGACGACCTGGCGCAGTCGATCGGCGGCGCGCTCGGGCTCACCCCGGAGGTCGGCTTCCACGCGGACGGCCCGACCACCGTCGGCATCGGGCTGGCCTGGCTGCTGGTGGTGCTCGCGCTCACCTTCGCGGTGTCCCGCCGGGCCCCGCTGCCGGCCGCCCTGGTGCGCCACCAACTCGCCGTCCGCCCGGCGGCCTTCGCGCTCTGGTCGGTCCTGCTGGCGTACCTGGTGATCGGTGCGGTGGCCGGGGTGCTGACCGTGATCGTGCACGGCAACGCCCGGCAGACCCTGGCCGTGCTGCTGCTCGCACTGCCCAACCTGGTCTGGTTGGCCTTCGGCCTCGGGCTCGGTGCCGAATGGCACGGGCGGCTGATCGGCGCGCTCGGCCTGCCCGTCCCCAAGCCGCTCAGCGCCGTGCTGCGCACCTCCGAGGGCGGGCAGGCGACCGTCGACCTCGGCACCCTCGCGGAGCAGGACGCGCGCAGCTGGTGGCTGTTGCCGCTGGCCGCCGTCTTGCTGCTCGCGGCCGCGTTCCTGGCGGCTGCCCGCTCACCGCGCACCGTCCGGCTCTGGCAGCACGCCGTCCGGTTCGCGCTCTCCGCCGCCGTCACCATGCTGCTGGTGGGCCTGTGGACCCGGGTGGACGCCGACTACGGGCTCTCGGTGCTCGGCGTCGGCCTCGGCCGGGGAGGCCTGGGCGACCTGCTGGGCGCCGTGCTCGGCGGCAACAGCCCGCTGGCCGCGCTGGGCAGCGGCAGCCTCACCCTGAGCCCGGTGCTCTGGACGGCGGTGCCGCTCGCGGCGGGTTGGGGGCTGGTGGCCGGCGCGCTCGGTGCTCTGCTCGCCACTCGGGTGCGGCACCGTGGCGAGGTCGCCGGAGCGGGGGAGGAAGCGCCCTTGGGCGGGCCTGTCGGTTGACGGGATCACCCGGACGGTTTGGCAGGAGTCCGTGCCTGGCGGTGGCGGTGGGGAGGCGGTGACGCTGGTCGCGATGTGGGTGCAGGTGCCGACGAGGGGCGTGACGGCGCAGGTCGGCGAGCAGTCGGCGGTCCGTTGGCGCCCCGGCCGCGGGGCCCGCCCGGGACGGCCGGGTTCAGAACGCCTCTGCCAGGAGGATGACGGCTGGCGGTACCGCCTGGCCGAGCGCGCCCCGCCAGAGCTTCGGCTCGGAGCAGAACAGGGTGACCCCGCCCGCGAGCATGAACGCGGCGACGTAGAGCACCAGCGCCCGCCCGGCCCCCGGGTGGCCGGCGTGCAGCAGGACCAGGCCGGTGACCAGGCCGAGCGCCAGGAACAGGTTGTAGAAGCCCACGTTGACGCGCCACAGCCGGACCTCCGGGGCGTCCGCCGTGCTGCCGGTGAGCAGCCGGCGCACCCGCGGGTGCCCGTACAGGAAGCTCTCGAGCGGCCAGACGATCAGGTGGATCGCCGCGGCGACCACGGCGAAGACCTGGCTCACGGCGTTCACGGCGGACGGCTCCCTCCGGTCGGGGGCGACCAGGACGGCTGGACGACCGGTGCGGCCCCGGCGGGCGGCCGGGGCACCACCGGCGGGTCGGCGGTCCCGCGCGGGCGGGCCCCCGGCGGCGGGCGGCGGCTGCGGCAGGGCGACCAGCAGCCGCCCGTCCACCCGGGCGGTGGGTTGGGTCGGGTCCGGCGCCGCCCAGGAGGCCATCCCGTCCGGTGGGGCGACGTGGGTGGGGCGGAACGCGAACTCGTCCATGGGCGGCTGCACTTCCTCCGCCGCGCGATCCCCGCCGCGCGCGGCACGACTCGCACCACAGGTCGCCTCCCACTCTACCGGCGGCGGCCCGAGCCCGCGGGGCTCACTGGTCGCTGGTCACTGCCCGATGCCTTGTGCCCGACGTCCGTTGTCCGTCGGGCCCGGCAGGCCCGGGCGTCGAGGCCGTCAGCGCCGCATGATGCTCGGCTCGTGCCGCCGCAGCAGGACCAGCACCACCAGGCCGTACAGCAGTGAGAGCGCGGGCAGCAGCACCATGCTCAGCACCCAGCCGGACCGCTGGTGGCGGAACATCGGATCGGCGGTGATCGCGTTCGGGAAGATGCCGTGCAGTTCGACGGTGCGGGCCATCGCCGACATGCCCCAGCGGGACGGGATCAGCCAGGCGAACTGCTCCAGCCCCGGCACCCCGTGCAGCCTGAGCATCAGGCCGCTGAAGACGATCTGCACCACCGAGAGGAGCACCAGCAGCGGCATGGTGGCCTCCTCCTTGTCCACCAGCGCCGAGACCACCAGGCCGAGCATCATCGCCGAGAAGGCGAGCAGCGCGACCGCGATGATCAGCTCGGGCAGCTGCGGCATCACCACCCCGGTCGGCACCGCGAAGGACAGGTTCACCCCGGCCAGGCCGACCCCGGTCAGTACCGCGGCCTGGGCCACCGTGACCGTGCCCAGCACCACCACCTTGGAGACCAGGTAGGCCGATCTGGACAGCCCGACGACCCGCTCCCGCCGGTAGATCGCGCGCTCCTTCACCAGTTCGCGCACCGAGTTGGCGGCGCCGGTGAGCAGACCGCCGATGCAGAGCGTGAGCAGGCAGTTGACGGCGTTGTCGGGGGAGAGCCGCGAGCCGGCCATCGCCCGGCACATCAGGCCGATGACGAAGGGCAGCACCACCATGACGGTGAGGAAGAGCCGGTCGGCGGCCAGCACCGAGGTGTACCGGCGCACCAGCGTGCCGAGTTGGGAGAACCAGCCCTGCGGTTTCTCCCAGGCGATCGGGGGAGTGGCGGACACCGGCGGGCCCTGGTCCGCAGCGGGGTGCAGTGCCTGACCGACGTACGGGGCTCGACCGGCGCCCGGCGCCGGACCGGGGCACGGCGCGTGCCAGGCCTCGGCCGCGATGTAGTGCGCGTACTGCGGGGAGTCGCGGAAGCGCTGCTGCCAGGCGGCGTGGTCCTCGTGCTCGAAGGCCTCGAAGGCCTCCGGCCACTCGTCGAAGCCGAAGAACTCCAGCGCCTCGCCGGGCGGCCCGTAGTACGCCGTCCGCCCGCCCGGGGCCAGCACCAGCAGACGGTCGCAGACGTTCAGGCTCAGCACGCTGTGCGTCACCACGACCACCGTCCGGCCGTCGTCGGCCAGCCCGCGCAGCATGCGCATCACCGAGCGCTCCATGCCCGGGTCCAGACCGGAGGTCGGTTCGTCGAGGAAGAGCAGGGACGGCTTGGTGAGCAGTTCCAGGGCGACGCTGACCCGCTTGCGCTGACCGCCGGAGAGGCTGGCGATCACCTGGTCGGCCCGGGCGTCCAGGCCCAGCTCGTGGATCACCTCGCGGACCCGGGCCGCCCGCTCCTGCGGGTCGGTGTCGCCGGGGAAGCGCAGCTCGGCGGCGTAGGACAGGGCCCGGCGGACGGTGAGCTGGGTGTGCAGGATGTCGTCCTGCGGGACGAGTCCGATCCGGCGGCGCAGCTCGGCGTAGTCGCGGTAGAGGTCGCGTCCGTCGTGCAGCACCGTGCCCAGGTCGGCGGGGCGCAGCCCGGTGAGGGCGTTGAGCAGGGTGGACTTGCCCGCGCCGCTCGGACCGGCCACCGCGAGCAGCGCCTTCTCGGCGAGGGGGAAACCGACGTCGTCCAGCAGCACCCGGTGGTCGGGGCCGACCCGGACCACCAGGTGTCGGACGTCCAGGGAGATCTCGCCGGTGTCGGTGCACTCGACCAGCCGGCCGTCGGCCAGGCAGAACGCGGAGTGGCCGATGCCGACGATGTCGGCCGGGCCGACCGGGGCGCGTTGGACGGGGCGGCCGTTGAGGTAGGTGCCGTTGTGGCTGTCCAGGTCGACGATCTCGTGCCCGCCGCCGGGCAGGGCACGCAGTTCGGCGTGGTGGCGGGAGACCACCAGGTTGTCCAGGACCAGGTCGTTGTCGTCGGAGCGGCCGATCCGGACGCTGTGACCGAGCAGCCGGTGGACGGCGCTCGGGCGGCGGAAGGTACCGGAGGCGTGCGGGGCGACCAGTGACGGCCGCCGGTGCGCGGTGGGGACCGGGAGGGCGGCGAAGGTCGCGGACAGGCCGTCGGCCGGATCGCCGAAGCGCAGCCGGGTGCCCGGGCCGACGTTCTCCTGGTGGACACGGCGGCCCTCGTCGTAGGTGCCGTTGGTGCTGCCCGCGTCCTCCAGCAGCCAGTGGCCGTCGTCGGCGCGAAGGATCGCGTGGTGCCAGGAGACCCGGGGGTCGTCCAGCACGATCTCGCTGGTCGGGTCGCGGCCGAGGTGGTAGGCCCGGCCCGGGTCGATCAGCTGCGAGTCGCTGTCGGTGACCAGCACGAGGGGCGGCGCGGTGGGCGCGCCGGGGCGCTCTCCCATGGTGGGCAGTCTATCGCCGCCGCTGTCGCCGCGGCGGTCGAAGTGCCGTTCCGGAGTGCGATATTGGACTGGACCATTGCCTTGGCGCAGCACTGTGTTCAGCGATCCCGCGGGGTCCGGGTGCTCCGAGGCGAGTTCGAACTCCTCGGCGGCGGCGAGCTGTTCGGCCGGCGAACGGTCCAGCTCTGCGACCGCTGCCGGGGCGGGCAGGGCGACGGCCCGGGGAGCGGCCGCAGGCGGGGAGCGGGCGCGGCCCGGCCGTGGTCGCCGAGCTCTCCGCGCTCACCTGAAGGGATGATCACGACGCCCCGTGGGCTGCTCACCCCCACGGGGCGTCGTGATCATCCACCGCCCCCCACGGACGGCCCTCCCAGGAGCACGCTGAGGTCGCCCCCGAGGTGAGCCCCCACGGGCTCGGCACCTCCTCCTCGTCGCCGTCCTGCACCGGCAGCCGGTCGATCACCGCGACCAGCGCCGGCGGCAGCTGCGGCGCCAGCCCCCGGTGCACCCGGGAGAGGATGTCCCGCCGCACGCCGTCCGGCAGCAGCGGCCGGTTCATCCGCAACACCCTCGGCCCGGGCGGCCGTTCGGCCGTCGCCAGCTGGTCCGACCAGGCCCGCCAGTAGTCGGCGTCGTCGGTCTCGCCGAGCATCAGGTGGTGCAGGTGCAGGCAGTACGCGGCCGTCCCGCTGCCCGAGCCGGCCGCGAAGCGCCACCAGAACTCGGCGCCCTCCTCCTTGCCGGTGGCGTACAGCAGCGCGCCGAACACCTCGGCCCCCTCCGGCTCGATCCGGCGCGCGTTCACCAGCAGGTCGAGGCCGCGCGAGGCGTCCGGCGCGCCCAGCACCAGGGCCACCACCAGGCCGAGTTCGAAGGCGGCCTGCTCGTGCTCCGACGGCAGGTGGACGGGCGCGGCCGTGAGCCGGGCCCGGCGTACGGCGGCGATCCGTTCCGCATGGGCGCGGTCGGGCCGCGGGACGCGGAACACCGTGCGCGCGCCGTCGGCCGGATCCGCTCCGGCCGGGGCCCCCTCCTCGGGTCTCGCCGTCACAGTTCGCCGCCACCGTCCGGGAGTTCGCCCACCCCGAGTCGGCGGGCCAGCCGCTCCCGGGCGTGCCGGAGGTTGGAGTGCACGGTCGCCACCGGCCGCCCCAGGTACGCCGCGATCACCTTGACGTGCAGGCCGAGCAGGTACCGCAGAATGACCACGTCCCGTTGTCGGTCCGGCAGTTCGAGGATCGCCGCGTACAGCCGCACCTCGTCCGCCTCGCTGCGCAGCAGCCCCTTCGCGACCTGCTTGAAGGCGCCGATCACCGCGGCGAAGGTGACCGCCTCCACCTCGACCGGCTCCTCGACGGCCACCCAGTCCGAGACGTGCCGGTTGGCCAACCGCCAGGCGTACGCGGCCGGTTCCTCGAACCGCAGCACCTGCGGCCAGCAGCGGGCCAGGTCGGACTTCACCGCCGCGACCACCAGCGCCGCGTCGGCCCGGTTGCCTATGCGGGTCATGGCGAGGGCGCGCCAGGCCGGTTCGTGCGTCTCGCAGAAGGCCACGTACGGCAGGCCCAGGCGGAGTTCGGCCTCGGAGCGGGTTCCGGTGTCGGCGGTGGCCGTCGGTTCCGCCCCGGTCCCGTGGAGGTACGACACGGCCGTTGCGCCCCCGTGCCCGCGTTCCGGGGCACTCCTGTCGATCGTCATCGAGCCTGCTTTCCGTGGCCGTCGGCTGCTCGCCCGGGCCACCCGAGGGTCGGGCTGTCTGCGCCCATCCTCATTCCATCAGGCCCGTCACTCCAGGATGCAATCCGAATACAGATTGTCATCTCATGGGAGTCGCTGGTTGGTTGAAACGCTCGAAGACGGCCGGAACGTGACGGTCCGCGCCTATCGTGGGCGGCGGGGACCGGTCGGAAACGGAAGCGGAAGAGGAACCGGAGGGAGAACGCGATGGGCCTCTACGACGGGGTGGACCTGCGGCTCAACGTCCCGCACTCGGCCCGGATGTACGACTACTTCCTCGGCGGGTTCACCAACTTCGCCGCCGACCGCGAGGCCGCCGGCCACGCCCTCGGCGTCGCGCCCTGGCTGCGCGCCGCCGCCCGCGTCAACCGGGCCTTCATGCAGCGTTCGACCCGGGCGCTCGCCGAGGCCGGCTTCGACCAGTTCCTCGACATCGGCACCGGCATCCCCACCTCACCCAACCTGCACGAGGTCGCCCAGGGCATCCGGCCCGACGCCCGGGTGGTCTACGCCGACAACGACCCCATCGTGCTCTCGCACGCCCAGGCCCTGCTCACCGGCACCCCCGAGGGGCGCACCGCCTACGTGGAGGCCGACGCCACCGACCCGGCGCGGCTGCTCGCCGCCCCCGGCCTGCGGGAGACCCTCGACCTGTCCCGCCCGGTCGCGCTCTCCCTGAACGCCCTGCTCCACTTCGTCCCGGACAGCCACGGCGCGTACGGGCTGGTCGAGCACCTCAAGTCCGCTCTCGTCCCGGGCAGCGCCCTGGTGGTGACCCACGTCAGTCCGGAGTTCGCGCCCGCGGACATCGCCAGGCTGACCAGGATCTACGAGGCCGCCGGCACCGCGGCCCAGGCCCGCCTCCGGCCGGAGATCGCCCGCTTCTTCGACGGCTGGACCCTCCTCGAGCCCGGACTCGTGCCCATCGCGGAGTGGCGGCCGGCGCCCGGCGAGGTTCCCGGCGCCGCCTCGGAGGTCTCGCTGTACGCGGGGGTGGCCGTCCGGCCGTGAAATCCCGCGCGAATTAGCGTTGCTGACGAGCCATCGGCACCCGAACCGCGTCGCTCCGATTGAGAAGGCGGCTCACGCCGCGCCGATCGATCGGAGGAGGAGCATGCACCCGCAGCCTTCGCAGACCCGTCACAGCCGCCGCGCCGTCCTCGGTCTCGGCCTCGGTCTCGGCCTGGGAGCGGCCGTCGTCGTGGCCGCGACCGGCGGTCCGGCCCTCGCGGCCACGGCGACCGGTCCGGCCGCCGACCGCGCCGCAGATCCAGGACCGGCGAGCACGGCACCACCAACGACGTCGGCATCGCCTGGACCCCGGCGGGCGCCCCGTCCTGCTCGCCGTGCTCACCACCAAGCCCGCGGACCAGAAGGCGCCGATGGACGAGCCGCTGGTCGCCCG
The DNA here is from genome assembly GCF_053598615.1 of Kitasatospora sp. NPDC001095. Classification (NCBI taxonomy): domain Bacteria; kingdom Bacillati; phylum Actinomycetota; class Actinomycetes; order Kitasatosporales; family Streptomycetaceae; genus Kitasatospora; species Kitasatospora sp. NPDC001095. The sequence continues at coordinate 12,123 of NZ_JBSFKQ010000056.1, read as the reverse complement.
GACGGCCACGCTGCTCGCGGGCGCGCCCGGCTGACCGAGCGCTCCTGGCCACGGCCGCCCCGGCGGCCGGAACAGTCGTCCCGTCACGCCTGCCACCCGGTTCACGCACCGCACGGTGCTCATGCCACTGATGCCCGTCACCCCGTCCGTCCCACCCGTGCGACCCCGTCCCGCCGGGCCCAGACTGGTGAGGGACGATGCTGCCCCGCCAGGCAGGGAGAGGCATGCTGCTAGGGCTCACCACCGCGCTGGTCGCGACCGTCTGCTTCGGCTTCGGGGCGGTCTTCCAGGCGCGCGGGGCGCGGTCCGCCCCGCGCACCGACCGGGTGCGGGCGGGCCTGCTGACCGCGCTGGTGCGGTCCTGGCAGTTCGTCCTCGGCACACTGCTGGACATCGTCGGCTTCGTGCTGAGCGTCGTCGCCCTGCGCACCCTGCCGCTCTTCCTCGTCCAGGCCGTCACCAACTCCGGTCTGGCCGTCACCGCCGTGGCCGCCGTCTGGCTGCTCGGCGCGCGGCTGCGCCGGAGCGACATCGCGGCCATCGTCGCCGTGGTCGTCGGCCTGACCCTGCTGGCGCTCGGCTCCGGCCGGGAGGGCCGCGACCACGCCGCGCCCGCCTTCCACTGGGCGCTGCTCGCCACCACCGCCGCCATGCTGCTCGCCACCCTGGTCCTGGTGCGCCGGCAGGGCAACGCGGCCGCGGCCGGCCTGGGGCTGCTCGCCGGGGTCGGCTTCGGGGTGACCAGCCTGGCGGTGCGGGTCCTGGACGTCTCCGGTCCGCTCGCCGTCCTCACCGACCCGGCCGCCTACGCCCTCGTCGTCGGCGGCCTCGGCGGCTACCTCGCCTACGCCCTGGCGCTGCAGCGCGGCACCGTGACGGCCGCGACCGCCGCCGGGACGGTCACCGAGACCTTCGGACCGGCACTGGTCGGGGTGACGGCGCTCGGCGACGCCGCGCGCCCCGGCTTCGAGTGGTGCGCGCTGACGGGCTTCGCGGTGGCGGTGGGCGGCACCATCGTGCTCTCCCGCTTCGGTGAGCTGGAGGGCGAGTCCGCCGAGCTGTCCGCCCGGCACCGGGGCACCGAGCCCGCCGTCCCGCCCCGGTAGCCCGGACGGCACCGAGCCCGCCGTCCTGCCCCGGTAGCCCGGACGGCACCGCCATGCGAAGGTGACTTGCCGGACAAAACGGACGGCGACACGGCCACAGAGCGGCAGGTGCCAGATGGCGGAGGAACCCCACTCCCGACCCCGGCGGTCGGCCCCGAAGGGCCACACGGACCCGCCCGACCGCCCCGTCGCGCTGATCACCGGCGCCTCCTCCGGCATCGGCCGCGCCGCCGCCACCCGCCTGGCCGACACCGGCTGGCACACCCTGCTCTCCGGCACCGACCGCCCCCGGCTCGACGACCTCGCCGAGCGCACCGGCGGCCGCGCCCTGCCCGAGGACCTGAGCAAACCGGACGGCCCGGCCCGCCTCGCCGAGGCCGCCCTGGCCGAGACCGGCCGGGTGGACGCCCTGATCGCCAGCGCCGGCCTGGGCTGGCGCGGCCCGTACGCCCGGACGCCCTCCGACACCCTGGACCGGATGATCGAGGTCAACCTCGCCGCCCCGCTGCGCCTGGTCCGCCTGCTGCTGCCCGGGATGCTGGAGCGCCGCCACGGCCGGATCGTGCTGATCGGCTCGATGGCCGGCCAGGTCGGCGTGCGCGACGAGTCGGGGTACGCCGCCACCAAGGGCGGGCTGACGATGTTCGCGGAGAGCCTCTGGTACGAGCTGCGCGGCACCGGGGTGGGGGTGCGCCTGGTCCTGCCCGGCGCGGTCGACACCCCGTTCTTCGACCGGCGCGGCACGCCCTACCAACGCGAGCGGCCCCGCCCGGTCCCGGCGGAGCGGGTCGCGGACGTCGTGGTCGCGACCATCACCACCGAGCGGGACCGGCTCTACGTCCCGCACTGGCTCGGCCTCCCGGCCCGCATCCACGGCATGGCCCCGGGCGTGTTCCGCCGGATGGCCTCGCGCTTCGGGTGAGCGCCGCCGCCGGGCACCGCCCGGCCACCGTCGCCGCCGCGGCCCTCGCCGTCGCCGCCGGGATCGAGTTCCTGCACCTCGCCCCGGCCGCCGTCCGCCTGCCGCCGCTGCGCCGCACCCTCGCCCGCCGCACCGCCGGCCACGGCACCGCGCCCGGCCACGTCGCCCTGACCTTCGACGACGGACCCGACCCGCGCAGCACCCCGTACGTCCTCGACGCGCTGGACGCACTCGGTGCCCGCGCCACCTTCTTCCTGCTCGGCGCGATGCTGGAGCGCGCCCCCGCGCTCGGCCGCGAACTGGTGCTGCGCGGCCACGAGGTGGCCGTCCACGGCTGGCACCACCGGCAGCAGTGGTACCCGGCCCCCGCCCGCGACCTGCGCGAACTGCGCCGCGCCACCGAGGCCGTGACCGAACTCTGCGGCGCCCGCCCGCTCTGGTACCGCCCGCCGTACGGGGTCCTGACCGCCGGCCCGGCGCTGGCCGCCCGCCGGCTCGGCCTGCGCAGCGTGCTGTGGACGGCCTGGGGCCGCGACTGGACGGCGCGGGCCACCGGCGAGTCCGTCCACGCGACCGCCCGCCCCGGCCTCACCGCCGGCGCCACCCTCCTGCTGCACGACTCCGACTGCACCTCCGCCCCCGGCTCCTGGCGCGCCACCCTCGCCGCCCTCCCCCTGATCGCCGCCCACTGCCGCACCCACCACCTCACCCTCGGCCCCCTGCGCGACCACCGCGTCCCGGGCCCGGGCGGGGGCCGCCGGCCGTGACGGGCGGGTCACCCGCCCGGGCGGCGTCGGCGCGCACCGGAGCCGCGGCTACCCCAGCCCGACCCGCCGCAGCGCCGCCCCGAACCCCGCCTGCCAGGCCGCCGGTGTCGCGCCGGCGGACGGCGCGGGCTCGGGGCGGCGGAGGGCGGCGAGGGCGTTGCGGACCACCTCGGCGGGGTGGGCGGTGGCGACGTCGGCGTGGCCGAGCTCCAGCTCGTGCTGGAGGTTGTCGCGCCCGTGCCCCTGCACCACGTCGAGGAGCAGCAGCCGCCGGCCCAGCGCCCTGGCCTCGCTGCAGGTGTCGCCCGAGCTGGTGACCACCAGGTCGGCGGCGGCCATCAGGGCGGGGACGCGGTCGGTGTAGCCGAAGGGGTGCAGCCGGGGCTCCCGGCGTGCGGCGGCCCGCAGCCGGCGCTCCAGCTCCGGGTTGCGCCCGGCCACCGCGAGCACGTGCGGCCCGGCGGCGGCCAGCGAGGCGGCGGTGCGGGCGAGCGGGCCGAGCCCCCAGGAGCCGGACATCAGCAGCACGCACGCGGCGCCCGCCGGCACGCCCAACTCCGCGCGCGCCGCGGCCCGTTCCGGCGGTCGGTAGAACGGCTGCCGCAGCGGCGCCGGGACGACGGCGATGTCGGCGTCCGGCCGGTACCGCCGCACCGCGCACGCGGCGATCTCCGAGGTGACCAGGAACAGGTCCGTCCCCTCCTGCACCCAGAGCCGGTGCGGCGTCACGTCGGTGCAGAACACGAAGTGCCGGAACTCCCGCTCCGGGGCCTGCCGCAGCAGCCGGTTGACGGCCGAGGTCGCGGTGGCGAACACCGAGACCACCAGCTGCGGCCGCTGCGCCGCGATCAGCTCCCGCAGCGCCGGGACCAGTCGGGTGCGGGCCGCCGCGTCGGCGAGCAGGGCGAGCCGGGCACCGGGCCGCAGCGCCGAGAAGTGGAAGGCGTCGTACACCCCGGGCAGGTCGAGCAGCCGGCGGAACACCGCCTCCCCGGCCGCGCCCGAGCGCTGCCCGAGCAGCGCCATGGCGTCGACGGTGCGGGTGGTCCAGCCGCGTTCCCGCAGGGTGTCCGCGCAGGCCTGCGCCATCACGTCGTGGCCCTGCCCGAGCGAGCCGGAGACCAGCAGGGCGTGCGGCATCGGGCGGCCCCGTCAGGCGCCGGCGGCCGAGCCGACGGCGGCCCGGTACCAGTCCGCGTACCGCCGCACCCCGTCGGTGAAGTTGGTGTGCGGCGACCAGCCCAGCAGCCGCTTGGCCTGCGCCGAGGAGATCCGCCGCCCCGCGTAGTCGGCCTTGCGCCCGTCGATGTGCTCGATGCTGACGGGCCCCAGCAGGCCGTCCACGGTGTCGGCGATGTCCCGCACCGAGACGGCCGTCGAGCCCTCCAGCGCGAAGGTCTGGTCCTCGGCGGCGGGGGACAGGGCCCGGACGTGGGCGTCGGCGAGGTCCTCGACGTAGACGAAGTTGCGGCTCTGCCGGCCGTCCCCGGCGATGGTGATCGGCCGCCCGGCCAGCGCGGCCTGGACGAACCGGGCGACGACCAGCTCGTCCCGCATCCGGGGGCCGTACGGGATGCCGTAGCGCAGGATGGTGAAGTGCTGCCCGTAGAGCTCGCGGTAGCTGTGCACCAGCATCTCGGCGGCCAGCTTGGTGGCCACGTAGAGATGGCCGCTGTGCTCCAGCTCGATCGGCACGTGTTCGTCCAATTCCTCTTCGTCGCCGTCGAGTTGACCGTAAGCCAGGGCGGCGCCGTAGACCCAGACGGTGCTCGCCAGCACGATCCGGCTCAGGCCGCCGCGCCGGGCGGCCTCCAGCACGGCCTCGGTGCCGTCGATGTTGGTCCGCACCGCGCGGACCGGGTCGGCGGACACCTGCTCGACGTCGGCCATGGCGGCCAGGTGGTAGACCACCTCGCTGCCGGCCAGGGCCGCGGTGAGGGCCTCGAGGTCGAGGACGTCGAGCCGCGCGTGTTCGGCGTCCGGATTGAGGTACTTGTCGGTGGTGTCCACCGCGAGGACGTCGTGGCCGGCCGCGATCAGGTGGTCCACGACGTGTGAGCCGATGAACCCGCAGCCCCCGGTGACGGCTATCCGCACGATCTTGCTCCCTTCGCTCCGGCTATCCGGCCAGTCGCCGGTACACCGTGGAGACGGCGTCGACCACCTGCTCGGTCTCGTCCTCGGTCATGTCGGAGTGCACCGGCAGGCAGACCTGCCGGGCGCAGACGTCCTCGGCCACCGGCAGCGGCCCGCGCCGGTACGGGGCGAGCACCGGCTGGAGGTGCAGCGGCAGGTCGTAGACCTCGCCGGACAGCCGCACCCCGTGCTCCTCGGCCAGCGCCCGCTTGAACTCCGCGCGGTCCACCCCCGACGGCAGCAGCGCCACGTACTTGTAGTAGTTGCCGCGGCAGCCGGGCGGTTCGAGCACCGGGTCGAGGCCGTCCAGCCCGGCCAGCGCGGCGTCGTAGCGGCCGGCGACGGCCCGGCGGGTCTCGATGAACTCCTTCAGCCGGCGCAGGTGCACCGTACCGATCGCGGCGTGCGGCTCGCTCATCCGCCAGGAGTAGCCGAGCTCCACGTGGTGGTTGGTGGTGAAGGACCCCTTCCCCTGGTCGCGGTGGATCCGGGCCGAGTCCCGCAGCTCCGGCGACTCGGTGAGGATCATCCCGCCCTCGCCGCTGGTGGTGACCTTGGTGGGGTAGAAGGAGAAGGCCCCGGCCAGGCCGAAGGTGCCGGCGGCGCGGCCGTCGAAGCTGCTGCCGTGGGCGTGCGCGGCGTCCTCGACCAGCGGGATGCCGCGCCGGTCGCAGAGCGCGCGCACGGCGTGGACCTGCGGGCCGACCAGCCCGCCGATGTGCACCAGGACGACGGCGGCGGTGTCCGGGGTGAGCGCCGCCTCCAGGGTCTCGGGGGAGAGCGCGAGGGTGGCCGGGTCGACGTCGGCGAAGACCGGACGGCCGCCCGCGTGCACCACCGCGCCGGCGGTCGCGTAGAAGGTGACGGTGGGGACGACCACGTCGCGGCCTCGGACGTCGATGCCGCGCAGGATCACCTCCAGCGCCGCCGTGCCGCTGCTCACCGCGACGGCGTGCGAGGCGCCGTGCTCGGCGGCGAAGGCCTGCTCGAAGCGCTCGGTCCACGGGCCGAGGGTGAGCGCGCCGGTGGTGAGCATCTCGGTCACCGCCTCGGCGACCGCCGCGCGGTCGCTCTCGTCGAACACGATGCGGGCGGCTGGAACGCCCATGTCGGCACCTCCGGCGGCGGGCTGCGAAAGCAGCACCGATCGGGTCGGATCCTCCCGAACCGCACGTCAGCGGACGGGTCAGGCACATCACGCTACTTCGCCCACCGGTCCGCGGCCCGCCGTCGCGGCCCGCACGGGTGACCGCATCTGCTTCCGCCGCAGGTCCGGGCGCTGCTTCCGGTGCGGGGCGTGCGCTCCTCCGTGCGGGGGAGGGCACTACTGCGTCCGCAGTACGCAAACGGCCTGCGCAGGGACGACGACGGAGCAGGGGTCGGCGATCAAGGATTGGTCATGCTGCGGCGGACCGCGTCCACCAGGACGTTCCGGCCGGCCGCGGCATGTTCCGTACCCGAGAACCGCATCCGAAGGAGTCCGCTCTCCCGTGGCCACGTTCCTCTACCGTCTGGGCCGATGGGCCTTCGTCCGGCGCCGGCTGGTGACCTTCCTCTGGGTCGCCGTGCTGGCCGCCGTCGGGGTCCTGGCGGCCAAGGCGCCCGCCGCACCCGACGACGGCTTCGCGATGCCCGGCACGGAAGCGCAGAAGGCCTTCGACCTGATGAACGAGCGCTTCCCCGGCGGGCACGCCGACGGGGCCTCGGCGCGCCTGGTGTTCGTCGCCCCCTCCGGCCAGAAGATCACCGCCGCCCCCAACCAGCAGGTGGTCGAGCGGACGGTCGACGAGGTCGCCCACTCCGAGCAGGTCACGGGTGCGGTGAACCCGTTCAAGATGCAGGGCGCCGTCTCCTCGGACGGCACCACCGCGTACGCCACGGTCAACTACTCCGCCAAGGCGGGTGAGGTGTCCGGGGGCGCCACCGACGCCCTGGAGCAGGCCGCCCAGCACGGCCGGGACGCCGGGCTCAAGGTCGAGATCGGCGGCAACGCGCTGATGGCCAAGCCCGAGGCGGGCGGCAGCAGCGAGGCGATCGGCATGGCGCTGTCCGCCGTCGTCCTGGTGATCACCTTCGGCTCGCTGGTCGCGGCCGGCCTGCCGCTGCTCACCGCCGTCGTCGGCGTCGGCCTCGGCATGGCGCTGATCGCCGCGCTCGGCAGCACGCTGGGGCTCTCCACCACCACCGGCACGCTCGCCATGATGCTCGGCCTCGCGGTCGGCATCGACTACGCGGTGTTCATCGTCTCCCGCTACCGCGCCGAGCTCGCCGAGGGCCGCACCCCCCAGGAGGCGGCGGGCCGGGCCGTCGGCACCGCCGGGTCCGCGGTGGTCTTCGCCGGCCTCACCGTGGTGATCGCGCTCGCCGGCCTCTCCGTGGTCGGCATCCCGATCCTGGCCAAGATGGGCATGGCCGCCGCCGGTACGGTCGTCATAGCCGTGCTGGTCGCCCTCACCCTGGTCCCCGCGCTGCTCGGCTTCCTCGGTCGCAAGGTGCTGCCCCGCAAGGCCCGAAAGGCCCGTACGGCCCAGGGCGAGGCCTGGGGCGCGAAGGAGAACGGCGGTGCCCGCTGGGCCCGCTTCATCCTGCGCCGCCCGCTCGCGGTGCTGCTCGGCGGTGTGATCGGCCTCGGCGTGCTCGCCGCCCCCGCGCTCGATCTCAGGCTCGGCCTGCCGGGCGACGAGTCCAAGCCCACCTCCACCACCCAGCGCCGCGCCTACGACCTGCTCTCCGAGGGCTTCGGCCCCGGGTTCAACGGCCCGCTGACGGTCATGGTGGACGCCAAGGGCGTCGCCGACCCGAAGGCCGCCGCGGCCGAGGTCGCCAAGAAGGTCTCCGGTCTGCCCGGGGTCGTCGCGGTGACACCGCCGATGTTCAACCCGGCCGGTGACACGGCCCTGCTCAACGCCGTCCCGGCGACCGGCCCGAGCGAGGCCGAGACCAAGGACATCGTGCACGCCATCCGCGACGACGCGGCCGGCCTCAAGTCGGCCACCGGGGCGACGGTCCTGGTCAGCGGCACCACGGCGATGAACATCGACGTCTCGCAGAAGATGTCCGACGCGCTGGTGCCCTACCTCGCCGTGGTCGTCGGCCTCGCCGTCCTCCTGCTGATGGTGGTCTTCCGCTCCGTCCTCGTCCCGCTGAAGGCGGCCCTGGGCTTCCTGCTCTCCGTGGTCGCCGCGCTCGGCGCCGTGGTCGCGGTCTTCCAGTGGGGCTGGCTGGCCGACCTGATCGGCGTGGAGCAGACCGGCCCGGTGATGAGCATGATGCCGATCTTCATGATCGGTGTGGTCTTCGGCCTCGCCATGGACTACGAGGTGTTCCTGGTCACCCGGATCCGCGAGGGCTTCGTCCATGGTGAGCAGCCGGGCGAGGCCATCGTCACCGGCTTCCGGCACAACGCCCGGGTGGTCACCGCGGCCGCGTTCATCATGATCGCCGTCTTTGCGGGCTTCATCGGGATGAGCGAGCCGATGATCAAGATGATGGGTCTGGGCCTCGCCGCGGCGGTCGCCTTCGACGCCTTCATCGTCCGGATGACCATCGTCCCGGCCGTCCTTGCCCTGCTCGGCCGCCGCGCCTGGTGGCTGCCGCGCTGGCTCGACCGCCTGATACCCGACGTGGACGTCGAGGGCAGCAAGCTGGAGACCAGCGCCCCCGAGCCGGCCCCGGGCCGGGAGTCGGTCACCGTCTAGGCCGGCGCCGACCGGCCTGGCGCTCCGCCGCCGCCCGGCCTGGCCCCCGGCACCGCCGGAGCCAGGCCGGCACCGAACGGCTCGGACACCGGTTCGAGTCCCAACCGTTACCGTTGCTGTCGGGGGCCGTCGCGCACGCGAAGGCCCCCGACGCGGCCCGCCGCGCCCCCGACCGGGGGCCGGCGCGGCAGGAACCGAAGCTGCCCGGTTGCGGGCGTGGCCAGCGTCCCCGACCGGAGAGCACGACCATGAGCGATACCTGGCAGCGCCTGCGCCGCGACCACCCCCGGCTGCTCGACGCCGCCGGCGGGGCGGCCATGATCACAATCACCGCCCTCGGCGCCACCATCGACCAGACCGGTGGCCACCTCACCTGGTTCGACCCGATCACCTTCGGCCTCGCGATGGTCTCCGCCGTCACCGTGCTCGCCCACCGCCGCCACCCGCGTGCGGTGGTCGCCGTCACGCTGCTCTGCACGATGGTGCTCGCCATCGTCAGCCCCCGGTTGACTCCGACGCTTGCGTCCCCGCTGCTGCTCGCGCTCTACTTCCTCGCCATTCGCACGGACCGCGCCACCGCGCTGCGCGCCTCGGTCGTCACCGCCGTCCTGCTCACCGGGATCGCCCTGCTGCTCGGCCACGGCGGTCCGATCAGCGAACGGCTCGGCGTCCTCGCCTGGGCCCTGCTGCCCGGCGCCCTCGGAGACTCGATCCGCAACCGCCGCGCCCACCTCGCGGCCATCGAGGAACGCGCCGAACGCGCCGAGCGCACCCGCGAGGAGGAGGCCCGGCGGCGAGTCGCCGACGAGCGGATCAGGATCGCCCGTGATCTCCACGACGTCGTCGCCCACCACATAGCCCTCGCCAACGCCCAGGCCGGCATCGCCGTCCACCTCATGGACAGCCATCCCGTCCAGGCCCGTGAGGTGCTCAGTCACATCACCGACGCCACCGGCTCGGCCCTCCAGGAGCTGCGCGCCACCGTCGGCCTGCTGCGCCGCGCCGAGGAGCCCGCCCCGCTCGAACCCGCCCCCGGCCTCGACCGGCTGCCCGAGCTGATCACCACTTTCGAACGGGCCGGCCTGCCGGTCCGGCTCACCGTCGAGGGCGAGGCCCGCCCGCTGTCGCCCGGCGTGGACCTCACCGCCTTCCGGATCGTCCAGGAGTCACTGACCAACGTGGCCAAGCACGCCCACGGCGCCGACGCCGAGATCACCCTCGCCTACAGCGGCAGCCGGGTCGCGGTCAGCGTCGCCAACGGCCGCCCGAGCGCGACCGGCCGACCCCGCGCCGTCCCGCTGTCGCAGCACCCGCCGAGCGAGGGCGGCTTCGGACTGATCGGCATGCGCGAGCGGGCCGGCGCGGTCGGCGGCCGGCTCAGCGCCGACCGGCGGCCCGGCGGCGGTTTCCTGGTCACCGCCGAACTGCCGCTGCGCACCGGCGCCCGCGACGACGGCCCCGACTCCGCGGGCGGCTTCACCGCCGCCGAACTCGCCCGGGCCGCCCGGGCCGTGCGAACCGCCCGTACCGATCGCCCGACACCAGCCGAAGGACGAGACGGCGCCACCGGTGCGGTCGACGCCACCCGAGAGGAGAGGGACCACGCATGACCATCCGGGTACTGCTCGCCGACGACCAGGCCCTGCTGCGCGGGGCATTCCGCCTGCTGATCGACGCGGAGGAGGACATGGAGGTGGTCGGCGAGGCCGCCGACGGCCGGGAGGCCGTCGCGCTCGCCCGGGCCACCAAGCCCGACATCGTGCTGATGGACATCCGGATGCCCGGCGTCGACGGCCTCGGCGCCACCGCCGAGATCTGCGGTGACGAGGAGCTGTCCGGCACCCGGGTGCTCATCCTCACCACCTTCGAGATCGACGAGTACGTGGCCCAGGCGCTGCGCGCGGGCGCCGGCGGCTTCCTCGGCAAGGGCGCCGACCCGAAGGAGCTGCTCGCTGCCGTCCGCACTGTCGCGGCGGGCGAGGCACTGCTCTCGCCGGCCGCCACCCGGGCCGTGATCGACCAGTTCCTGGCCCAGCCCGAACCGGCGCCCGGAACGCCGACCAGTGAGCGGCTCGCCGTCCTCACCGCCCGCGAGCGCGAGGTGATGTCGATGGCCGCCACCGGCCTCACCAATGAGGAGATCGCGGAGCGGATGTTCGTCAGCCCCTTCACCGTCCGCACCCACGTCCACCGGGCGATGAACAAGCTCGACGCCCGCGACCGCGCCCAGCTCGTCGCCATCGCCTACCAGACCGGTCTCGTCCCACCCGGCCGCCAGGTCTGAGTGCTCCGGGGAGTTCCCGTCCGTCGTACAGCTCGAACATCTCGTCGCGGTCGAACTCCACCTCGCGGGCGATGATCACACGGCCTCCCCGATCACGCGGCTCTCCCCGGAACTGCCGCACTGACGTGCTCCGACTGTGCGCGAACCACCCGTCCTTCATCGAACGGCCCGCCCCGCTCAAGGTGGTCGTGCCTGCGGGCCACCCCGCCGTACCTGCCGACGCGGTCGGCGCCGGGGCCCGTCGTGCGCCCCCGTCGCTCCCGACGGAGGATGGGGGGATCAGGGCCGTGGAAGAGCCGGAGGCGGGAGGCCGGGCCATGGGCATCGCAATGGCGGACATCCGGGAGTGGCGCGGCCACGCCGTGGTCGACGAGAAGAGCCGCCGCATAGGTTCGCTGGAGTCGGTCTACGTGGAGACGGCCAGCGACGAGCCGTTCTTCGCGACCGTCACGGTCGGGTTCGCCGGCCGTCGCCGCCTGGTGTTCGTCCCGCTGGAGGGGGCGGTGGCCGGACCGGACTACCTCCGGGTGGCGTACCCGCGCAACGTCGTCAAGCAGGCTCCGGCGATCGGCACCGACGACGTGCTGCCCGCCGAGGACGAGCCCGCCGTGTTCGCGCACTACGGACTTCCGTACGCGACCGGTGCGGGCGGGGAGCGACGCCTGGCCCGCCGCTGAGCCGCGCCCGCCACTGCCGCCGACCGGCACCCGTCCCCGCCGCCGATCCGCGCCCCGGGCGGGTGGGTCGGGTACGACTTTCGCCACCCGGGAATGAATACCCCGCCGGGTACACTTGTCCATCGACAGTCGATGTGAAAGGCGGCCCCGACATGCAGGTGGACGACGAGGCGGTCGGCGCGGTCCTGAACCGGCTGCGCCGCGCGCAGGGCCAGTTGGCCGGAGTGATCGCGATGATCGAGGCGGGCCGGGACTGCAAGGACGTGGTCACCCAGCTCGCCGCCGTCTCGCGCGCGCTCGACCGGGCCGGGTTCAAGATCGTCGCAAGCGGCATGCGCCAGTGCATGGCGGCCGCCGACGAGGACGCCCCGCCGATGAGCGAGGCCGAGCTGGAGAAGCTCTTCCTCGCCCTGGCCTGACCGGCGGCGCACGCCCAGGGAGCACGGAACGGCGGGGGCTGTGGTGGACCGGTCCACCACAGCCCCCCCCCCCAGCCCCCCGCGGCGGCCCAGCGTGCCGACCCGGCGCGGCAC
>NZ_JBSFKQ010000055.1:0-47617 GCF_053598615.1 Kitasatospora sp. NPDC001095 | reverse complement strand
GCGGGCCCCCCCCCCCGGGGGGGGGGGGGGGGCCGCCCCCCCCCGGGGCGGGCCCGCCCCCCCCCCCCCGGCCGCCGCTCCCGCGGCGGCAGCGGCCACTGGGCGGGGCGGCCCGGCGCTGAGGCCGGGCGCGGGAGCGGAGCCCGAGCGGGCGTCCGGCCGGGCCCCCCACCCCGGCCGGGCGTCCGCCCGGTCCCGTTCCCGTTCCGACGGGTACCGCCGCGTCAGGCCTGCCAGGGACGCCCGAGGAGCCCCGCCACGTGCTCCGGCGTGGCCACCGGGCAGACCTTGTGCACGAAGTCCCGCCGCAGCGCGTGGTACGGCTCGCCCGCCCGGTAGAAGTTGGCGTGCATCCGGCGCAGTTCCTCCGCCCGGTACTCGGCCAGCGGCTTGGCCTCCTCGTCGACCGCGCGGCGGCGCTTCTTGTCCACCAGCCGCCCCGTGAGGTCCGGGGCGGCGGCGATCCGGGCGGCCTCGCGGGCCACCCAGCGGCGGAACCCGGCCGTGTCCCCGCCGACCGTACGGTCCACCAGGCCGATCCGGCGGGCGTGGTCGGCACCGACCGGCAGCGCCTCGGCGGTCAGCCGCTCGGCCTGCTCGGCGCCGACCCGCCGGGGCAGGGTGTACGTCCAGTACTCGGAGCCGTACAGGCCCATCAGCCGGTAGTGCGGGTTGAGCACCGCCGACTCCCGGCACCACACCTCGTCGGCGGCGAGCGCCGCCATCAGCCCGCCGGCCGCCGCGTTCCCGGCCAGGGCCGCCACCGTCACCTTGTCCGTCGTGGTCAGCACCGCCTCGACGAAGTCGTCCATCGCGTTGATGTTCTCCCAGGACTCCAGTGCCGGGAAGGCCGCGCCCTGGATGACGTTGAGCTGGATCCCGTTGGAGTAGAAGTCCCGGGGCGCGCCGAGCACCAGCACCGAGGTCGGCCGCTCGGCCGCCTCCCGGTACGCGGCGAGCAGCCGGCGGCACTGCCCGGTGCTCATCGCCCCGCCCGCGTGGGCGAATTCGAGGAAGCCGACCTCGCCCTCCTCGCGGTAGCGCAGCTCCGACCAGGTGTCCCGGCGGCTCGCCGCCTCCGGGCTCACCGGCACCTCGCGGACCCGGTACAGCTCGTCGGCGAGCACGGTGGCCGCCGGCAGCTTGAAGGTGGCCGGCCCGCCGGGGGTGCGGCGCGGGCGCAGCTGCGGTATCCACACCGCGCCGTCCACGGTGGCCCGGCAGATCGCGCCGTCCCGGGTGGCCAGCACGGCGCCGGGCACCGGTCCGCGCAGCTCGTCCTCGGGGTGGCCGCCGTGCAGGAAGAACTGCCGCCCGTACAGCTCGTCCAGCACGCCGGGCTGGGAGTCGGCGGCGCGCAGCTTGCGCAGCACGGTGGCGGTGTCGTCCCGCGACCAGTCGATCCGGCGCGCCTCCTGGCGCAGGAAGGGCCGCGGTTCGCCCTGCACGTCCGGCCGGGCGTAGTCCAGCGGCTCGGGGGTGAACAGCCCGCCCTCGTACCGCTGGACGGCCAGCAGGACGGCCTCGACGGCGGCGTCGGCGAGCTCGCCCCGGTACAACTCGCTCTTGCCGCAGGCGGGGACGGAGAACTCGACGGAGGCCCAGATGTCCCCGGCGTCCATCTCCTCGACGGCCTGCAGCACGGTGACGCCCCAGTGCTCCGCCCCCTCGGTGATCGCCCAGTCGAGCGAGGAGGGACCGCGGTCGCCCTTGGGCCCCGGGTGCACGATCAGGACGGTCCGGGTGGACCAGATGTCCTGCGGGACGGCCCTGGTGAGCATCGGGCAGATGATCAGCTCGGGGTCGGTGCGGGCCACCGCCTCCCTCATCCCCTCGTCTCCGAGGGCGAGTTGGACGGCGACCCGGTGGCCGCGCTCGCGCAGTCCGGTGTGGACGCGCTGGGTCAGGCTGTTGAACGCACTGGCGATCAGGAGAATGCGCAAGGAGGGCCTCCGGCGGGAACTGGGGTCGCGCGCAGGCGATGAAACCACGGCATGGACACGTAATGATTACGGTCCGTGTCTCGGCGCTCCACTCTCACGCACCCCGCACACCTGTGCCCCGCGTTTCGCCGGATCTCCCCAACTCCCCGTTCCCACCGGGTACCCTCCGCCGCCGGCGGACCCGCGCTATCGCGGGAACGCCCGGCGGGCCCGCCAGGTGGTGTGCTCCCGGGAGACCGCGTCCTCCGCCTCGGCGGCCAGCCGGGCCCAGCGCGCCTCGGCGTCCGGCGCCCGGAGGTCGAGGTCGGACAGCTGGTTGCCGACGTTCTCCAGCTCGCGCGCGGCCAGCTGGTAGGCGGCGGCCAGCGGGCCGAGCTGCTTGAGCTGCGTCCAGGCGATGATCGCCGCCGCCGCGGCCGAGGTGGCGCCGAAGACGTGCACCGGCAGCGCGCCGGTGGCCTGGGCGACGGCCGCCGCGGCACCGACGATGATCAGCACCGCGACGCCGAGCCCCCAGGAGACCGCCTGCGAGTCGCAGGCCTCGGCCCGGGAGCGGTACCAGGTGCGCTGGCCCTCGACCCGGGCGCGCAGGTAGAGGGTGCGCCGGGCGGTCAGGCTCTCGGCGCGCTGCCGGCGCATCTCCGGGGTGATCTCGGCGACGCTGCCGGGCGGCACGATCTCCGGGTCCTCGAAGGCCCGCAGCACGTCCTCGACCTGGAGCAGGTAGCCGCGGTCGACGTCCACGGACTCGGCCTCGCCGTCGAAGGGCGTGGCCCGGACGGTGTACTTCCAGGCCAGCGTCTTGACCGACTCGGCCGCCGCCCTGGCCTGGTACCAGCGGCCCTGCGGGTTGCTCCGGCGCAGCCGGGACCAGAAGTAGCCGGCCACCAGGAAGGCGGCGACCGAGAACAGCGGCCAGACGTCGAAGTCGCCCTTGTCGTCCGGGCCCGGGAACGACCCGATCACCGCGGCGACCACCAGCATCGCGATCAGGCCGCGGTACCAGCGCAGCGTCTCCCGCTGGCCGTCCAGCGATGCCTTGTCCGTCGTCCAGAACAGCTCCGGCAGAAGCTGTGCCTCGACGCCCCCCGGCGGATCCTGTTGCACCATCGGTCGAGTCCCCTCCCCCTTCTCCGTCCAGCCAGTATTCCCATCGCCAACTCGCCTACACGGGCGCATTTTTGACAACTTCCGACCGTTGGTGACGGGCGCGGCCGGAGGAGCGCCCCCGGAAACGCCGGGCGGCCGGAGGAGCGGCCCCGGAAACGCCGGGCGGCCGGAGGAGCGGCCCCGGAAACGCCGGGCGGCCGGAGGAGCGGCCCGCGGAAACGCCGCGGCCCCGTCCTCCCGGGGTGAAGCCGGGGGGACGGGGCCGCGTGGGCCGTACGGCGTCAGAGCAGGCCGAGGGCCGGCATCAGGTAGTAGAAGGCGAACACCGCCGCCACCGCGTACATCGGGACCGGGACCTCGCGGCCGCGGCCGGCGGCCAGGCGCATCACGCAGAAGACGATGAAGCCCATGCCGATGCCGTTGGTGATGCTGTAGGTGAACGGCATCATCACGATGGTCACGAAGGCCGGGATCGCGATCGTGTAGTCGGCCCAGTCGATCTCCTTGATCGAGTTGGCCAGGATCAGGAAGCCGACGGTGACCAGGGCCGGGGTGGCGGCCTGGGCCGGGACCATGGTGGCGAGCGGGGTGAGGAAGAGCGCCACCACGAAGAGCAGGCCGGTGACGATCGAGGCGAAGCCGGTCCTGGCGCCCTCGCCGACACCGGCGGTGGACTCGACGAAGCAGGTGTTGGCGGAGGACGAGGTGGCACCGCCGGCCGCGGTGGCGATGCCGTCCACCATCAGGACCCTGTTGATGCCGGGCAGGTCGCCCTTCGCGTCCAGCAGGTGGGCCTCGTCGGCCACGCCGAGGATGGTGCCCATCGCGTCGAAGAAGCAGGACATCAGCACGGTGAAGACGAACAGCACGCCGGTCAGCACGCCGACCTTCTCGAAGCCGCCGAACAGGCTGACCTTGCCGACCAGCCCGAAGTCCGGCGCCGAGACCGGGTTGCCCGGCCAGGTCGGGACGGTGAGGCCCCACTTGAGCGCCGGGATGTCGGCCACCTTGTCGATGATCGCGGCGAGCGCGGTGGAGACCGCGATGCTGATCAGGATGGCGCCGGGCACCTTGCGGATCAGCAGGATCAGGGTCAGCAGCAGGCCGACCACGAAGATCAGCACCGGGAAGCCGAGCAGGTGCCCGTTGCCGCCGAGCTGGAGCGGGACCGTGGTGTGGGCGGCGTCCGGGATGCGGCTGACGAAGCCGGAGTCGACCAGGCCGACCAGGCTGATGAACAGGCCGATGCCGATCGCGATCGCCTTGCGCAGACCGAGCGGCACGGCGTTCATGACCCGCTCGCGCAGACCCGTGGCGACCAGCAGCATGATCGCGAAACCGGCCAGCACGACCATGCCCATGGCGTCCGGCCAGGTCATCTTGGGGGCGAGCTGGAGCGCCACGATCGTGTTGACGCCGAGGCCGGCGGCCAGGCCGATCGGGACGTTGCCGATGACCCCCATCAGCAGGGTGGTCAGAGCCGCGGTCAGGGCGGTCGCGGTGACCAGCTGGCCGCTGTCCAGGTGGGCCCCGGTGACGTCGGTGCCGCTGGCCAGGATGATCGGGTTCAGCACCAGGATGTACGCCATGGTGAAGAAGGTGGCGACACCACCGCGGATCTCGCGCGGCAGGGTGGAACCCCGCTCGCTGATCCGGAAGAAGCGGTCGACGGCGCTCGTGGGGGGCTTCGGCGCGGCGTCGGCGGGTTCGGGCGACTCGGTGGTCGGCTGGACCACAGGCATGTGCGTGCGTCCTCTGTGGGGGAGCTGAGGAGAGGGAGTGGACGCCCGGGGCGACGGTGGCCGGGCGCAGATCTTTAAGTATGGTTTCCGGATCGCACACGCGCTATCTTCGCGCGTAGAGCTCGCATGGGGCCGAGGGGCCCGCACCGCCGCCCGCCGCACCGTACGCTAGGCCCCATGCCCAAGACGCCACTGCACCCCTCGCCCCCTCCGCTGGAGGCCAACGACGTCGCCATCGTCGGCGGCGGCACGGTGCTGTGGTTCGTCGCCTTCCTCGCCCTGCTCCCCTTCCAGGGCACCCTCTCCGCGCACGGCCACGGCACCTGGCCCTGGATCTGCCTCTCCGGCGGCCTGCTCGGCCTGATCGGCCTCTGGTACTGCCGCGCCCGACGGGACGCGATCGCCCGCGGCCGCGCCGCCGAGGCGGCCGCGCAGACGGCCGAACACACGGCCGAGGACAACGGCCAGAACCCGGCCACCCGGTCGGACTGAATAGTCCTTTAGTAGCACGCATCGGGCATAGGGCGCCCGTAGAGTCGGTGCCATGACGCAGCCTGACCAGCCAGCGGAAGAGCGGCCGACCGACCGGGACCGACCGGACGGAGCACACCCCCTCGGCCTGCTGCCCGGCCGGCGCGGCGGCCTGACCGCCGCCGAGGTGGCCGAGCGGGTCGCGAAGGGCCAGGTCAACGACGTCCCCGTACGGTCCAGCCGGTCCACCAAGGAGATCGTCCGGGCCAACGTCTTCACCCGCTTCAACGCCATCATCGGCGTGATGTTCGGCATCATCCTGATCGTCGGTCCGCTCCAGGACGGCCTGTTCGGCCTGGTCATCGTGGCCAACACGGCGATCGGCATCATCCAGGAGCTGCGCGCCAAGAAGACCCTGGACAGCCTGGCCCTGATCGGCGAGGCCCGCCCGCAGGTCCGCCGGGACGGCGCCGTCCAGCAGATCGGCGTCTCCGAGATCGTCCTCGACGACACCGTGCTGCTCGGCATCGGCGACAAGGTGATCGTGGACGGCGAGGTCGCCGAGGCGGACGGCCTGGAGATCGACGAGTCGCTGCTGACCGGCGAGCCCGACCCGGTCCTCAAGCAGCCCGGCGACCACGTGATGTCCGGCAGCTTCGTGGTGGCCGGCGCCGGCGCGTTCACCGCCACCAAGGTCGGCCGCGAGGCCTACGCGGCCCAGCTCGCCGAGGAGGCCAGCAAGTTCACCCTGGTGAAGTCGGAGCTGCGCACCGGCATCGACAGCATCCTGCGGATCATCACCTACCTGCTGATCCCCACCGCCCTCGGTCTGATCATCAGCCAGCTGGCCGTCGAGGGCCGGGACTGGCAGGAGGCCGTCCGGCGCATGGTGGCCGGCATCGTGCCGATGGTCCCCGAGGGCCTGGTGCTGCTGACCTCGGTCGCCTTCGCGATCGGCGTGGTCCGGCTCGGCCGCAAGCAGTGCCTGGTCCAGGAGCTCCCGGCGATCGAGGGCCTGGCCCGGGTGGACACCGTCTGCCTGGACAAGACCGGCACCCTCACCGAGGGCGGCATGGACGTGATCGACCTGCGGGTGCTCTCGAACGGGGAGCCCGCCGCCGTCGCCCCGGAGACCGTCCAGCACGCGCTGGCCGTGATGGCCGGCGCCGACGCCCGCCCCAACCCGTCCATGCAGGCGGTCATCGACGCGTACGGGCGCGGCGACGGCGGCGCCTCCTCTGGCCGCGACGGCTGGCGGGTGATCGAGGCCATGCCCTTCTCCTCCGCCCGCAAGTGGAGCGGGGTGCAACTGCTGGAGCCGCAGGGCGGCGAGGCCAGCTGGCTGCTCGGCGCGCCCGACGTGCTGCTGCCCGCCGGGCACCCGGCCCTGGCCGAGGTGGACGAACTGGGCGCCCGCGGCCTGCGGGTGCTGCTGCTCGGCCGCACCGCCGTCCCGCTGGACGCCCCCGACCCGGCGGCCGACCTCACCCCGCTCGCCCTGGTGGTGCTCCAGCAGCGGCTGCGCTCGGACGCCGCCGAGACCCTGCGCTACTTCGAGGGCCAGCGGGTCCGGGCCAAGGTCATCTCCGGCGACGCGGCGGTCTCGGTCGGCGCGGTGGCCGGCCACCTGGGCCTGCCCGGCGCCGACCACCCGCTGGACGCCCGCACCCTGCCCGCCGACCCGGAGGAACTCGCCGAGACCGCCGACCGGACCAGCGTCTTCGGCCGGGTCACCCCCCAGCAGAAGCGCCAGCTGGTCGGGGCCCTGCAGTCCCGCGGCCACACCGTGGCGATGACCGGCGACGGCGTCAACGACGTGCTCGCGCTCAAGGACGCCGACATCGGCGTGGCGATGGGCACCGGCTCGGACGCCACCAAGGCGGTCGCCCAGATCGTGCTGCTGAACGACTCCTTCGCCTCGCTGCCGTCCGTGGTGGCCGAGGGCCGCCGGGTCATCGGCAACATCGAGCGGGTCGCTTCACTCTTCCTGGTGAAGACCGTCTACTCGGTCCTGCTGGCCCTCCTGGTGATCTTCACCCATTCGCCGTACCCGTTCCTGCCCCGGCACTCCACCGTGCTGTCCTCGCTGACCATCGGCATCCCGGCGTTCTTCCTCGCGCTCGCCCCCAACAACGAGCGGGCCCGCACCGGCTTCGTGAAGCGGGTGCTGCGGCTGGCGGTCCCCGGCGGAGTCATCGCCGGCACCGGCACCTTCGTCGCCTACACGCTCGCCCGCGCCGACCACGCGACCGACCTCAAGGCCGACACCAGCGTGGCCACCCTGACGCTCTTCCTGATCGCCATCTGGGTCCTCGCCATCGTCGCCCGCCCGTACAACTGGTGGCGCCTGCTGCTGATCGGCAGCATGTGCGGCGCCTTCGCGCTGGTGCTGGTGGTGCCCCCGCTGAAGACCTTCTTCGACCTCTCGCTGGTCGGCTTCCGCGACCCGCTGACGGGCGTCGCCATCGCGGTGGTCTGCGGCATCGCCCTGGAGATCGCCTGGCGCGTCATGAAGCGCCGCGGCATGGAGTGACCCTCCCGTGGGCCCGCCGCCCGGGGCGGGCCCACGGGGCGCGGCTCAGCCCTCGAAGTCCCGGGCGGCCGAGAGCTCGTAGGCGCGGTCCGGCTCGCTGAGGGCGGCCAGCACCTCGAAGCGGCGGTGCCACTGCCCGACCGACCAGGCCAGCCCGGCGGCGAGGCCCTCCGGGGTGGCCGCGTGCAGCAGCCCGGGCACCGGCGGGACGTCGAACTCGTCGTCCTCGTCGCCGGCCTCGGCCAGCTCCGGGTCGTACGGCGGCTCCGGGGCCTGCGCCCCGGTGTCCCAGCGCCAGTCCACCGCCGCCTCGCCGCCGTCCGGCCCGACGACCAGCAGCTCCTCGTGCTCCTCGTACGCCACCGGGCAGCCGGGCAGCAGCTCCCGCACCACCGACGGCACCCGGTGCAGCACGCCCTCGGACAGCACCCGGCCGCCCGCCACCTCACTGGCCAGCGACACCTGCAGCCGCTCGGCGAGGTCGGCGGCCAGCGCCGGGGCGACCGGCAACAGCGGGTACGGGTGCAGCAGCTGGACCAGGTCGGGGGCGTCGGCGACGACCGCCTCGGCGGCGTCCACCACCACGGTGTGGGCCGGCCGGCGCCCGGTCTCCGGGTCCAGCGGCGGCAGCGCCCGCACCACGTCCAGCGGCTCGATCCGGTCGCGGTCCACCCGGGCCAGCGCGGTGTGGATGCCGTGCAGCTGGCGGTGGCCGACCTCGGCCTCCGGGTCGGTCATCCGGTCCAGCACCTCGTCAGGACCGTGCGGCTCGGCGAGCAGCGCGGCCAGCGTGGTGCGCACCCCGAGCGCGTGCAGGAACTGCTCGTCCAGGGTGGTGCGGGCCTCGTCGTACAGGCCGCGCAGCAGCGGGTCCGCCCCGGCGGCGCGCAGGCCGGCCGGCTCGCGGCCCGCCAGCACCGGGTGGTCGCGCAGCCACCACGCGGTGTACGGCGGCAGGTCGGCGTACGAGCCGTCCGGCAGCAGCGTGCGCACCGGGCCGACCACGGCGTCCCGGTACGGCGGGCGGGCCAGCGCGGCGAGCGCCTGGGGCCAGGCGTCGTCGTCGATCAGATCGAGGTCGCGCACGGCGAGCAGCTCGGCGGCCACCGGCGGGACGCCGATCGCCTCGTCGGCCTGCAGGGCCTCCAGCGCGTCCTCGGCCCACTCGGCGAGCCCGTCCGGGGCCTCGTCCAGCAGGCCGGTGGGGTGGCCGCCGGCCGCGCGGTCGGCGGGCGCGGTCGGGTCGAGCCGCTCCAGGTCGTCCGGGTCGAGCACCACGTCCTCGGCGCGCACCAGCACGAAGTCGGCCAGCACGCCGACGGCGGCGAGCACCTCCGGGCCCCAGCGCTCCAGCAGCTCGTCGTCCACCCAGCCGGCGTCCTCCTCGCGGGCGAGCGCGGCGAACGGGCTTCCGGGCAGCACGAGTTCACCGGCCCGGGCGGGCTCGCCCTCGTCGTCGAGCAGCGCCAGCCGGGCCAGCCACGGGTGGGCGCCCGGCTCCGGGGCGGCGGCCTTCACCAACGCCAGGACGGCGTCGGCGAGTTCGAGCGCCGCGTCCAGGTCGTCCTCGGCCAGCTCGTAGGAACGGGCGACGGCGGCCCGCACCTCGGGGGTGTCCAGCACCCCGGCCGGGGTGGCGGTGCCGGCGCCGAGCTTGGCCAGCAGCGGGTGGGCGGCCTCGGGGTGGGCCAGGCGCAGGTCCAGCGCGGCCAGCGCGCCCGCCAGCGACTCGGGGTAGCCGGGGAAGGCCGCCCAGTCGGCGTCCTCGGAGGGCAGCAGGACGCGCCGCGGCCCGGTGACCGTCCGCCCGTCGGCCAGCGGGACGGGCAGCGCGCCGAGCGCCTCCGGGTCGGCCGCGCCGAGCGCCGCGTACAGGTTGCGCCACCACGCGGGCTCGCGGTCCAGGCCGCCGAGCTGGTCCACCACCTCGGCCAGCGGCACCCGGCGCACGTTCAGCACCCGCAGCTCGGTGCGGCGCTCAAGGCCGGCCGGCAGCAGCCCGGGGAAGATCGGCGAGAGCGCCTCGACCACCGAGCCGTCCGCGCCCTCCAGCAGCGTCGCGTCCCGGGGCCGCAGCGCGGGAGTGCCCTCCTCGACCGGCGCCGGGTGCGGCAGGAACGGCGTGCCCGGCAGCCGGGAGAGCACCGCGGCGCGCAGCGCGTTGTCCAGCGCGCCCTGGCCGAGCGGGGCCGGGACGAGGCCGAGCGAGCCGAGGTCGGCGCCGCGGGCGCGCAGCAGCTCGGCGTAGCTGTCGGCGGCACGCTCGGTGAGGAAGTCGGCCAGCGGGCCGGGCGCGACGTGCCGGCGGGTGGAGTCCAGCGGGTAGGAGGCGATCAGCAGCGCGGGCAGGCCGACCGGCTCGTCGCTGGGGGTCGGCGCGTGCAGCACGGAGGCGATCGCCGGCCGCTGCGGGGCGCCGTCCGGGCCGACCGGGACGGCCCAGGTCACCGTCCAGTACGGGCGGGAGCGTTCCTCGGTGGGCCGGTCGAGCAGCAGCTCGGCCGCGAGCGTGCCGGAGGCGCCGACGGTCTGCCAGAGCGTCCGCCGCGGCCGACCGCCCGCGTCGTCGGTGACGGTGACCTCGGTGACCCCGTCCGGGCGGGCCTCGGCGGCCTCCCGGGTGAGCGTGCGGGTGCCGTCCGGGGTCTCCACCACGACCTCGCGCAGGCCGGGCAGGGTGAGCAGCAGCGCGTCGTCGATCCCGGCCAGCAGACGGCGGGTCAGGTCCTCGGCGGCGGCGTCCCGCAGCGGCAGCACCACCACCGTGTCGTAGCCCGCCGGGGCCGGCCCCTCGGCCGCGAACGGCAGCCGCAGCAGCGGCACGTGGCCGTCCCGGCGGCGCAGCTCGTCGGCCAGCTCGGGCTGGGCCCCGACCAGCGCCCGGGCCTCGCCGAGCGACCAGCGCACCCCGCCGGTGGCGCTCAGCACGGCGGGCTCGTCGGTCACGGCGAGGACGGCCGCGAAGCCGACCCCGAACCGGCCGACGGCGGGCTCCTCGCCGCGCTTGGAGGAGGCGCGCAGGGTGGACAGCGACTCGACGGCGGCCGCGTCCAGCGGGGCGCCGGTGTTGGCCGCGGCGAGCACGCCGTCGGCGAGGGTCAGCCGCAGCCGGCCGGGGCCCTGGCCGGCCCGGACCGCGGCGTCGGCCGCGTTCTGCGCCAATTCGACCACCAGGCGGTCCCGGTAGCCGCCGAGCGCCAGTTCCTCCTCGGCGTTGGCGTCCTCCCGGAACCGGGCCGGCGAGGCGGCCCAGGCGGCCAGCACCCGTCGACGCAGCGCGGCGCTGCCGAAGGGGTCCGCGAGGTGCTCGTCCGTGCCGCTGCCGATGATCCGAGGTTCCACTGGACCTGCCGCCTTCCGCTGCCCTGTTCGTCGTAGGGCATTCTTCCCTGCCCCACTGACTGCTCCCGACCACGCGCCCCGCCGCCGGCGGCCCCGGACTGACTGCTCCCCCGCCGCCGGCGGCCCCGGTGGCCCTCCCGCCGCCCGGAAAGCACCGCGGCCCGCGCCGGTCGGTGACCGGGCGGGCCGCAGCGGAGGGCACGGGGCTCAGGAGTGGCCGAGCTCCTCGGCGGGGGCGTCGGGCTCGACGGAGCCGGAGGTGCGGTCGGGGTGCAGCGGCAGCGGCTCGACCACCAGCTCGTCCAGGATCAGCTCGGACGGCGCCGGCGGGGCCGGGATCACGGCCGCCTCGGAGTGCCCGCCGCAGCCGTACGCGAAGGAGACGATCTGGCCGTCGGCCGGGCCGAACTCGTTGCCGCACACGCCGAAGGCCTGCCCGAGCGAGCCGCCGATCGGGATCAGGAAGCCGCAGCTCGCGCACGAGGCCGGGGCGGCCTGCGCCATCGCGGTCTGCGGGCCGTGGGACTTCTCCCAGCGCTCGGCGGCCAGGTGCAGCCCGAGCCGGGAGAGCACCCGGCTGCGGCCCAGGCCCAGCTCCTCGGCGACGGCGTTGATCCGGGCGCGGGCCGGGGCGGGCTCGACGTGCGGGTCGGTGACGACCATGTCCTCGTCGTCCGCCAGGGCGACCGCGGAGTTCGGCGCGGGCTCGTCCTCGCCCGTCCAGCCGGGCTCCAGCCGCAGGTCGTCGGCGCCGGTGGGCAGCAGGTCGCCCGGGCCCATGTCGCCGGGGCGCAGCCGGTCGCTCCACGGCACCCACTCCGGGGCGAGCACCGCGTCGTCGCCGGGCAGCAGCACGACCTCGTCCAGGGTGACGTTCTTGGCGCGCGGCGCACGCGCGACGGTGACCGCCCAGTGCCAGCCGCGGTAGGCCGCGTCAAGGCACTCGAAGGTGTGGGTGACGACGCGGTCGGCGTCCGCCTGGACACCCAGGTGCGGCCCGACGGCCTCCGCACCGACGGCCTCCTCGGCGGCCTGGCGGGCGAGTTCGACGGCCTCGGCACAGAGCCGGTCGGGGGTACGGCTTCGCATCGCAGCACTCACGGCGTCGATTCTCTCCCAGTTCTTCTGTCGCCCACGGCGTGTTGCCTGTTCCGTCGCGGCTTGGTGTCCCACGTCCATTCTGCGCGACCGGGAGCCCCCTCGGGTACCGGCCGCGCCGCTCGACCGGCCTACCGGCGCCCCGGCGCTCCGGCGGGTCGACCCTGGGCAGGCTACCCGCCGGTCGGTGCCCCGGCACAGTCCGGGGCGGACACGGCCGTTCCGGGGCCGCGCCGAGCGGAGCCCGGTCCCGCGTCGGCTCGGCGATTCTGGGGCAGGATGGGCTTGTGGCGGACCCCGAACCGCCGCAGCACGTACTGCGCGTCCCGCAGGCCGGCAGCCCCGACCAGACGGACGCCGTGCCGCGGCAGCAGCCTCCGGTCCCCGGCGCGGGCGAACCGCCGCCGGCGGACTGCGCCGAGGCGTCCGCCGGATCCGCGGACCGGTCCGCGGCCGGGGCCCCCGACACCCCCGCCGCCCTCGACCTGGCCCCGGCGGACCCGTCGGCGGAACCGGCGGAACCGGAGGAGCCGGAGACCCCCGAGCCCCGTCGGCACTTCCTGGTCCGCACCGCCTCCGCCGCCGGCTCCCGCACCGGCAAGGTGGTGCACGGCACCGGCCGCCGGATCCGCCGGGCCACCGCCGCCGAGGGCGCGGGCGAGTCCGGCCTCGCGAAGCTGATCGAGCTGCACGCGCTCAACTCCTTCGGCGACATGCTGATCACCGTCGCCCTGGCGTCCACCATCTTCTTCTCGGTGCCCACCGGCGAGGCCCGCGGCCGGGTCGCGCTCTACCTGCTGATCACGATGGCCCCGTTCGCGCTGCTGGCCCCGGTGGTCGGCCCGCTGCTGGACCGGCTGCCGCACGGCCGCCGGGCGGCCATGGCGACGGCCATGCTGGCCCGGGCCGTGCTGGCCTGGACGATGGCCGCGGTGATCGCCGGCGGCGGCATCGCGCTCTACCCGGAGGCGCTCGGCGTGCTGGTCGCGTCCAAGGCGTACGGCGTGGTGCGCAGCGTGGTGGTGCCCCGGCTGCTGCCGAGCCGGCTGTCCCTGGTCAAGGCGAACTCCCGGGTCACCCTGGCCGGGCTGCTGGCCACCGGCGTGGCGGCCGCGGTCGGCGGGCTGCTGCACCTGCTCGGGCCCGGCTGGCCGCTGCGCGGGGCCTTCCTGGTGTTCGTGATCGGCACCCTGATGGCCTTCCACCTGCCGCCCGCGGTGGACTCGGCCAAGGGCGAGCAGCGCGCCGTCCTGCACGCCGAGGTGCACGGCGAGGGCTCGCACCTGATCCACCACAGGCCGCCGCCGGTCAAGGCCTCGCTGCGCACCGTCGGCCCCTCGGTGATCCTGGCGCTGCGGGCGATGTCGGCGATGAAGTGGCTGGTCGGCTTCCTGGTGATGTTCCTGGCCTTCCTGCTGCGGGAGGAGCCGGTCGGCGGGCTGCGGCCGACCGCGGCGCTGGGCCTGGTGGCGCTGGCGGCCGGGACGGGCAACGCGCTGGGCTCGGTGCTCGGCTCCTGGCTGCGCACCCGGGGCCCGGAGGCGACGGTCACCGCGATGCTGCTGCTGGCGACCTGCGTCACGGCGGCGGCCGCGCTCTGGTACGGCGTGGTGACGGTGGTTCTGGTCGCCGGGACCGCCGGGATGGCGGCGTCACTGGGCAAGCTGGCGCTGGACGCGCTGATCCAGCGGGACGTCCCGGAGGCGGTGCGGACCTCGGCGTTCGCCCGTTCGGAGACCCTGATGCAGCTGTGCTGGGTGGCCGGCGGCGCGGTCGGCATCCTGCTGCCGCTGAACGGGAAGCTGGGCCTGTCGATCGCCGCCGGGGTGGTCGGCGTGGTGCTGCTGTGGACGCTGCACTCGCTGTTCCGGGTGGGCCTGCGGCGGCACCCGGCGGCGCCCCGGGTGGCCTGACCGGGGCCTGGTGACAACACGCGGTGCCGACCCCCGCGTCGCGTGATCGGCCAGGCCCGGTAGATTCTGACGCATGAGCCTCAATTCCCGTGCCATCGCCGCCCTCGGCGCCGTCGTCGTGGTCGGCGCCGCCACGGTGGGCACCTCCGTCGCCATCGCCGCCGGCCAGACCGAGCACAGCTCCCACCGTGCCACCCTCACGGTCGGCAACTCCTCGATCGTCGCGGACCCGCTGTGCTGGAACGGCGGCAGCCCGATCACCGAGGACCTCCAGGAGAAGTGCCAGGACAAGGCCACCGAGGCCCTGAAGAACGGCACGCTGCCCACCAGGGACGTGGTGGGCAGCGACCGGGTCGGCGTCGGGGTCTCCCCGAACGTGGCCGAGACCGGCTGGTGGGCCTTCACCAACGGCGGCTCGACCGGCCAGGGCGGGCGCTTCAGCCTGTTCTCGTACGCCAAGGGCCCGACCTGGTCGGGTTCCCAGCAGGCGAACAAGGTGCTGAACGCCAGCGGCAAGACCCTGGTCACCGTGGTCGAGGGCGACAAGAACTCGGACAACCCGGTCGCCGTCTGGTACTTCCAGCTGAACACCCAGGGCAGCTGACGGTCCTGCGATGACCGCGCACGCCGTCACCGACGGCCAGGGCGAGCAGTCGGGCCCCGCACGGGCCCGGCTGCTCGTCGTCGTCGCGGTGGCCGCCGAGGCCGAGGCCGTGCTCCGCGGCCTGCGCGGCGGGTCCGCCGTGCTGCCGCTGCCCGGCGGCACGCTGCACCGGGCCGAGCGGGTGCCGGTGGACGTGCTGGCCGCCGGGGTCGGCCCGGCCGCCGCCGCGGCCGGCGCCGCCGCCGCGCTGGCGGCCCACCCGTACGCCCTGGCCGTCTCGGCCGGGATCGCCGGCGGCTTCGCCCCGCTCGCCCCGGTCGGCGCCACCGTGCTGGCCGACGCGATCGTGGCCGCGGACCTCGGCGCCCAGACCCCCGACGGCTTCGCCGACGTCACCGAACTGGGCTTCGGCACCGTCCGGCACACCCCTGCCCCGGCCGCCGTCGCCCTGGTCGCGCGGGCGCTGGGCCCCGGTCTCGCCGTCGGCCCGGTGCTGACCGTCTCCACCGTCACCGGCAGCGCCGAGCGGGCCGCCGAGCTGGCGGCCCGCCACCCGGGCGCCGCCGCCGAGGCGATGGAGGGCTTCGGCGTGGCCGAGGCCGCCGCCCGGTACGGCGTGCCCGCCCTCGAACTGCGCACCGTGTCCAACCCGGTGGGCCCGCGCGACCGGTCCGCCTGGCGGATCGGCGAGGCGCTGGCCGCCCTGGAACGGGCCTTCGCCGCGCTGCCCGTCCGGGAACTGGCCGCGGCGCACGAACCGGCCGCGCGGCACCAACCGATTGAGGAGGCCGGCCGTGGCTGAACGGCTGAGCATCGCGTACTCGCCCTGCCCGAACGACACCTTCGTCTTCCACGCCTGGGCGCACGGCCTGGTGCCCGGGGTGGACGCCCCCGAGGTGACCTTCGCCGACATCGACGTCACCAACGGCCAGGCCGAACGCGGCGAGCTGGACGTGCTGAAGATCAGCTACGGCGCGCTGCCCTGGGTCCTGGACGAGTACGCCCTGCTGCCCTGCGGCGGCGCGCTGGGCCGCGGCTGCGGCCCGCTGGTGCTCACCCTGCCGGGTGTGGGCTCCCCCGCCGACCTCGCCGGGAAGACCGTCGCGGTGCCCTCCGAGCGCTCCACCGCCTACCTGCTGTTCCGGCTCTGGGCGGCCCGGGCGGTGCCGGGCGGCTTCGGCGAGATCGTCGTCCTGCCGTTCCACGAGATCATGCCCGCCGTCCGGGACGGCCGGGTGGACGCCGGCCTGGTGATCCACGAGGCCCGCTTCACGTACCGGCAGTACGGCCTGCACAGCCTGGCCGACATGGGCGAGGCCTGGGAGCAGGAGACCGGCCTGCCGATCCCGCTGGGCGCGATCGTCGCCAGGCGCTCGCTCGGCGCCGAGCGGCTGCGGGAGATCTCCGACGCGATCCGCGCCTCCGTCCGGCAGGCCTGGGCGGACCCGGCGGCGAGCCGCGAGTACGTGCTGGCGCACGCCCAGGAGATGGACCTGGCCGTCGCCGAGCAGCACATCGGACTGTACGTCACCGAGTTCTCCGAGGACCTCGGCGAGGAGGGCTACGCGGCCGTCCACGCGCTGCTCACCCGGGCCGCGGCGGAGGGGCTGGTGCCCCCGCTCGACCCGGGTGCGCTCGCGTTCTAGCCGGCTCGCGTTCCCACGTGCCCGTCGGTCAGACGTCGAACTGGTCGGCCACCGCGCGCAGCAGGCCGGCCAGCTTCTGGCCGGTCGGCTTGGCGGGGTAGCGCCCGCGCTGCAGGCCGGGCAGCACCGCGTCCAGCGTGGTGATCAGGTCCTGGACGATCGGTGCCATGTCGTCGGCGCTGCGGCGCTGGGCGGCGGCCACCGAGGGCAGCGCGTCCAGCAGCTGCACGGCCATCGCCTGGTCCCCGCGGTGGCCGGCGACCACGCCGAACTCGACCCGCTGACCCGGCTTCAGCGACGTGACACCGGCGGGCAGCGCCTTGGTGTGGACGAAGACGTCGCCGCCGTCGTCGCGCGACAGGAAGCCGAAGCCCTTCGTCTCGTTGAACCACTTGACCTGGCCGGTGGGCATCTCGAACAGTCCTCGAATGGGTGTGAGGGATCCCGGCCCTGGCCGGGGATCACTGGGTGGTGGGGAAAGGCGACCGACCCCGCTCCGGCGCCCGTGGGCGCTCGTGGTCGGCACGCGGTCAGGAGCAGACTAACCGTCCGTCACTGCCTCATCCGCGTTCCGCGAGGGATGCGCGTTCCGAGGCCCGGTCGGGGCGGCGGGAACGGGATCTCGCGGTCACGGGCAACCCGGCGCCGGCACGGCCGTGGCGCGGCTCCGCGCGGTCCATCGGCTCACACCCCCGGGTCTGAGGACGCGGGGCGCACCTGTAGCGCCCCTCGGCACCCCGTGCATACCCCCGCTCAACAGGGATCAAAACGTTCAGCTGCCAGGAAACTGCGCAACGTGACCGACCCGCTCCGGTGGGCCCGCCCGCAGGCCGCTCTGCCAGACTGGGAGAAGTCCCGACCGGCCCGGAGGAGTGAGCAGACGTGAGCAGCCAGAGCGCCGACCCCGGTGACGTGTACGTCAAGGCCGGGGCGATCGTCTTCGGCCTCGGGGCACTCGCCACCCTGGTCACCTTCGTCCCGCTGTTCCTGCACCTGACGCCGCTGCCGACGGCCGCGTACTGGCTGAGCATGCTGATGCCGGCCGGCTTCCTGGCCGCGCTGACCGGGCTGCTGCTGAACGCCCGGGCCCAGCGCCGCCGGACCGGGCCCGTCGGATCCTGACGGCCGCCGACGGCCGCCGCGGGCCCGCGCGCTAGCCCCGCTCGGCCAGGTGGCCTGCGAGCCAGTCCGGGAAGCCGGTGAGGTCCGCCAGCACCACGTCCGCCCCCGCCTCGCGCAGCTCCCGCGCGCTGTACGGGCCGGTGGGCACGCAGACCGCGAGGGCGTCCGCGAACCGGGCGCCCCTGATGTCGCCGAGGTGGTCGCCGACGTAGACGCTCGCGCCGTGCTCGCGCAGCGCCACGCCCTTGGTCTCCGCCCAGAGGTCGCCGATCACGGTGTCCGCGGCCAGCCCGGCGTGCTCCAGGTGGAGGCGGGCGTTCGGCTCGTACTTGCCGGTGATCACCGCGACCCGGCCGCCGTGGGCGCGGACCGCCTCGACGGCGGCGTGCGCGCCGGGCAGGGCCACGGTCGGCGCGAAGGCGTGGTCCCGGTAAAGCTCGCGGTAGCGGTCGACGGCCCGCTCCACCTCGCCCTCCGGGAACCAGTTGCGCATCTCGTCCAGCAGCGGCGGGCCGAGCCGGGTGACCGCCAGGTCGGCGTCGATGTGGGTGCCGGTCTCGGCGGAGAGCGCCAGGTAGGTGGCGCGGATACCCGGCCGGGTGTCCAGCAGCGTCATGTCGAGGTCGAAGCCGACGGTGAGCGGAGCGGGTGAGGTCGCGGGCATGCCGTCAGGCTACCCAACGGGGCCATGGGCCACGAGGCAATTTGCCCGGGCTTCACGGGGGAACTTAGGTTTACCTGAGTTGTCTGCGGAGAGGGCCCATGACCGACACCAGCGCACCGCCCGGTGCGCCCCGCGCGCCGTACCGCGCGCCGCGGCGCCGAATACTGTGGCTCGCCGCCGCACTCGCCGTCCTGGCCGCCGCGGTGCTGCTCAGCCTGGCGGTCGGCAGCCGGACCATCCCGTTCGGCGGCACGCTGGACGCCCTGCTGCACGGCGGCGACACCGCCGACGCCGTGGTGGTCCGCGAGCTGCGGGTGCCGCGCACGGTCGTCGGGCTGGCCGTCGGCGCGGCGCTCGGCCTGGCCGGGGCCGTCATGCAGGGCCTGACCCGCAATCCGATCGCCGACCCCGGCATCCTCGGCGTCTCCCAGGGGGCGGCGGCCGGTGTGGTGGTCGCCATCTCCGGCTTCGGCGTCTCCACCCTCACGGGGTACGTCTGGTTCGGCTTCGCGGGCGCGGTGATCGCCACCGTGCTGGTGTACGGGCTCGCCGGGCGCGGCCGGGGCGGGGCCACGCCGATCAAGCTGGCGCTGGCCGGCTCGGCCGCGTCCGCCTTCATCGCCTCGCTCAACACCCTGGTGCTGACCACCGACTCGGCCACCATGGACCAGTTCCGCTTCTGGCACGTCGGCTCGCTCTCCGGGCGGACCTCGGACGTGGCCTGGCAGCTGCTGCCGTTCCTGGCCGTCGGCACGGTGCTGGTGGTCGCGGTGGCGCGCGGGCTGGACGCGCTGGCGCTCGGCGACGACACCGCCAAGGGGCTGGGCGCCAGGACCGGCCTGGTCCGGGCCGTCGGCGCGCTCGGCGCGACCGTCCTGACCGGCTCGGCGGTCGCGGCGGCCGGCCCGATCGCCTTCGTCGGCCTCGCCGTCCCGCACGCGGCCCGCGCGGTGGCCGGCGCCGACCACCGCTGGATCCTCGCCTTCTCCGCCGTCCTCGGCCCGGCACTGCTGCTGCTCGCCGACACCCTCGGCCGGGTCCTGTTCCCGCCGTCCGAGGTCCCGGCGGGCGTGATGACGGCCCTCGTCGGCGTCCCGGTGCTGGTGGCCCTGGTCCGCCGCAGGAAGGTGGTGGCGGCATGACGTCGGTGTCGCTGCGCGGCTACTCGGCCGTCCGGGCCGGGCGGGTGTCGTTCCTGGTGCACCGGCGCTCGGTGGCCGTCGCCGTCGGGCTGCTGGTGGCGCTGACGGCGACCGCGGTGGCCTCGCTCTGCCTGGGCGAGTCCACGGTGGCGCCGGGCGAGGTGGTCAAGGTGGTGCTCGGGCAGCCGAGCCCGCACGAGCTGGTGGTCGGCGAGTTCCGGTTGCCCCGGGTGGTGGTCGGGCTGCTGGTCGGCCTGGCGCTCGGGCTGGCCGGGGCGCTGATCCAGACCGTCGCCCGCAATCCCCTGGCCAGCCCCGACGTGGTGGGCGTGACCTGGGGCGCCACCGCGACCGTGGTCGGCCTGACGGCGTACGGCGTGGTCGGCTCGACCGGCCAGGCCCCGTACGCGGCGGTGGCCGGCGGTCTGGTGGCCGGGCTGCTGGTGTACGCGCTGGCCTGGCGGCGCGGACTGCACGCCCAGCGCTTCGTGCTGATCGGCATCGGCGTCAGCGTCGCGCTGTCCTCCCTGACCTCCGTCTTCCTCACCAAGGGCGACGGCTTCCAGGCCCAGGCCGCCAAGGTCTGGATGACCGGCAGCCTGAACGGCGCCGGCTACGACCAGGCCGACCGGCTCGCCTGGGTGCTGCTCGCGGCCCTGCCGGTCGCGCTGTGGGCCGCCCGCGCCCAGCGGTCGATCTCCTTCGACGACGCCACCGCCGTCGGGCTCGGCCTGCGCCTGGACCGGATCCGCCTCGGCATGGCCCTGCTGGGCATCGTGCTGGCCTCGTGCGCGGCCGGGGCCGCAGGGCCGGTGGACTTCGTCGCGCTGATGGCCCCGCAGATCGCGCTGCGGCTGGCCCGCTCGGCGCAGGTCCCGCTGTTCTGCTCGGCGCTGACCGGTGCGCTGGTGGTGGTCCTCGCCGACCTGATCGCCCGGCGGCTGCTGGCCCCGACGGAGCTGCCGGTGGGCGTGGTGACCGGCCTGGTCGGCGCGCCGTACCTGATGTGGCTGCTGATCCGATCCCGCCGTGGAGGTTCCTGATGTCCGATCACCGTCTGGAGGCCAGGGGCCTCACCCTGGCCTACGAGGCGCGCACGGTCGTCGAGGGCCTGGACGTGAGCGTCCCGGACGGGCGGGTGACGGTGATCGTCGGCCCGAACGCCTGCGGCAAGTCGACCCTGCTGCGGGCCCTCGGCCGGCTGCTGAAGCCGGTCCGGGGCGCCGTGCTGCTGGACGGCGAGGAGCTGGCGCGGATCCCGACCAAGCGGATCGCCCAGCGGCTCGGCCTGCTGCCGCAGTCGCCGACCGCCCCCGAGGGCATCTCGGTGGCGGACCTGGTCGCGCGCGGCCGCCAGCCGCACCAGAGCTGGTGGCGGCAGTGGTCGCCGGAGGACGAGGCGGCGGTCGCGGAGGCGCTGGAGCGCACCTCCACCGCCGAGCTGGCCGAGCGGAGCATGGACGAGCTGTCCGGCGGCCAGCGCCAGCGCGCCTGGATCGCGATGGCGCTCGCCCAGGGCACCGACATCCTGCTGCTGGACGAGCCGACCACCTACCTGGACATCGCGCACCAGGTGGAGGTGCTGGACCTGGTCCGGCGACTGAACGTCGAGCGCGGCCGGACCGTCGTCGCGGTGCTGCACGACCTCAACCAGGCCGCCCGGTACGCGGACCACCTGGTGGCGATGCGGGACGGCCGGGTGGTGGCGCAGGGCGCGCCCGGGGACGTGGTGACGGCCGAGCTGGTGCGGGAGGTGTTCGGGCTGGACTCGGTGGTGGTGCCGGACCCGGTGACCGGCACGCCGCTGGTCGTGCCGGGCGCCCCGTGGTCGGCGCTCACCCCGGACGGCGCTCCCGCCTGACGGCGCCCTTAACGGCACTTTAGCTGCCATTTCGGACATAATCGACGGCGCCCCGACCCCGCCGCGACGCCAGAGGACCGCCGATGCCCCGGATCTCCCGCCGCACCCTCCTCACCGGCCTCGGCGCCGCCGTGCTCGCGACGGCCACCGGCTGCACCGACCACCACCCGGCCCCGGCGGCCACGGACGGCCTCGCCCCCGGCGCCACGCCGTCCCCGACCCCGCTGCCGCCGGTGACGGTGAACGCCGCCACCGGGCCGGTGGTGGTGCCGGGCGCGCCGATGCGGGTGGTCGTGCTGGACACCGACGTGCTCGACTCGGCGCTGACCCTCGGCATCACCCCGGTCGGCGCCGCGCTGCCGGCCCGCGACACCAGCTATCCCGGGTACTGGCCGGCCTCCCGGACGGCCGGGATCCGGCTGGTCGGCCCGGCGGGCTCACCCGACCTGCCGACCGTACGGGCGCTGCGGCCGGACCTGATCCTCTCCAACCAGGCCCGCGACGGCGACCGCTACGAACAGCTGCGGGACATCGCCCCGACCGTGCTCACCCAGACCACCGGGGCACCGTGGAAGGCCGACTTCCAGCTGCACGCCCAGGCGCTGAGCAGGGAGGCGGCCGCGGCGGCCTTCACCGGCTCGTACCAGAGGCACGTCGGGCAGGTGGTGCAGGCGCTGGCGGCGGCCAAGCTGTCGGGGCGCAAGGTGAGCCTGGTGCGGTTCGTCGAGGGCGGCGGCATCCGGCTGTTCGGCCGGCAGAGCTTTCCCGGCACGGTGCTCGCCGACGCCGAGGTGGGCCGGCCGGACGCGCAGAACGTCGACCAGTCGGACTTCGAGATCCCGCCGGACCAGCTCGCCAGGGCCGACGGCGATCTGCTGCTGTACGCGACCTACGGCGATCCGGGACGCTCGGGCACCACCTCGGTGCTGGCGAGCCCGGGTTGGCAGGCACTGGGGGCGGTCAAGGGGCACCGGGCGTTCCCGGTGGACGACCAGCTGTGGTTCCAGGGGATCGGGTACACGGGCGCCAACTACATGCTGGACGAGCTGCAGCGCTTCCTCGGAGCCTAGGGCCGGCGCGCTCCCGCGTAGCGGGCCGGGGCAACACCCACGGCGGCGGTGAAGTCCTGGTCAGGTGCGCCGGGTCGGCGTAGCCCGGCTCGGCGGCGAGCCCGGCCAGGTCCGACTCGCCGTCGTCGGCGGCGCGTGAGGCGGCCTCGTGGAGGCGGGCGCGGCGCGGCACCCACTTCGGGGAGGCGCCGACGTACTCGGCGAACAAGCGCTGGAGGGGGCGGACCGTCCTCGGGCACGGCGGGGGCTACGGCGTTCCGTGCTTCTCCGTGTACCTGGTGGTGAAGCCGAGGACCACCACGTACCGCCCCTCGGCCGCCCTGGTGACCTCGCTCGGCCGCACGGGCTGCCAGATCAGGTACTCGGACCGCTGCCCCTCGTCGTTCCGGTAGCGCCGGCTGCCGTACTTCTCGTACCAGTAGTCCTCGCCGGAGGTCAGGCGTTCGGGCCCCGGCGGCCGGGCGACGCTCACGACCAGCTCCGTCCGCACCGCCTCGTCCGTCGCCGCCTCGAACTCCACGGACGGGGTGATCGGCCTGGCCGCCGCCTCCTGCGCCTCCTCCGGGGCCGGTTCGGCGGGCGGCAGGTGGTCGTACTCGTCGGCCGCGACCAGGCCCTTCCACCGCTGCGAGCTCCGCCAGCCCTGGCCGTCCAGATAGCCGTCCAGATCGGCCAGCCGGGCACGGACGTCGGCCCCGTCGAAGGCCAGGTACACGTTCACGGTCCGCTCGCAGGCCGTCGGCAGCCACTTGCCCCGGATCCAGAGGTCGCCGCGGTAGTCGGTCCGGCACACGTCGACCGTGGACCGCCCCAAACCCTGGGCCCACGGCAGCAGTTCGGGCAGCCGGTCGATCCGCTCCGCCATCCGCCCCTCGGCCGTCCGGCGGGCCTCGGCGGTGTCCGCGGCCCGCGCCACGCCCGGGACGTCCGGCGGGGCCGGAATGGCCGTGTCGCGGTAGAGCCGCCACCCCGCCCAGCTGCCGAACACGACGGCCGCCCCGAGGACCGCGACCAGCACCCACCTCAGCCAGAACCGAACCACACCCACCCCCGGCGTCCGCCCACCCCCCGCTCGGGCATCGTACGGGCGCGGACGCGCGAACGCGCGAGTGGCCGGGCGGCGCCGCCGGAAACCGGTCCGGCCCGGGAGGCCGGCGGATCCGGCTTCCCGTGCGGGACAACGGCGTTCAGGACCTCAGGCCGTCACGTCGCGAAAGCCGGACCTTCACGCGGCCGAGCCTGAGCGGAGCGGCTCATCCGTCCGGTGCAGGTGACCGAAGATCTCCCGGTAGGAGCGGAACAGGCCCGTCTCGTAGTACGGGACGGGCGTCTCGGCGCAGAACTCCCTGGTGATCCGGGCCGCCCGCCCGAGGGCCGGGGTCGGCATGCTGGGGAACAGGTGGTGCTCCACCTGGTAGTTGAGGCCGCCCATCACCGAGTCGACGACCGGCCCGCCACGGAGGTTGCGCGAGGTGAGCACCTGGCGGCGCAGGAAGTCGAGCTTCATCCCGGGCGTCACCATCAGCCCCGCAGAACGGGGAAAGCACCCGTCCCGTACGGGTGTTGACCCCCTGCCCGCACGGGGTGCCAGCCCGCCGCGCCGCTCCGATGGCGGCCCGGCTCCCACTGCCGTCGCCGGCACCGTCAACACCGCCGCCCCCGCGGGCCGGCACCTGGACCTGCACCAGCGCATGTACTGCGACGGCGGCCACCACGACCGCTTCACGACCTTCGCCCGGAACGGGGACGGCCGGTTCCGGCTCATCCCGCTGCTCTCGGGCGTCGAGGCGCTCGCCCTGAACCGGGGCCCGCGGGCCTCGCCCCCTACCGCCCGTCCCCCGGCCCGCCCAGGGCGGCGCGGACCAGGCGGATGACGGTCGGGGTGGCCACCGTCAGGTCGCCGGCGCCTCGTCCACCTCACCGACGACTGCCCCGGCCGCCGACGCCCAGCCGGAGCAGTACGGCGTCGGCTCAGGCCCCGGCCGTCCCGGGAGGGCCGCCGGTACGGCCCTGGCTCAGCCCTCCTGCGGCGGGCGGCGGCGCATGGCGAGCAGCAGCAGGACCGCCGCCGACAGCACGGCGGACACCCGCAGCACGGTCGGGGCCGACGACCAGCTGATCTCGCCCAGCGGCGAGCCCGTCTGGAGGCCGCCGCCCTGGCCCCCGCCCTGCTTGGCCCGCTGCATGGAGTAGAGGGTGGTCGCGCTCATCGTGATCAGCGGAATGCCGAGGACCACGAACTTGCGCATCAGCTCGGAGATCCGGCGGGACAGGTACCCGAGGCCCCAGCCGGCCAGCATCGCCGGGAAGAAACCGGAGACCGCCCCGCCGACCAGCAGGAGGCAGGAGAGCAGGATCAGCGGGGAGGGCTTGCGGGCGGACGCGTCCTTCTCCGCCACCTTGCCCTTGCCCTTGCCCTTGCCCTTGCCCCTGACCTTGCCCCCGGACTTCCCGGTCGGGGCCTGGGGCGGCACCGGGGGAGCGGCCGGGGCCGGGGCCGGCCTGAGCAGGCCCCGGCGCGGCTTCTTCCTCAGGTCCGCGGGCTTGGCCGGCTCCGCCGCGGGCGCGGCCGCTGCCGCCGCCGCCTCGGCCGTGCGCTGCTCGGGGATCGGCTTCGGCGTGGGCCGCGGCCCGTCCGAGAAGTCGAAGAGCGTCATCGTCCACGGGCCGGTGCTCGACACCGTCGGCGGCGGGATCGCGTCCGACCGCTCCTCGACGGCGGCCAGGTCCGGCAGGTCCAGCGGCACCGACGGGATGCCGGCCGCGCTCGGCGCCGGCGGGTCGTACACGCTGTCGGGGTCACGCTCCGGGGCGGGGGCGGACGGCGCCTCCGGGGCGCCGCCGGACGCGGCCCCGCCCGGGCCGGCGTCCGGGCCGACGTCCGAACGGTCCGCCGAACCGCCGCCGGAACGCTCGCTCCACGGCCCGCTCTTGCGCCACCACTCGCCGTCCGTCACACCGACCACCCCGCCTCGCCCGTACCGGCCGCCACCGAACCGCCCTCGGCGTGACGCTACCCACCCCGCCCCCGCCCGCGCGAGTCCGTCCGCGCCCCCGGCGGTGCGCCGGAGGTACGGCGGCCGAGGGACACCGCGCCGTCCGCTCGCCCGACTAACCTAGGTCGAATGACCACACAGCAGGGCCCCCAACGCCGGGGCA
This sequence comes from Kitasatospora sp. NPDC001095, assembly GCF_053598615.1. Lineage (NCBI taxonomy): Bacteria > Bacillati > Actinomycetota > Actinomycetes > Kitasatosporales > Streptomycetaceae > Kitasatospora > Kitasatospora sp. NPDC001095. Next base: position 22,197 of record NZ_JBSFKQ010000055.1, on the reverse strand, counting down.
GGTCCGCCACCGGCCCGCGCACCCTCGCCGAGGAGCTGCGTTCCCGTCCCGACGACGCGCTCGCCGCCCTGCTCCGCTCCCGCCCCGACCTGCTGAACCCCGTCCCCGGGGACCTCACCCAGCTGTCCGCCCGGCTCTCCTCGCGCGCCTCCGCGCTGCGCGCCCTGGAACGGCTCGACCGCTTCACCCTCCAGGTCGCCGAGGCGCTGGCCACCGCCCCGGACGGCACCTCGCTGAGCACCGTCCGCACCCTGCTGACCGGCCCGGCGAAGGTCAAGCCGCACCCCGGCGCCACCCCGCTCACCCCGGCCGACCGGGCCGCCGTCGCCACCGCCCTGCCACGCGCGGTCGCCACCCTGCGCGACCGGGCGCTGCTCTGGGGCCCGGACAACGGGCTGCGGCTGGTCCTCGCCGTCCGCGAGGCGCTCGCCCCGACCGCCACCAACCCGGGCCGCACCGGACTCGGCCCCACCCTCGCCGACGCCACCGTCGGCATGTCCCCGGCCCGGCTGCAGCAGCTGCTCGCCTCGGCCGGGCAACCCGCCACCCCGGACCCGGTCAGCGCCGTCGCCGCGCTCACCGCGCTGCTCACCGACCGCACCCGCTGCGCCGCGCTGCTCGCCACCGCGCCCGAGGCCGCGCTGCGGCTGCTGGAACGGCTGGTCTGGGGCCCGCCCACCGGCACCGTCCCGGACGCCACCCGCCCGGTCACCGCCGAGGACGCCCAGAGCCCGGTCGAGTGGCTGCTCGCCCGCGGCCTGCTGCTGCCCACCAGCCCCGGCAGCGTCGTCCTGCCCCGCGAGCTCGCGCTGCACCTGCGCGGCGGCCGCACCCACCGCACCGTCGAACCGGTCCAGCCCGAGCCGGTGCCCGCCGCCGCCCCGCGCGACCCAGGGGCCGTGGACGGCGCCGCGGCCGGCCAGGCGCACACCGCGGTCAAGACCGTCGAGGAGCTACTGGACGGCTGGGGCCTCACCCCGCCGCTGACCCTGCGCGCCGGCGGCCTCGGCGTCCGCGACCTCAAGCGCACCGCCCAGGCCCTGGAGACCACCGAGCAGCAGACCGCCTTCTGGCTCGAACTCGCCTACACCGCGGGGCTGCTGGCCCCCGACGGCGAGGTGGACGAACGCTGGGCCCCCACCCCGGCGTACGACGCCTGGCTGCACCTGGACACCGCCGAGCGCTGGTCCGTACTGGCCACCGCCTGGCTCGCCGCCACCCGCGTCCCCGCCCTCGCCGGCACCCCGGACGGCCGGGGCAAGCCGCGCGCCGCCCTCGGCCCCGAACTCGACCGCACCCTCGCCCCGTCCGTCCGCCGCGCCACCCTCGCCCTGCTCGCCGAACTCCCGCCCGGCACCCCGGCTACCGCCGAGGAACTGCTCCCCACCCTGCGCTGGCAGCGCCCGCTGCGCGGCGGCCCCACCGGCCCGGACGGCCGCGAACTGCGCGACGAGCTCACCGCCTGGACCCTCGACGAGGCCGAACTCCTCGGCATCACCGGCCGCGGCGCCCTGGCCGCCCCCGGCCGCGCACTGCTGACCGCCGAGTCCGACCCGGCCGAGGTGCTCGCCCCGCTGCTCCCGCAGCCGCTGGACCACGTGATCCTCCAGCCGGACCTCACCGCGATCGCCCCCGGCCCGCTGCTCACCCCGCTCGCCCAGGCCCTCGCCCTGTGCGCCGACATCGAGTCCAAGGGCGGCGCCACCGTCTACCGCTTCACCCCGGCCTCGGTCCGCCGCGCCCTCGACGCCGGCCGCACCGCCACCGACCTGCGGACCTTCCTGGAGCAGCACAGCCGCACACCCGTCCCGCAGCCGCTCGCCTACCTGATCGACGACGTCGCCCGCCGGCACGGCATCCTGCGGGTCGGCGCCGCCTCCTCCTACCTGCGCTGCGACGACCCGTCACTGCTCGGCGAGGTGCTCGCCGACCGCCGCTCCGCCGACTTGCGGCTCCGGCTGCTCGCCCCCACCGTCCTCGCCTCCCAGGCCGCCCCGGACGTCCTGCTCGCCGCCCTGCGCACCATGGGCTACGCCCCGGCCGCCGAGTCCGCCGAAGGCGACGTGCTGATCACCCGCCCGGACAGCCACCGCACCCCGCCCCGGACCGCCCCCGTGCCCGTCCCCGACGGGCCGCCCGCCCCCGACGACACCCTGCTCGCGGCCGCCATCAAGGCCATCCGGGCCGGCGACCGCGCCGCCACCGCCACCCGCCGCGAGCCCACCTCCGACCCGCGCCACCTCCCCCGCACCGCCGCCGCGGAGACCCTGGCCGCCCTCCAGACGGCCGTCCTGCTCGGCGAACGCATGTGGATCGGCTACCTCAACGCCGAGGGCATCGCCAGCCAGCGGATCATCGACCCGGTCAAGGTCGAAGGCGGCTTCGTCACCGCCTTCGACCACCACGCCGACGAACTCCGCACCTTCGCCCTGCACCGCATCACCGGCGTCGCGGAACTCGACGAGTGACCCGCGGGGCGCTCAGTGCCCCTGCTGCGCCTCCTTCATCTTCTCCTGCACGGCCTTGTCCGCCAGGCTGCCGATCTGCCCCTGCCCGACCGGCATCGCGCCCCCGGTGACGGTGTCCGCCAGCAGGAACCCGGGCGCCGCGAGCAGCCCGCCGGGCCCCTCCCCGATGCCCGCGAGGGCATGCGCCGAACCGGCCGAGGACGCGGTGGCCGCGAAGGCCGAGCCCATCAGGGCGAGGGCGGTGAGAACACGCTTCGACTTCTTCATGACCAGCTCAACGAGCGAGCACGCACCGTGGTCACTCCGAGCGGCCTCCCGCGCAGCCCCCGCGATGCGCGACACTGGAGGGTCTGCGTCAATCCACCCTGTCAGCCAGTGGAGGGCTCCCCCGCGTGAACGACGGACCGCTCATCGTCCAGAGCGACAAAACTCTTCTCCTGGAGATCGACCACCCCAAGGCCGCCGACTGCCGTCGCGCCATCGCGCCGTTCGCCGAGTTGGAGCGGGCGCCCGAGCACGTGCACACGTACCGGGTGACGCCGCTCGGGCTGTGGAACGCGCGGGCGGCCGGGCACGACGCCGAGCAGGTGGTGGACGCCCTGGTGACGTACTCGCGCTACCCGGTGCCGCACGCGCTGCTGGTGGACGTGGCGGACACCATGGGCCGGTACGGGCGGCTCCAACTGGTCAAGCACCCGACCCACGGGCTGGTGCTCACCACCACCGACCGACCGGTGCTGGAGGAGGTGCTGCGCTCCAAGAAGATCGTCCCGCTGGTCGGCGCCCGGGTCGACCCGGACACCGTGGTGGTCCACCCCTCCGAGCGCGGGCAGATCAAGCAGGTGCTGCTCAAGCTCGGCTGGCCCGCCGAGGACTTCGCCGGGTACGTCGACGGCGAGGCGCACCCGATCCACCTGGAGGAGGACGGCTGGCAGCTGCGCCCGTACCAGTCGCAGGCCGTCGAGGGCTTCTGGCACGGCGGCTCGGGCGTGGTCGTGCTGCCCTGCGGCGCCGGCAAGACGCTGGTCGGCGCGGCGGCGATGGCGCACGCCAAGTCGACCACGCTGATCCTGGTCACCAACACCGTCTCGGCCCGCCAGTGGAAGCACGAGCTGGTCAAGCGCACCTCGCTCACCGAGGACGAGATCGGCGAGTACAGCGGGACGCGGAAGGAGATCCGCCCGGTCACCATCGCCACCTACCAGGTGATGACGACCAAGCGGAAGGGCGTCTACGCCCACCTGGAGCTGTTCGACGCCCGCAACTGGGGGCTGGTGGTCTACGACGAGGTGCACCTGTTGCCCGCGCCGGTGTTCAAGTTCACCGCCGACCTCCAGGCCCGCCGCCGGCTCGGCCTGACCGCCACGCTGGTGCGCGAGGACGGCCGCGAGGGCGACGTGTTCAGCCTGATCGGCCCCAAGCGCTTCGACGCGCCGTGGAAGGAGATCGAGGCGCAGGGCTACATCGCGCCGGCCGACTGCTGCGAGGTCCGGGTCACCCTGACCGACTCCGAGCGGCTCGCCTACGCGACCGCCGAGCCGGAGGAGCGCTACCGCTTCTGCGCCACCACGGCGACCAAGCGGCGGGTGGTGGAGGCGCTGGTCAGGAAGCACGAGAAGGACCAGACGCTGATCATCGGCCAGTACATCGACCAGTTGGACGAGCTCGGCGAGGCCCTGGACGCCCCGGTGATCAAGGGCGAGACCAGCAACGCCCAGCGCGAGAAGCTCTTCGACGCCTTCCGGAACAAGGAGATCGGCGTCCTGGTGGTCTCCAAGGTCGCGAACTTCTCGATCGACCTGCCCGAGGCCACCGTCGCCATCCAGGTCTCCGGGACCTTCGGTTCCCGCCAGGAGGAGGCCCAGCGCCTCGGCCGGGTGCTGCGCCCCAAGGCGGACGGCCACGCGGCGCACTTCTACTCGGTGGTCGCCCGGGACACCGTGGACCAGGACTTCGCCGCCCACCGGCAGCGCTTCCTGGCCGAGCAGGGTTACGCGTACCGGATCATCGACGCGGACGACGTGCTGTAGGGCGCGTCAGTACCGGGCATTTCAGTACCGGACACCGTCGCGCCCGAGGAAGATCACGCGCGCGGCGGTGTCCAGGGCGATGCCGACGTTGCGGACGGCGGTGCCGAGCGGGCTGCGGTGACGCCCGGAGGCGGCGGTGGCGCCGGACGGGCCGGATCGGGGGGTTCGGTTCGTGGTGCTCATGTCTTCAACGGTAGGCACCCGGACGACCGTCGGCATCACTCCAAAGGCCGTATCCGCAGGTGCGCGGGTCGTCCTGCGGGTGTACGGCGGACCCCGGGGCCGGGGTAGGGCGAACCCCGAGGCCCGCACGGCCGAACCCCGGGACCGGCGCGCCCCGAACCCCGGGACCGGCGCGGCCGGAACCCCGGGACCCGCACGGCCGGAACCCCGGGAGGAGCACGGCTGGAACCCCGGGACGGACGGGTCTAAGATCGTCCGTCTGCCCCCTCCCGAACCGTGGTACCTGCTGAAGTCCCGCAGGCAGCCGGGGGAGGTGCCGACCGCACGGCAACCGGTCGGCGTGCCCACCGTGAGCTCCTACGATCCGCTGCACCCGCCACCGGGGCAGCCGGGAAGGTTCGCTGTGCCCGCCACCCCCACCACCGACCCCCTCCAGCGCGAACGCGACCACCTGGCCGCGTCCCGGGCCGCGCTGCGCGCCATGCGCGAGGACGTCGAGTCGCTCGACATCCGCGACGTGACCGGCAGCTGGGTCACCACCCTCGTCCTGCAGAACCAGATCGAGGCCAGGATCGCCGCACTGGCCGACCTCTCGCACACCCCGCTGTTCTTCGGCCGCCTCGACTACCTCCACGCGATCAGCGAGGAGCTGAGCGAGGGCAGCGGCGGCGAGAGCTTCTACATCGGCCGCCGGCACGTCCACGACACCGACGGCGACCCGATGGTGATCGACTGGCGCGCGCCGGTCTCCCAGCCGTTCTACCGGGCCAGCCGCACCGAGCCGATGGACGTCGAGCGCCGCCGCCGCTTCGGCTACACCGGCGGCGAGCTCACCGCCTACGAGGACGAGCACCTCACCGACCCGACCGAGTCGGAGCAGACCTCCGCCCTGCTGGCCGCCGAGATCGAGAAGCCCCGCGTCGGCCCGATGCGCGACATCGTCGCCACCATCCAGCCCGAGCAGGACGAGATCGTCCGCTCCGACATCACGGGCACCATCTGCGTCCAGGGGGCGCCCGGCACCGGGAAGACCGCCGTCGGCCTGCACCGCGTCGCGTACCTGCTGTACGCGCACCGCGAGCGCCTGGCCCGTACCGGCACCCTGGTGATCGGGCCGAACAACGCCTTCCTCTCCTACATCGAGCAGGTGCTCCCTGCCCTCGGCGAGCTGGACGTCGCCCAGGCCACCGTGCAGCAGCTGGTCGGACACGTCGAGGTGCGGGGCGAGGACACCCCGGAGGCGGCCCGGCTGAAGGGCGACGCCCGGATGGCCGAGGTGCTGCGCCGGGCCGTGCGGTCGGGCATCTCGCTGCCCACCGAGCCCTGCGTGGTGGTCCGCGGCTCCCGCCGCTGGCGCGTGCCGGTGTACGAACTGGTCGAGATCATCGAGGAGTTGAAGGGCCGCGAGGTCCGTTACGGCGCGTCCAGGGACGCCCTGCCGCAGCGCATCGCGCACGCCGTGCTGCTGAAGATGGAGCAGGGCGGCGAGGCCCCGGACGACCGGGTGCAGGACGCCGTGGCCCGCAACAGCGCCGTCAAGGCGGTGGTCAAGGAGTGCTGGCCGGCCGTCGACCCGGCGAAGCTGGTCCTGCGACTGCTCTCCGAGCCGGAGTTCCTGGCCGAGTGCGCCGAGGGCGTGCTGACGCCCGAGGAGCAGCGGGCGGTGCTGTGGCCCAAGCCCGGCCGCTCGGTGAAGACGGCCCGCTGGACGGCGGCCGACGCCGTTCTGGTGGACGAGGCGACCGACCTGGTGCAGCGCACCCCCTCGCTCGGGCACGTGGTGCTGGACGAGGCCCAGGACCTCTCCCCGATGCAGTACCGCGCGGTCGGCCGCCGCTGCACCACCGGTTCGGCGACCGTCCTCGGCGACCTCGCCCAGGGCACCACCCCGTGGGCGACGGCGAGTTGGCCGGAGGCACTGCGCCACCTGGGCAAGCCGGAGGCGCACATCGAGGAGCTGACCAAGGGCTTCCGGGTGCCGGAGGAGGTCATCGCGTACGCCTCCCGGCTGCTCCCGGCGATCGCCCCCGGCCTGGCCCCGGCCTCCTCGGTCCGCGAAGCGCCCGGCTCGCTGACGATCCGTCCGATCGCGGACGAGGACGGCACGGAGGCGGTCCTCGCAGCCTGCCGGGAGGCGCTGGAGCACGAGGGCTCGACCGGCCTGATCGTCGCCGACGCCCGCATCCCGCGGTTCGCCGAGGCGCTCACCGCGGCCGGCCTGCCGTACCTCTCCCCCGGCACCGAGACCAGCGCGGAGGCCCGGCTCACCCTCGTCCCCGCCTCGCTGGCCAAGGGTCTGGAGTACGACTACGTGGTGCTGGACGAGCCGGCCGCGGTGATCGCCGGGGAGCCGGACGAGCGGACCGGACTGCGGCGGCTGTACGTGGCGCTGACCCGTGCCGTCTCCGGGCTGACGGTGCTGCACGGCGAGCCGCTGCCCGAGCAGTTGCGGTAGCGGCTCGCCCGCCCGGAGGGACCGGCCCGCGGACCGGGCCCTCCGGGCACGCGCTCAGGCGTCGATCAGCGCCCGCCACCCGGCGACCTTGGCCGCGTCCACCGGTGTCCGCCAGCCGTCGACCCGCACCGCGCCGCCGACGTGGAAGGCGTCGAAGCCCTCCGCCCGCAGCTCCTTCAGGTGCTCGGCCCGCAGACCGCCGCCGATCAGGATCCGCTGCCGGTACCCGGGCTCGCCGGCCCGGGCCAGCTCGGCCGACAACACCTCGCGCCCGGCGTCCACCCCGGCGGCCGCGCCGGAGGTGAGGAAGGTGTCCAGGCCGGGCAGCCCGCCGACGGCGGCCCGCAGGACGGCCCGGTCGGTGCTGTGGTCGATCGCCCGGTGGAAGGTCCAGCGGCAGCCGGCGATCGCCTCGGCGACGGCGGTGGTGGCGGCCAGGTCGACGGCGCCGTCGGCGTCGAGGAAGCCGAGGACGAACTCCTCGGCGCCCTCGGCCCGCAGCGCGGCGGCCCGGGCGCACAGCTCCTCCACGTCGCCGGGGGCGAAGCCGTCCCGGATCCGCAGCATGACCCGCAGCGGGATGCCGACGGCGGCCCGGATCCGGCCGAAGTCCTCGACGGACGGGGTGAGCCCGTCGGCCGCCATGTCGGTGACCAGTTCGAGCCGGTCGGCGCCGCCCGACTCGGCGGCCTGGGCGTCCTGGGGCGTCAGCGCGATGACTTCGAAAATTGGTCTAGACATATTCGACAGACTGCCACATCCGGCGGAGCCCGGCGACCCCCGGTGACCCCCAGGGGCCCGATCCGGTCACGCCGGAACGCCCGGAGCTGCCCGGTCCCGCCGCCCCGCCCCACCAACCCTCAGCCACCGCCGTCACGCCGCCCCGTGGACCGCCCCGACCGCCTCCCGCCGCCCGGACCGGTGCACCACCACCGCCACCAGCACCAGCAGCGCCACCGTCGGCGCCGCCACCGGAAGCAGGTGCGAGATCCCCCGGGCCTCGCGCCAGATGTTGAACAGGCAGCCCGGCCCGGTCAGCACCAGCGCCGCCACCCCCGCGGCCGCCGGGGCCGCCCGCCCGCGCAGCCCGGCGAAGGTCAGCAGCAGCGGGAGGAGCAGCATCGCCACGATCCACGGCAGGTCCAGCGGGAAGGTGGTGTCGTCCCAGTTCTGGGCCGTCTCCAGCAGCCCGCCCACGACCGCCGACGCCAGCACCAGCCCGCCGGCGCGCCAGGTCGGCCGGGCCAGCAGGTCGGTCGGCGCCGCGGCCAGCAGCAGAGCGGCCAGCACCAGCGGCAGCGAGGCCATCCCGATGTAGCCGCTCCACCACGCGTCGAAGGAGGAGACCCACACGGCCCCCACCAGCTCGTACAGCCCCACCGCGCCCAGGACCAGCGCGCTGCCCCGCACCGCCGTCCACCGCCCGAGGAGCGCCGCCACCAGGAGCAGCGCGGCGGCCACCGGCCGGGAGAGCAGCTCGGCGTAGGTGCCGTACGAGCCGTCCCAGGAGAGCCGGTTGGCGACCCGGCCCGCGGTGGCCGCCCAGGCCACCAGCGTGGCGCCGGCCACCGCGCCGGCGAGCATCGGCGCGACCAGCGCCAGCAGCCGCCCCGCCGGCGAGGCCCCGGTCAGCCCGAGCCGCACCCGCAGCCCGTACACCGCCAGGCCGAGGAGCTCCCGGGTGACCGCCAGGCGGCCGCCCTCCGCCGTCGTGTCGGCGAACACCTCGGCCAGTTCCTCGCCGCGCTCGCGGCGGTACCGCTCCGGGTAGAACCGGAGCGCGGTCCGCAGCGCCACCGAGGGCCCCGCGCCGATCGCCGGTGCGCTCACGAGAGGCCTCCCCCCGCCGCGGGCCGCCCCTGCGACCCCGCCCCGCCCGGCAGCACCGACCGGATCTTGGCCAGTCGGCGCTCGGCCTCGGTGGCGACCGCCCGCAGCCGCTCCGCCTCGGCGGCCAGCGCGTCCCGGCCGGCCCCGGTCAGCGCGTAGCTGCGCCGGGCCCGACCGTCCACCACCTCCTCGGCGGCGACCTCGATCAGGCCCTGGCCGAGCAGCCGGTCGAGCGCCCCGTAGAGCGTGCCGGTGCGCATCTTGACCCGGCCGTCCGAGATCGCGGCGACCTCCTGGATCAGCGCGTAACCGTGTCTCGGCGCGTCGGCCAGGGCGGTGAGCAGCAGCAGCGTGGGCTCCTGCATGGAGCGTTCTGTCATACGACTACATATATCGCCAACCTACCTATAGGTCCAGGGCCGGGCCCGTCCGCCACAATGTGCCCATGCCGACCGAGGACCTGCTCGCCGCCTGGACCGCCCTGCTGCACCGCTGCGGCGCCGCCGTCGACCCCGAGCCGTACGGCCGGGAGCTGCTGCGCCGCTGGTCGGAGCCGCAGCGCAGGTACCACACCGTCGCGCACCTGCGCGCGGTGCTGCGGCACGTCGACGAGCTGGCCGGGCACGCCGCCGACCCGGAGGCCGTCCGCCTCGCGGCCTGGTTCCACGACGCCGTCTACCGGCCGGACCGCACCGAGAACGAGGAGCGCAGCGCCGCCCTCGCCGTCCGCGCGCTGACCGCCGCCGGGCTGCCCGCCGAGCGGGTCGCCGAGGTCGAGCGCCTCGTGCTGCTCACCGTCGGCCACGACCCCGCCCCCGGCGACCGCAACGGCGAGGTGCTCTGCGACGCGGACCTCGCCGTCCTCGGCGGCACCCCCGAGGCGTACGCGGCGTACGCGGCCGCCGTCCGCGAGGAGTACGGCTTCGTCCCCGCACCGGACTTCACGGCCGGCCGGGCCGCCGTACTGCGCCACCTGCTCGCCCTGCCCGAGCTCTACCGCACGCCCGCCGCCCGCGAGCGCTTCACGGCGGCCGCCCACGCCAACCTGAGGGCCGAGCTCGGCGCCCTCTGACACGAGCCCGCCCGCCCGCGCGCCCGCACGCGCGCCCAGCAGCCGGCTCCCCCCGCACGCGCGCGCCCGTCGGCCGCGCCGCGCGGCCTAGGACAGCTCCCCCACCGGAGCCACCACCGCGCCCTGCTTGCCGCACACCCAGTGCGGCTCCGGCCCCAACTCGGGCTCCACGCTCAGCGCGTGCGGATCCCCGTCGGCCGCGCAGTCGGTGCACAGCGGCCAGCGGCCGTACGCCTCCAGCAGCGCGTCCTGGACGTCCTGGGCGACCAGTCCGAGCACGTAGTCGGTGCCGTCGGGCCACTGCTCCAGCCACCAGCGGCGGTGGGTCACGGCCTGCTCCACCAGCGAGACGACGGCGGCGTCCGCCACGTCCCGCGCGGTGAGGTCGGCCAGGATCAGTGCCCGCGCGTTGTGCAGGGCGGTCTCGATGTCGTCGGCAGCCATCCGTCCATCCTCTCCTCAACTCCCCCGAACGCCGAAACGCCGTGTGGGCGGCCCCCCGAAGGGAGCCGCCCACACGGACGGGGAACCAGCCGATCCGATCGAAGCGATCAGGATCAGAAGTCCATGTCACCGCCCGGCATGCCGCCGCCGGCGGCCGCGGCGGCCTTCTCCGGCTTGTCGGCGATGACGGCCTCGGTGGTGAGGAACAGCGCCGCGATGGAGGCGGCGTTCTGCAGCGCGGAGCGGGTGACCTTGGCCGGGTCGATGATGCCCTCGGCGACCAGGTCGACGTACTCGTTGGTGGCGGCGTTCAGGCCGTGACCGGCGGGGAGGTTGCGCACCTTCTCCACCACGACGCCACCCTCCAGGCCGGCGTTGGTCGCGATCTGCTTGATCGGGGCCTCCAGCGCGACCTTGACGATGTTGGCACCGGTGGCCTCGTCGCCGTCCAGCTCCAGCTTGTCGAAGGCGACACCGGCCTGCAGCAGGGCGACGCCACCACCGGCGACGATGCCCTCCTCGACGGCGGCCTTGGCGTTGCGGACGGCGTCCTCGATGCGGTGCTTGCGCTCCTTGAGCTCCACCTCGGTGGCCGCGCCGGCCTTGATGACGGCCACGCCGCCGGCCAGCTTGGCGAGGCGCTCCTGGAGCTTCTCGCGGTCGTAGTCCGAGTCGCTGTTCTCGATCTCGGCGCGGATCTGGTTCACGCGGCCCGCGACCTGCTCGCTGTCGCCGCCACCGTCGACGATGGTGGTCTCGTCCTTGGTGATGACCACCTTGCGGGCGGTGCCCAGCAGGTCGATGCCGGCGCTCTCCAGCTTCAGGCCGACCTCCTCGGAGATGACGGTGCCACCGGTGAGGATGGCGATGTCGCCGAGCATGGCCTTGCGGCGGTCACCGAAGCCCGGGGCCTTGACGGCGACGGACTTGAAGGTGCCGCGGATCTTGTTCACGACCAGGGTCGACAGGGCCTCGCCCTCGACGTCCTCGGCGATGATGACCAGCGGCTTGCCGCTCTGCATGACCTTCTCCAGCAGCGGGAGCAGGTCCTTGACCGAGCCGATCTTGGAGTTGGCGATGAGGATGTACGGGTCCTCGAACGTCGCCTCCATGCGCTCCAGGTCGGTGGCGAAGTAGGCGGAGATGTAGCCCTTGTCGAAGCGCATGCCCTCGGTGAGCTCGAGCTCCAGGCCGAAGGTGTTGCTCTCCTCGACGGTGATGACGCCTTCCTTGCCGACCTTGTCCATGGCCTCGGCGATCAGCTCGCCGATCTGGGTGTCGGCGGCGGAGATGGAGGCGGTGGAGGCGATCTGCTCCTTGGTCTCCACGTCCTTGGCCTGGGCCAGCAGCTGGTCGGAGACGGCCGCGACGGCCTTCTCGATGCCGCGCTTCAGGGCCATCGGGTTGGCGCCGGCGGCGACGTTGCGCAGACCCTCGCGAACCAGGGCCTGGGCGAGCACGGTGGCGGTGGTGGTGCCGTCACCCGCGACGTCGTCCGTCTTCTTGGCGACCTCCTTGACGAGCTCGGCACCGATCTTCTCGTACGGGTCCTCGAGCTCGATCTCCTTGGCGATGGAGACACCGTCGTTGGTGATCGTGGGGGCGCCCCACTTCTTCTCCAGCACGACGTTGCGACCCTTGGGGCCGAGCGTGACCTTCACTGCGTCGGCGAGCTGGTTCATGCCACGCTCAAGGCCGCGGCGAGCTTCCTCATCAAAGGCGATGATCTTGGCCATCAGAAGTGGTCCTCCGGGACACGGTCGACTGCTCGGACCAAGGGGTGCCCGCGACGGACGGCCCTGGTGCGCGGAGGTCCATTCCCCTGCCGCTCCCGGGGGCCTCACCGACCCGGTCCGCTGTCACTCTCACACTGTGAGTGCTAACGCCAATGATTAGCACTCCGGGTGGTCGAGTGCAAGCCCAATCGGCAATCCGCGAGCCGCCGCGGGAGCCGCCCGGGAACGCCGACGGGCCCGTGCGACACGCGTCGCACGGGCCCGTCGAGAAGCGAGAGGTCACCAGCCGTGGGGCCGCGCCGAGCTCCTGGAGCCGGAAGGGGTCAGACCGCCGCGCGGACCATGTCCGCCTGCGGGCCCTTCTGTCCCTGGGAGATCTCGAACTCGACCCGCTGGCCCTCCTCGAGGGTGCGGTAGCCGTCCATCTGGATCGCGCTGTAGTGGACGAAGACGTCCGCACCACCGTCGACCGCGATGAAGCCGTAGCCCTTCTCCGCGTTGAACCACTTGACGGTGCCCTGAGCCATTCCGAACTCCCCTAGTGCTGTGCTGGCCCTTCACGCGCCCGCAGGTCGCGGGCCCGGGTTGGTTGAAGGCCGGCCCGGGGAACCCCCCCTGGGCGCAGCCGTGCACGCCGCAACCCTCCGCACAGGACGCCAGGCGGCCTCCGACGAGCGGGTGATTGCGTCGACCGCCGCTGAATGTATCCGGATCGACGCCCTCTGCAACAGGCCCAACCACCGGTAATTCCGGTACGGCGTCAAGGGACAGGACGGACCGAATCGGGATGTTCTCGGCATTTCACGCCGGACATAGCGGACGAATTACCCAAATGCCTGCGGTAATTCTGACATCTGCCTGACAGGTTTCACGGGCCGGTCTCATCGGCCGGACGCCCCGGGCCGAGCACTGCGGGGCCGAACGAGCACTGCTGGGCCGAAAGGGAAACCCTGTTCCCAGCCGAGCGACACTCTACTCCGACTCGACCCGGAAATATTCCCGCAGGAATGCGAGCGGTCGCCCGCGCATACGGACAGCGGAATTCCGTACGCGCGGGCGACCGCGGGTTCTCTCGCGGGCTCAGCAGCCGCCGGCCACCGCCGGGATGATCGAGATGCTGGCGCCGTCCTCGATCCCGGTCGCCAGGCCCTCGGCGAAGCGCACGTCGTCGTCGTTCACGTACACGTTCACGAAGCGGCGCAGCTTGCCCGTGTCGTCCAGGATGCGGGCCGAGATGCCCGCGTGGTTCTTCTCCAGGTCGGCGACGACCTCGGCCAGGGTGGCGCCCTCGGCGGTCACCTCGGCGGCGCCGGAGGTGTAGGTGCGCAGGATGGTGGGGATGCGGACGTTGGCGCTCATGACTTCTCCTTGCGGGGGCGGATGGTTCAGGCGGACACGAGGCCGGCGGCGCGGAACGAGTCCAGCGTCGGGCGGATGACGGCGGTCATCCCGGCTTCGGAGACGGCGTCCAGGGTCTTCAGGCCGTCGCCGGTGTTGATCGCGACGGTCTCCTTCGACGGGTCCAGCTGCCCGGTCTCGACCAGCTTCTTCAGCACGCCGACGGTCACCCCGCCCGCGGTCTCGGCGAAGATCCCCTCGGTCCGCGCCAGCAGCCGGATCGCCGCCACGACCTCGGCGTCCGTGACGTCCTCCACCGCGCCACCGGTGCGGCGGGCGATGTCCAGCACGTACGGGCCGTCGGCCGGGTTGCCGATCGCCAGCGACTTGGCGATGGTGTCCGGCTTGACCGGCTTGATCACGTCCCGGCCGGCCTTGAACGCGGCCGACACCGGCGAGCAGCCCTCGGCCTGGGCACCGAAGATCCGGTACGGCCGGTCCTCGACCAGGCCCAGCCTGATCAGCTCCTGGAGGCCCTTGTCGATCTTCGTCAGCTGCGAGCCCGAGGCGATCGGGATCACGATCTGCTCCGGCAGCCGCCAGCCGAGCTGCTCGCAGATCTCGTACGCCAGCGTCTTGGAGCCCTCGCCGTAGTACGGCCGCAGGTTCACGTTGACGAAGCCCCAGCCCTCGCCGGCCGGATCGCCGATCAGCTCCGAACAGAAGCGGTTCACGTCGTCGTAGTTGCCCTCGATGCCGACCAGCTCACCGCCGTACACCCCGGCCATGACGACCTTGCCCTGCTCCAGGTCGTGCGGGATGAACACGCAGGACCGGAGCCCGGCCCTGGCCGCCGCCGCACCCACCGCGCCGGCCAGGTTGCCGGTGGAGGAGCAGGACAGCGTGGTGTAGCCGAACGCCCGGGCCGCCTCGATCGCGCACGCGACCACCCGGTCCTTGAAGGAGTGCGTCGGGTTCCCGGAGTCGTCCTTGACGTGCAGCTGGGCGGTGAACCCGAGCTCCCGGCCCAGGTTGTCCGCCTTCACCAGCGGGGTCCACCCCGGGTTCAGGTTCGGCTTCGAGGCCACGTCCGCCGGAACGGGCAGCAGCGGCGCGTACCTCCAGATGGAGGCCGGACCGGCCTCGATCCGCTTGCGCAGCTCCTCGGCGCCCTCGCTGCCGAACTCGTAGGCGATCTCCAGCGGGCCGAAGCACTCCAGGCAGGCGAAGCTGGGGCCGAGCGGGAAACGGGTGCCGCACTCGCGACAGGACAGCGCGGTGGCGGGGCCGAGGTCGACGGAAACTGGTGCGGCGGTGTTGATAGCCATGATGGCGAGGCCTCTCTCCTCATCTTCCCCGTGGCGCGGTCGCGCACGGGCCGGAATTGGCACCTGTCCCGCCGGGGCCTGTCGACGACAGCCGCGCGAGAAGGTTGCCGGGACGTCAACGGGCCGTTCCCTCAGTCCCTCTGGATGAGCTTGTGAAATTGTGGTGCTGCTCAACGGCGACCCCGGCGTGCGAAGGTCCGACCGCTGTACGAAGACTGTATCCGAAGGCGCCAATCCTGAACGGGACCGTCCGCCACGCGAGATGACAGATTCCACCGACCCCGCCGAGGAGACCTCCGTGCCCGCCGAACCGACTCCCGAGCTCCTCCCGCAGGCGGCATCCTGGCTCCACCGCCGCTCCTGGAGCGCGGCCGACCGGCCGGTCCACACCCTCCTCGACGCCAAGGAACGCACCGGCCGCACCGTCAGCGTGGTCCTCCCCGCCCTGGACGAGGAGGCCACCGTCGGCGACATCGTCCGCACCGTCCGCCGCGAGCTGATGGAACGCCTCCCGCTCGTCGACGAACTCGTCGTCGTCGACTCCGGCTCCACCGACGCCACCGCCGCCGTCGCCGCCGTGGCAGGCGCCCGGGTGGAACACCGCGACCGGATCCTCCCCCGGCTGCCCGCCGTCCCCGGCAAGGGCGAGGTGCTCTGGCGCTCCCTGCTGGTCACCCACGGCGACATCGTCTGCTTCGTCGACGCCGACCTGCGCGAGTTCGACCCGGCCTTCGTCTCCGGCATCGTCGGCCCGCTGCTCACCGACGAGTCGATCCAGCTGGTCAAGGCCATGTACGACCGCCCGCTGGAGTCGGACGGCGCCGTCCTGCCCGCCGGCGGCGGCCGGGTCACCGAACTCGTCGCCCGCCCCCTGCTCAACCTCCACTGGCCGGAACTCGCCGGCTTCGTCCAGCCCCTCGGCGGCGAGTACGCGGCCCGCCGCTCACTGCTCGAACGGCTGCCCTTCCCCACCGGCTACGGCGTCGAACTCGGCCTGCTGGTCGACGCCCTGGAAGTGGCAGGCCTCGACGCCCTGGCCCAGGTGGACGTCGGCGTCCGGCACCACCGCCACCAGGACGGCCAGGCCCTCGGCCGGATGGCCGCCACCATCTACCGGACCGCCCTGGAACGCCTCGACCGCACCCACCGCCTCAAGGCCTCGGCCGACCTCGTCCACCCCCACCTCACCCAGTTCACCCGCGACCCGGAAACCCGCGCCTTCACCGCGCACACCCACCCGGTGACCGCCCTGGAACGCCCCCCGATGCACACCGTGCCGGAATACGCCACCCGTCATTAGGGGCCTGTCCTCGAACCCGCGTCCGCGGGGCGACGCCGGGGGTTCGAAGACAGGCCCCGCGGGTTTGCCACGCCGAGCCCCCGGCAAGATGCCAACCATGGGCGATCTCACGACCAACCGTTCGAACGCGACCGGCACCGCCCCCGTCCTGGTGGCCTCCAACCGGGGACCGGTGTCCTTCAGCACCGCCGACGACGGCACGCTGACCCTGCGGCGGGGCGGCGGCGGCCTGGTCTCCGGCCTCTCCGCCATCGAGGACCCGAACGCCGTCTGGGTCTGCGCCGCCCTCGACGACTCCGACCGCAGAGCCGCCGCCGGGGCCCCCCGCGGCCGCCTCGACCTGGCCGGCCACGCGGTCGGCGGCCAGGCCGTACGGATGCTGGACCTGGACCCGCAGACCTTCGCCCGCGCCTACAACGGCGTCGCCAACTCCACCCTCTGGTTCGTCCACCACCTGCTCTACGCGACCCCCACCGCCCCCGCCTTCGACGCCGGCTTCCGCACCGAGTGGGCCGCCTACCAGGCCTACAACGAGGCCTTCGCGGAAGCCCTGGCCGCCGAAGCCGCCCCGAACGCCGCGGTGCTCGTCCAGGACTACCACCTCTCCCTGGTCCCGGCCCTGCTCCGGGAGGCCCGCCCCGACCTGCGGATCGGCCACTTCTCGCACACCCCCTGGGCCCCGCCCGAGTACTACCGGCTGCTGCCCGACGACGTCGCCCGGGCCGTCCTCACCGGCATCCTGGGCGCCGACCGGGCCGGCTTCCTCACCGAGCGCTGGGCCCGCGCCTTCGCCGCCTGCTGCGCGGACCTCCTCGGCGCCGGCGTCGACCACGACGCGCTCTCCGTCACGCTCGACGGCCGCACCACCCGCCTCGGCGTGCACGCCCTCGGCGCCGACGCCGACTTCCTGCGTGAGCGCGCCCACCGCCTCGACGTCGACGAACGCCTCGCCGCCCTCCGCGCGGCCGTCGGCGACCGCCGCACCATCGTCCGGGTCGACCGCACCGAGCTGAGCAAGAACATCGTCCGCGGCCTGCTGGCCTACCGGCACCTGCTCCGCACCCGCCCGCAGTGGCACGACCGGGTGGTGCACATCGCCTTCGCCTACCCGTCCCGCACCGACCTCGCCGAGTACCGCGACTACACGGCACGGGTCCGGGAACTCGCCGAGGCCGTCAACGCCGAATTCGCCACCCCCACCTGGCAACCGCTGATCCTGCACGTCGACGACGACTTCCCGCGCTCCCTCGCCGCCTACCGGCTGGCCGACGTCGCCCTGGTCAACCCCATCCGCGACGGCATGAACCTGGTCGCCAAGGAGGTCCCCGTGGTCTCCGACCGCGGCTGCGCCCTCGTCCTCTCCCGCGAGGCCGGCGCCCACGCCGAACTCAAGGACGACGCCCTCACCGTCAACCCCTACGACGTCGTCGCCACCGCCGACGCCCTCCACGCCGGCCTCACCATGAGCCCGGAGGAGCGCGCCGACCGCACCAAGCGCCTGGCGGCGGCGGCCACCGCACTCCCCCCGCAGCAGTGGTTCCTGGACCAGCTCAACGCGCTGTGAGCGCGTCCCCCAAGGCCCCCAACAGCTCCACCACACCCTCCGGCCCGGCGACCACCAGGTCCGCCCGGTCGGCCAGCTCCCGCACCGGCGCGTCCCCCACCGCGCCGGCGCACACCAGCACCCCCGCGACACCCTCGCCGCGCAGCTTCTCCACCGCGGCGAAGGCCGCCACGTCCCCCAGGTCGTCCCCCGCGTAGAGCACCGAACGGGCCCCCCGCTCCCGCAGGAAGCCGGTCAGCGCCGCCCCCTTGTCCACCCCCGGCGGCCGCAGCTCCAGCACCAGCCGACCGGGCTCCACCACCAGCCCGTACTCGGCCGCCAACTCCCCCACCGGCGCCCGCAACAGCTCCAACGCCTCCTGCGGCGCCGCCGTCCGCCGGGTGTGCACGGCCACCGCCCGCCCCTTGTCCTCCACCCACGTCCCCCCGGGCGCCCCCACCCGCTCCAGCACCCCCGGCAACTCCTCCCGCACCCGCGCCACCCCCGGATGCGCCTCCGGCGCCGACAGCTCCCCGCCCTCCCACCGCTCGGCCCCGTAGTGCCCCAGCACCACCACCCCCGGCAGCCCCGCGAACCCCCCGTACTCCACCGCCACCCCGGCCGGCCGGCCGGTCACCACCACCACGCCACCCACCACCGGAGCCAGCCGCCGCAACGCCCCCACCACCCCCGGATGCGCCCGCGCCCGCTCCGGATCCGCCACGATCGGCGCCAACGTCCCGTCGAAGTCCAACCCGATCACGGCATCCCCGGGCGCCGCCAGAACGGCCCGCACCCCGTCCCGCCCAGCCCCGGTCGCCGGCACGAACATCTCTTCAAAGCCCATACCGGAGCCCCTACCCCGGAGCACCCCGCTCCGCACTCCCCCGGCCCGCGGGCGCGCGGGAGCCCCACCTTCCCGAGAGTCCCCCTCGATCACCGAGCCGGTCAGCGAGCCCCCCGCCGAGCCTCCCGCACCCGCCGCAGCCGATTCACCAGCACCGGCGCGTGCGCCAGCGCCTCCTCCCGGTCCAGCAGAGCGTTCAGCACCTGGTAGTACCGCGTGGGGGAGAGCCCCAGCTCCTCCCGGATCGCCCGCTCCTTGGCCCCCGCCGTACGCCACTGCCGCGCCTCCAGCGCCAGCACCGCCCGTTCCCGCTCACTCAGCTCGCCCACCGCGCACACCTCCGCCCGCCACTACGGAGTGTCATTCTCCCGCGCGACCCCGACACACAGTGCTCGCCCCACCGCCACCCCGGCCGCACTAACGTCACTCCCATGACCACGCCCAGCTTCGCCCTGCACATCCCGACCGCCGACCTCGACCCCGACCCGCTGGACCCCTCCCAGATCGCATCCGGCACCCCCGAGGTCACCGGCAGGGTGCTGTCCGAGTCCGCCGACGGCCGCCACCTGCGCGGCCTCTGGCAGATCACCCCCGGCGTGGTCACCGACGTCGAGGCCGACGAGATGTTCGTGGTGCTCAGCGGCCGGGCCACCATCGAGATCGAGGGCGGCCCGACCCTGGAGGTCGGCCCCGGCGACTGCGCGGTCCTGCGCGAGGGCGACCGCACCACCTGGACGGTCCACGAGACCCTCCGCAAGGCCTACGCCATCACGCTCCCGTAGGAGCCGGACGACCCCGCCCGGGCCGGGGCCGGTCCCGGCCCCGGCCCCTACTTGCGGACCGCCGCCGCCTCCTTCACGGCCGCGTCCTGCAGCCCCCCGAGCACCTGCTTCGGATCCCCCGTCACCGCCTGCCCGATCCCCGCCTTGATGCGGTCGCTGACCTCGCCCCAGGCCGGGTCCCCGAACGGGTAGAAGCTCGCGTTGGTCAGCCCGACCGCGAACTGCTTGAGGTCCTCGTGCTTCGGGTCCGTCGACATCTGCGCGAACGCGTCCTGGGTGACCGGCAGGAGGTTGTACTGCTCGTCGAACTTCAGCTGGTTGTCCTTGTCGTAGACGAACGACAGGAACTTCTTGATCTCGTTCTTGTGCCCGTTCGCCTTGAACGCCATCATCCAGTCCGCGACCCCGAGGCTCCCCGTGCGCCCGAGCCCGTCCCGCTTCGGGATCGGCGCCGTCCCGAACTCGACCTTCCCGGCGGTCGCCATCCGCAGCAACGTCGGATGCCCGTTCAGCATCGCCACCTTCCCGGCGGCGAAGTCCTGGAACACCGGGGTGCGGTTCATCTTGCCGGGGTCCGGGTACGTCAGCCCGGTGGCCACCAGGTTGCTCTTCAGCCAGCTGAAGGTCGCCTGGTTCTGGGAGCTGTCGATGGTGTAGTTGCCGACGTCGTCGGAGATGCTGCCGCCGCCGCTCAGCGTCCACAGCATCGACTCGGCCGGCGCCTCCTCCGGTCCCAGCGGCAGCCCGTACGGGGTCACCCCCGGCACCTTGGCCTTGATCTTCTCCGCGTCCTGCCGCAGCTCGTTCCAGGTGGCCGGCGGCTGGGCGATCCCGGCCTGCCGGAACATCGCCTTGTTGTAGAAGAGCACCCGCGACGAGGAGACGAACGGGATCCCGTACTGCGTCCCGAGCACCTGCCCGGCGTGCGCGAAGGTCTCCAGGAACCTGGCCTGGGTCTCCACCGAGAGCACGTCGGACGCCGGGTAGAGCCGCTCCGCCGCCACCTGGTCGGCGAAGCCGCCGGTCTGCAGCAGGTCCGGCGACTTGCCGGCCGCGATCATGTCCTCGACCTTCTTGCCGATCTCGGTCCAGCTGTCCACCTCGACGCTGACCTTGATCCCGGGGTTGGCCGCCTCGAAGTCCCTGGCGACCGCGTCCCAGTAGTGCCGGGAGTTGGTCTCGGGGCTCTCCCCGTAGTCGGCCGCGACCAGCTTGAGGGTGACGGGCCCGTCGTCCTGCCCGGTGCAGGCACTGGCCGCGATGAGGACCAGTGTTCCGGCCAGCACACCGCCGAGCACACGGGTGGGAACGTGGACGCGCCTGTTCAACGCGGGTACCGCCTTCGGGGGGACGAATCGGCCGGAACGGGGGATTCCGGCAGGGGACGCGCCACACTGCCAAACCCGCCGACCGCCGGTCCACACCACCGACCGGGCCCGCCCGAGTAGTTATCGAAGTGCTCTGAGTCATTGCACAATGCGCAACAGAACCCCCGCGCACCCCGGTCCGCACCCGCTCCGGCACCCGGCCCCGCGCCCCGGCGCAAAGCCCCGCACACCTGCGCAGCTGCGACAAAGCTCACCCAGTATGGACCAGACCAATCCGACAACTGGACTAGACCTCTTCGACCCGCCCAAGGGAAACTGTCCTCCGTGAAGCACGTCATCGCACTCGATGTAGGCGGCACCGGCATGAAGGCCGCGCTGCTCGCCCAGGACGGCTCCGTGCTGTTCGAAGCACGCCGACCGACCGGGCGGGAGCACGGCACCGACGCCGTCGTCACCGCCATCCTCGACTTCGCCACCGACCTGGCGGACGAGGGCCGCAGCCGCTTCGGCGTCGCCCCGCTCGCGGCCGGTGTCGCCGTCCCGGGCACGATCGACGAGAAGAACGGCATCGCGGTCTACTCCGCCAACCTCGGCTGGCGCGACCTCCCGCTGCGCAAGCTGCTCGGCGAGCGCCTGGCCGGGCCGCAGGGCGGCGCGATGCCGGTGGCCCTCGGCCACGACGTGCGTTCCGGCGGCCTGGCCGAGGGCCGGATCGGAGCCGGCCGGGGCGTCGACCGCTTCCTGTTCATCGCCCTCGGCACCGGCATCGCCGGCGCCATCGGCATCGACGGCCGGATCGAGGCCGGCGCGCACGGCTACGGCGGCGAGATCGGCCACGTCGTGGTCCGCCCCGGCGGCCCGCTGTGCGGCTGCGGCGCCCGCGGCTGCCTGGAGACGCTGGCCTCCGCCTCCGCCGTCTCCCGCGCCTGGGCCGAGGCCAGCGGCGACCCCGACGCCGACGCGGCATCCTGCGCCGCCGCGGTGGACGCCGGGGACGACCGTGCCGTCGCGGTCTGGCAGCGGGCCGTCGACGCCCTGGCGGACGGCATCGTCCTGGCCCAGAGCCTGCTCGACCCGTCGACGGTGATCGTCGGCGGCGGGCTGGCCGAGGCCGCCGACACGCTCTTCACCCCCCTGCGCGCGGCGGTCGCCGAGCGACTGACCTTCCAAATGCCCCCGAAGGTCGTGCCCGCCATGCTCAAAGACACCGCCGCATCCCTGGGCGCGGGCCTGCTCGCCTGGGATCTGCTCACCTTGGAGGTGACCGCGTGACCACCGCGGACCGTGACCGTACTGCCCTGGCCGGCGCCCGACTGGTCCTGCCCGGCGGCGTCGTCGAGGGCGGCCGCCTCACCGTCGACGGCGAGCGCATCGCCGCCATCGGGAACGGGGCGGGTGGCGGCGACAGCGAGCCCGGCGACCTCGACCTGACCGGGTACACCGTCGTGCCCGGCTTCGTCGACCTGCACGTCCACGGCGGCGGCGGTGCCTCGTACACCTCCGGCATCGCCGA
>NZ_JBSFKQ010000054.1:0-53085 GCF_053598615.1 Kitasatospora sp. NPDC001095 | reverse complement strand
GCCGAAGCTCCGCCCTTCCCATGGCTCGAACCGGTCAGTGGACCGCGAGGCCGGCGTCAGCGCGCGGTTGACCGGCGTCAGCGTGCGGTCAACCCCGCCCCGACGCGCCCCTCCCGACCCGCTCGCGGGCTGGGAGGGAGCCGACCTCAGGAGGTCAGCGAGGTCTTGCGGGTGGAGATGATCTGGTCGACCAGGCCGTACTCGACGGCCTCCTCGGCGGTGAGGATCTTGTCGCGCTCGATGTCGTCGCGCACCTGCTCCGCCGACCGGTTGGAGTGCTTGGAGAGCATCTCCTCCAGCTGCTCGCGCATCCGGAAGATCTCCTTGGCCTGGATCTCCAGGTCGGACACCTGGCCGCGGCCGGTCTCGGTGTACGGCTGGTGGATCAGGATGCGGGCGTTCGGCAGCGCCATCCGCTTGCCGGGGGTGCCGGCGGCGAGCAGCACGGCGGCGGCGGAGGCCGCCTGGCCCATGCAGACCGTGGTGATGTCCGGCTTCACGTACTGCATGGTGTCGTAGATGGCCGTCAGGGCCGTGAACGAGCCGCCGGGCGAGTTGATGTACATCTGGATCTCGCGGTCCGGGTCCATCGACTCCAGGCACAGCAGCTGCGCCATGATGTCGTTCGCCGAGACGTCGTCGACCTGCGAGCCGAGGAAGATGATGCGCTCCTCGAACAGCTTGGCGTACGGGTCGTACTCGCGGATGCCCTGCGTGGTGCGCTCGACGAAGCGCGGGACGATGTAGCGGCCCTCGGCGCGCATGTCCTCGACGCGGGCCTGGGCGGCCGACAGGCTGGGGATGTTCATGGGGGTCCTTGTCCTCCGGGGCGTTGGGGGCTGTGGTGTCGCGGGCCGGGCCGAGGCTCAGGCAGCGCCCGTGCCGCCGCCGCCGGGGACGTCCGCGGCGCTGTGCATGATCGCGTCGATGAGGCCGTACTCCAGGGCCTCCTCCGGGGTGAACCAGCGGTCGCGGTCGGAGTCGGCGGTGATCTGGTCGAAGGACTGGCCGCTGTGGTGCGCGATCAGCTCGGACATCCGCTTCTTGGTGCGGAGCAGCTGCTCGGCCTGGATGCGGATGTCGGTGGCGGAGCCGCCGAGGCCGGCGGAGGGCTGGTGCATCAGGATGGTCGAGTTGGGCAGCGAGAAGCGCTTGCCCGGGGCGCCCGCGGTCAGCAGGAACTGGCCCATCGAGGCCGCCATGCCCATCGCGATGGTGACGACGTCGTTCTTGATGTACTGCATGGTGTCGTAGATCGCCATGCCGGCCGAGATCGAGCCGCCCGGGGAGTTGATGTAGAGGAAGATGTCCTTGTCCGGGTCCGCGGCCAGCAGCAGCAGCTGCGCGGTGATCTTGTTGGCGATGTCGTCGTCGACCGCCTGGCCGAGGAAGATGATCCGCTCGTTGAGCAGCCGGTTGTAGACCTGGTCGCCAAGGCCGCCGAGCACGTCACCAGCGGCGGCGTGCGGCGCCATCGGGCCAGGCATCTGCATCTGCGGGAACGTCACTTAGCCACCTGCTCAGTCGGTTTGGACGGTCGCTCCACGGCCGTCACGGTGTCGCACAGCTTCCGGGTATCACGTCGTGATTGTTGCTGTCCAAGGACCCTAACGCGCAGGCCGGGCCGCAGAATCCCTCACGCAGAACTGTTCGCTGTGAGCGCAGGGTCGCGGCGGCCGCGGGTGGGACGACAGCGGGCCCGGACACCGTACGGCGTCCGGGCCCGCTGCAGCCTGGAGGGGCTACCGGGGCGCTCAGGCCTCGGTCTTCTCCTCGGCGGCGATCTCCTCGGCGGCGGCCTCGGCCGTCTCGTCCTCGTCGTCGAAGTTGATCTCGTTGCCCTCGGTGTCGACGACCTTGGCGGCCTCGACCACGGTGGCCAGCGCCTTGCCGCGGGCGACCTCGCCGACCAGCAGCGGAACCTGGCCGCCCTGGACGACCTGCTGGGCGAACTGGTCCGGGGTGAGGCCCGAGCCGGCGGCGCGGCGGATGAGGTGCTCGGTCAGCTCCTCCTGGTTAACACCCAGCTCCTCGTTGGCGACGATCTGGTCCAGGACGAACTGGGTCTTGATGCCCTTCTTCGCCTGCTCCTCGATCTCCGCGTCCCACTCCTCGCGGGTCTTGCCCTGGGTCTCCAGGAAGGCGTCGAGGGTGAGGCCCATCGGCTGGAGCTGGTGGTGCTCCACGTTGTGCTTGCGGGTCTCGACCTCGTCCTTGAGGAGCTTCTCGGGGTACTCGATCTCAACCAGGGCGAGCAGCGCGTCCAGGACCTTCTCCTGGGCCTGGGTGGCCTGGTCGTACTCCTTCATGCGCTCGAGGCGCTTGCGGGAGTCGGCGCGCAGGTCCTCCAGGGTGTCGAACTCGCTGGCCAGCTGGGCGAACTCGTCGTCCAGCTCGGGCAGCTCCTTCTCCTGGACGGCGGTGACGGTGACGGTGACCTCGGAGGTCTTGCCCGCCTGGGTGCCACCCTTGAGCTCGGTCTCGAAGGTCTTCTGCTCGCCGGCCGACAGGCCGATGACGGCCTCGTCGATGCCGTCGATCAGGCGGCCCGAGCCGATCTCGTAGCTGACGCCGTTGGCGGTGCCGTCCTCCGGCACCTCGCCGTCGACCTTGGCGACCAGGTCCACGACCACGATGTCGTCGGCCGTGGCGGCGCGCTCGACGTCCTTGACCGAGGAGAAGCGCTCGCGCAGCTGCTCCAGCGACTTCTCGATGTCCTCGTCGGAGACGGCGATCGGGTCGACGGTCACCTCGATGGAGGAGAACTCCGGCAGGGTGATCTCCGGGCGGACGTCCACCTCGGCGGTGAACTTGAGGTCGCCGCCGTCGGCGATCTTCTCGACACCCTCGATGTTGGTGATGTCGGGCTGTCCGAGGACCTCGATCTTGCCCTCGTCGACGGCCTGCGTGTAGAAGCGCGGCAGGGCGTCGTTGACGGCCTCCTCCAGCACGGCACCACGGCCGAAGCGCTGGTCGATGACCCGGTTCGGGATCTTGCCCTTGCGGAAGCCCGGGACCGAGACCTGCTGGTTGATCTTCTTGTACGCCGCGTCGAGGCTGGGCTTGAGCTCCTCGAAGGGCACCTCGACGGTGAGTCGAACCCGGGTCGGGTTCAGAGTCTCGACGGCGCTCTTCACGGTTAGGTCTCCTATGGGCTTGCGGTCAGGTTGTCTCCGCCCGTCCCCGTCACCCGGCCGGAGCCGGAAGGGGTCGGACGAGACGGGCGATGGGCGGTTGGAGCTGCATCTCCCGTGGGGTGGACGGTGAGCTTGACTCCTCGCCCTCGTGCGGTTGACCTGGGTGGACGCCACAGGGACTACCGCCAGCGCCCCATCCTACCGGTACCACGAAAGGCGGACGCCAGACGCCACCGTACCGCCGCCGTGCAGCTCCGATACAGAACAGGGCCCCGCCCCGGTGGGCGAGACCCTGCCGCACTGTCGGGGTGACCGGATTCGAACCGACGGCCTTCCGCTCCCAAAGCGGACGCGCTACCAAACTGCGCCACACCCCGTGGTGCCGAGAGGAAGCGTACACGCCGGGCCTGCACGGCTCGCCGAGTTGTTCAGCTTGTTCCGCGCGGGCGCGACGCGCCCGAACCGCGCGGGCGCGCAGGAAGGCGTGCGCGATGGGGTGTGCACTCGGGCGCCCGGACCAGGTAGGCTGTCCCCCGAACTTCCGGCCGGTGACGGCTGGGAGCGTCGTGCGGGCGTAGCTCAATGGTAGAGCCCTAGTCTTCCAAACTAGTCACGCGAGTTCGATTCTCGTCGCCCGCTCTCCGGTCCGGCCCCGGTGTGCTCAGCACACCGGGGCCGTCGGCGTTTCCGGGCCGGGCGGGCGGCCGAAGCCCGGAGCGTGCTCAGAGCCCGAGCCGGGCGGCCCGGGCGGCGGCCCGGTCCAGCAGCCGGTGGACATCGCCCTCCCGGGTGGTGGGGCGGTCGTTGTACTCGTCCGGGGAACGCGCCGGGCGGCCGGTGGCGTGCAGCACCTCCATCAGTTGGACCCGGGCGGTGCGCACGGTGGCCGGGGTGCCGTAGCCGTGCGCCAGGACGGCGGCCTGCGCGCCCAGCAGGCAGACCCGGCCGGCCTCGTCCCACATCGCGCCCTGGAGCCAGCCGTGCGCCCCGATGTAGCGGGAGGCGAGCCTGAGGTGGTCGGCCGCGCTGACCGGGACGGGGCGGGCGGGCCGGCCGAGCGCCCGGTCGAGCAGGGTGGCCCTGGGCTCGGGGTGGCCGGCCTGCCAGGGCCGCGGGGTGCTGCCGTACGGGCAGACGTACGGCACCGGGGTGCGCGCGGGGGCGGGCAGCGAGGCGAGGTAGGCCTCGATCTCGGCGACCAGCCCGGAGCCCGCGGGGCCGGACGGCGCCGGCCCGGGGGCGAGGAGGACGGGTGGCGGCGGGGCGGTGGTGCGGGGCATGCGGGTCCTCCGGGCGGACGGCTTTCAGGTTCCGCTGCCCAAAGTGGGGCATACAGGACATTCTCGCGACCGGAGGACCGCGGGGTCCGCGCGGTTTCCCGGTGGGCTGCCGGGCCGATAGCCTCGGCGCGTTCGAGCGCAGTTCGAGCGCGACCCCAACCGCCGCGCTCCCCGAGGTGGAGGAGTCCCGGTGCGTCCGCAGGAGCGACTGGCCGTCATTCAGCGCTGCGTGGTCCGGGAGATGGCGCGACTGGGCCAGGTGTTCCGCCCGGACGGCGAGGTCGTCCGCGGCCCCGGCACCACGGCGGTGGCGGTCCGCGAGCACCCCGGGGACGACGGCGCCGGACACGTGGACCTCGGCTTCGTGCTGCACCTGGGCCGGGCGGACGCCCCGGTGGTGTGGGACTGCGCGGCCGGCCTCGGCAAGACCGAGGAGGAGAAGCTCGCGAACGCGGTGAAGATGTGGGCGACCACCACCGCCTCGGTGCTGGTCGGGTTCGCGGACGGCCGCGGGGGGCACGCCGACCGTCCGGACCTGCCCGGGCTCCCGGGCTGGCGCGCGGTGCAGGGGCCTGCCGCGGTGTTCGGCTTCGGCAACGAGCACCTGGCGGGCTGGCTGGCCGAGCACCGGGTGCTGCCCGCGCTGGCGCCCGCGCTGCGCGCGGAGTTGACCGGCCCGGGGCCGGTGGGCGTCAAGCTCTTCCTGGGCGGGAAGGCGGGGGACGACGTCGCCGAGGTCCGGGTGGGCGGCGAGGTGTCGGAGGCGGCGTCGGCGGCACTGCGCGCGCTGGACTGGCCGCGGGGTGAACGGCTGTGCTGGGCGCGGCTGTTCGTCCTGCTCACGGCCGAGCCCACGACAGCGGGGCAGCACACGTCGGCGGGTGCCGTGGCACCCGCACCGATGCGTGTCCCGGCCCCGGCGGCGGCGCGCCCCCGGGGACTGTTCGCTCGCTGGCGGGAAGCCAGACGGGCCGGCCGGTGACGGTGGCTCGCCCGATCACCTCCGGGCGTGCCGACGCCGGTGGTCGGCCCGGCCGGATCAACCGCCGGTGATGCCGGAGATGCTGTGCGCCAGGTTGGCCAGCAGCGAGTTGATGGAGCCCGCGACCGTGGTCTCGTGCAGCATGAAGCCGAACAGGGCGGCGACGATCGCGTGCGGGATCTTCATCTGCTTGTTGCGGATGAAGATGATGCACAGGATCGCGAACAGGACCAGTGCGGAGACGGAGAGTGCCACCCGGACTCACTTCCTCGTTTTCATAGCGGGGTGCCACCACCCGGCGGCACCTGCGAAAGCCGGACCCCGGCCTGTCCGACGGTCCCGAGGCGGAATCGCGGACCGTCCGGCACGCCGCCGGCGAGGGAGCCCAGAGTCGACCGCTGTCTGTCGTGCCGCACGTGACGCCCCCCATCCCCCGAATCCTGAACAGTCCCGCCCGGACTCAGTGTGGTCGACCGTGCCGATTGCGTAAAGGTCTGAAAGTCAGCCCAACGCCGATACCCTGCGGTGCGAGACGACTTTCCGCCGACCGGGACGATAGCGGAGCCATCCTGACGAATCGTCGGCGGGGCCGGGCTGAGCGGCCGGAAAACGGTCGGGGGCGGGTAGCGGAAGCCCCTGGTCCGGTCAGTCGACGGGCCGTCCGATTTGGCTGAAGATCAGCTGCCAGGCTTGACAGCGGCGGGCGCCCCCGGCATGTGCCCCGGGACGGACGTCAGTCCCGCCAGAGCAGCAGCACGGCGCGGTCGTCGTTGATGTCCCGGGCGACCGTCTCGATCAGCGCGGCCGCGGCGCCGGCGCCCGTGCCGGGTCCGCCGCCGGGCACCAGCCGGTCCGCCTCCCCCATCAGCCGGTCCATGCCCTCCGTGAGGTCCCGGCCCGGCGCCTCGACCATGCCGTCGGTGCACAGCATCAGCACGTCGCCGCGGTTCAGCCGGCCGCGCACGCCGTCGAACTTGGCGCCGTCGTAGATCCCGAGCAGCGGGCCCTCGGCCTGCTTGACCTCCCAGCGGCCCTCCCCCGCCAGCCGCTGCATGCCCGGCAGGTGCCCGGCCGAGAGCAGTTCGTACTCGCCGGTGTCCAGGTCCAGCACCAGGTGGACGGCGGTGGCGAAGCCCTCCTCCCAAGACTGACGCAGCAGGTAGCCGTTGGCGGCGGGCAGGAAGTCGTGCGCGGGCAGCGAACCGACCAGGCCGCCGAAGGCGCCGGAGAGCAGCAGCGCCCGGGAGCCGGCGTCCATGCCCTTGCCGGAGACGTCCGCGAGGACCACCTCCAGCAGCCGCTGGCCGGGGCCGGTGCGCGCGGCGACCACGAAGTCCCCGGAGAAGGACTGGCCGCCGGCCGGGCGCAGCGCCATGTCCGCGTGCCAGCCGTCCGGCAGCTCGGGCACCCGGCTCTGCACCCGCAGCCGCTCGCGCAGGTCGAACAGCATGGTGGAACCGCCCCACCAGGGCACGCCGACCCGGGCCCGGAACTGGGCGAGCAGCAGGCCGCCCACCCCGGCGGCGCCGACCACCAGGGCCGCGCCCGGGGTCACGCCGTAGAGGTAGGCCTCGGGGTTGTCGCTGGCGACCCGCTGGCCGGTGTGGATCACGGACTCGGAGGAGAGGCCGAGCGCGGCCAGCGCGTAGAGCACGACCAGGCTGCCGGGGCGCAGCAGCAGGGCGCCGGCCAGGATCGGCAGGACCAGGGAGGTGGGCGGGGCCCAGTCGGGCATCCAGATGTTGAGCAGGATCAGCAGCGGCACGAGCAGGGCGAGCGCGCAGAGCACCGGCCAGTCGGCGGCGCCGCCGCGGAAGTAGTCCACACCGGCTGTGCGCAGCCTTCGGCGGACCCGGCGGACCCTCTTGCGCAACCGGGCCGTCACGGACTCGGACGCCGGGGCGGCGCCGGGCCTCGTCGCAGTCGTCTGGGGCGGTGTGCCCGGCGCTCTGCCAGCCATGGGGTCCGACCCTATCCACGGGCACCGCCCGGCGTCGACGGGCCGGGGGCGGTCACGGGTGCCGGAGCGCGGGGCGCCCAGTGGGTTTCGGCCGATCGGCGGGGTTGCGGGCGCGTCGTCAGGAGGCGTACGCGGGTTGGGCGTACGGACCGCGTGGGCGGCGCGTGCGCCCCGCGTGCGGGGGTGTCGGCGAGCGGTGGCCTGTGGCCGATCCCACAGGCGGGGCGGGGTCGTCCCGGGCGCGTCACGCGGCTTCCGGGGGCGCCCGTCCCGCGGTTTCCGACGTGTCCGGAGACGGCGGCGGCCGGTCGCACGGGAGCGTGCGGCCGGCCGGCCGGGGAGGGTGGGTGGTGGGATCAGCCCTGGGGGTGGTGGGCCGGGATCGGCGGGAGCTCGCCGGTGGTCTCGTACTCGCTCAGCATCTCGATCCGGCGGGTGTGCCGGGGCTCGCCGCTGTACGGGGTCTTGAGGAAGACCTCGACGAACTCGGTGGCCTCCTCCAGGGTGTGCATGCGGCCGCCGATGGAGATCACGTTGGCGTTGTTGTGCTGACGGCCGAGCTCGGCGGTCTGCACGCTCCAGGCCAGCGCGGCCCGGACGCCCTTGACCTTGTTGGCGGCGATCGCCTCGCCGTTGCCCGAGCCGCCGATCACGATGCCCAGGGCGTCCTCGTCGGCGGCGGTGCGCTCGGCGGCACGCAGGCAGAACGGCGGGTAGTCGTCCTCGGCGTCGTAGATGTGCGGCCCGCAGTCGACCGGCTCGTGGCCGGCCCCCTTGAGCCACTCCACGAGGTGGTTCTTCAGTTCGTATCCGGCATGGTCGGAGCCCAGGTACACGCGCATGCCATGAGTGTGGCATGCGCGTGCGCCCGGGCCCGACAACGGGTGCGCCGACCGGGGTGGCCGGTGGGACCGGCCGGTGGAGTCGCCCGGTGGAGTCGCCCGGTGGGTCGGCGCCGGCCGGGCGGATCGGCGTCGGCCGGGCGGGTCAGCGCCGGCCGACCAGCCTCCAGGCCAGCGGCAGGGCGCCGGCGGCGAGGGCGGCCTTGAGGGCGTCGCCGACCAGGTACGGGTAGAGGCCGAGCTCGGCCGCCCGGGCGAGCGACACGTGCAGCGACAGGGCGAGGTACGGGACGCCGACCGCGTAGATGGCGAGGCTGCCGAGGACCATGGTGACGGCGGTGTTGACCGGCGTGCGGTCGGCGCCGCGGCGGGCCAGTGCGCCGGTCAGGGCGGCGGCCAGGACGAAGCCGAGCACGTAGCCGAAGGAGGCCGTCGCCCAGCCGGAGGTGCCCTCGGCGAACCAGGGCAGGCCCGCCATGCCGGCCAGCATGTACAGCACGAGCGAGGCGACGCCGCGGCGGGCGCCGAGCGCGGTGCCGACCAGCAGGGCGGCGAAGGTCTGGCCGGTGACCGGCACCGGCGAACCGGGGACGTTCACCGACAGCTGGGCGGCCACGCCGGTCAGCGCGGCGCCGCCGGCCACCAGGGCCAGGTCGCGGGCCTGGGCGCCGAGCCGGGTGGAGGCGGCGGGCAGCAGGTCGGCGAGGACGGCGCGGCGCGGTATCGGGGTGGTGGCAGTGGCCATCGGGGCTCCTCCGTGAGGTCCAGGTGAGTGAACACCTGTGAACCTACGCGGTGATCCACTGCGCGAACGGCACGGTTTCGGACAAACCCGGGCCGTCGGGCGTTGTCGGAACCGGCCCCGAACGACTCCTGGTCACAACATGATCACGTTAGGTTTCGACATGGTCCGCATCGTGAGCCCAAAGCGATCATCTTTGGCATGGACAGGGGCGCCGCCGGATATTGGACAGCTCATGTCGCATACCGCACAGTCTGGAACCGCCCCTATGGCCCCCACCCCCGCCCCTACGGCGACCGGGACCCCCGCAGGCCCCCGCCCGGCCGCCGATCCGGCGTCGGGTGGCCAGCAGCTCACCCACGGGCTGAAGCAGCGCCACCTGTCCATGATCGCCCTCGGTGGCGTGATCGGTGCCGGCCTCTTCGTCGGCTCCGGCGCCGGCATCGCGGCCGCCGGCCCGGCGATCATCCTGGCGTTCGTGCTCTCCGGCCTCCTGGTCATGCTGATCATGAGAATGCTCGGTGAGATGTCCGCCGCCCGCCCGGCCTCCGGATCGTTCTCGGTGCACGCCGAGAAGGAGATCGGCCCCTGGGCCGGGATCACGGCCGGCTGGATGTACTGGGTGATGCTCTGCTGCGGCGTGGCCGCCGAGGCCACCGCCGCCGGGAAGATCGTCAACGGCTGGATACCCGGCGTCTCCGCCTGGGTCTGGGTCGCCCTGTTCATGGTCTTCTTCTGCGCCAGCAACCTCACCGCGGTGAAGAACTTCGGCGAGTTCGAGTTCTGGTTCGCCGCGATCAAGGTCGCCGCCATCGTCACCTTCCTGGTCCTCGGCGGGCTCGGCATCGCCGGCGTGATCGGCCCCGGCGCCCCCGGCACCACGAACCTCACCGGCCACGGCGGCTTCCTGCCCAACGGCATCGACGGTCTGATCATCGGCCTGCTCGCCTCGGTCTTCGCGTACGGCGGTCTGGAGACCGTCACCATCGCCGCCGCCGAGTCCGACGACCCCAAGAAGAACGTCGCCAACGCCGTGCGCACCGCGGTGTGGCGGATCGGGATCTTCTACATCGGCTCGATGGCCCTGGTCGTCACCCTGGTCTCCTGGAAGGACCCGAAGGTCGTCACCGACGGCCCGTACGTCACCGTGCTGAGCCACCTCGGGGTGCCCGCCGCCGGAACGATCATGCAGGTGGTGGTGCTGGTCGCGCTGCTGTCCGCGATGAACGCCAACATCTACGGCGCGTCCCGGATGGCGTACTCGCTGGTCGGCCGCGGCCAGGGCCCCAAGGCGCTGGCCAAGGTCAGCGGCGGGGTGCCGCGCAGAGCCGTGCTGGCCTCCTGCCTGTTCGGCTTCGGCGCCGTGCTGGCCGCCAAGTTCTGGCCGGACACCGTGTTCACCTGGCTGATGAACACCACCGGTGTGGCGATCCTGGTGGTCTGGCTGTTCATCTGCGTGGTCCAGCTGCGGATGCGCCGCCGGCTGCAGCACGAGGCGCCCGAGCTGCTCACCGTGAAGATGTGGGGCTACCCGTACCTGACCTGGGTCGCGATGGCCGCGGTGGTCGGCATCCTCGCCCTGATGACCACCACCGAGGGCAACCGCGACCAGCTGTACGCGGCCGGCGTGCTGGTCGCCGGACTCACCGTCGCCGGGCTGCTCAAGCAGCGCCGGGACGCCGCCGCCCTGCGCTGACCCACCCGGACGCGCGGACGGCGAGGGCCCGGTACCGATGGGTACCGGGCCCTGCCGCGTTCCACGCCGCACTCACGCGTTCCGCGCGGTGCTCATGCGTTCCTCGCCGTGCTCACTCGAAGGAGCCGTGCTCACTCGAAGGAGGGGCCGGCCGTCCGGGTGCGCTTGATCTCGTAGAAGCCCGGGGTGGAGGCCACCAGCAGGGTGCCGTCCCACAGCCGGGCCGCGGCCTCGCCCTTCGGGGCGGGGGTGACCACCGGGCCGAAGAAGGCCACCCGCTCGCCGTCCGCGCCCTCGACCGCGATCACCGGGGTGCCGACATCCTCGCCGACCAGGCCGATGCCCTCCTTGTGCGAGGCGCGCAGGGCCTCGTCGTACGCGTCCGTGCCGGCCGCGTCGGC
Source organism: Kitasatospora sp. NPDC001095 (assembly GCF_053598615.1). Taxonomy (NCBI): domain Bacteria; kingdom Bacillati; phylum Actinomycetota; class Actinomycetes; order Kitasatosporales; family Streptomycetaceae; genus Kitasatospora; species Kitasatospora sp. NPDC001095. The sequence continues at coordinate 42,045 of NZ_JBSFKQ010000054.1, read as the reverse complement.
CAGCTCGACCGGCAGGCCCGCGGCCACCAGGGCGGCCTCGACGGTCTCCCGGTTCTGCGGCAGGCCCTGGTTGTGGAAGCGCAGGCCCAGCTCGGTGTAGAGCCGGCCGAGCACCTCCGGCCCGTGCTGCTGCTCGGCGGCGATGCAGACCCGCACCGCGCCCCAGGCGTTGTCCAGCAGCTCCCGGTAGCTCTCCGGGAGGTCCCGGTGCTCGTTGAGCACCGACAGGCTCATCACGTGCCAGTGCACGTCGACCGGACGCAGCTGCTGGACCTCGATCAGCCAGCGGGAGGTCATCCACGCCCACGGGCAGGCCGGGTCGAACCAGAAGTCGGCGGTCTTGCGCTCAGCGGCAGTCGTCACTGCGTGTCGTCCTTCGTGAGGTGGTCCGAGGCGGGGAGGAGTTCCGTCCCCGGAACGCCAACACCCGCCCGGCGCCGGTGATTCCGGTGCGAACGCGGCAGCCTGTGCAATGGTACTGACGGCGCGGACCGTGAAAGGATGACCCCGCGCGCGGAGCACACCCCGCGCCGAGACCGCACCACCCACAGGCGCACCACCGTGCGAGCCGGACAAAGGAGTACCGCCGTGCCGGGCAAGAACCTCAGCCGCGACGAGGCGCAGCAGCGGGCCAGCATCCTGGCCGTGGACGGCTACCAGGTCCGGCTGGACGTGACCTCGGCCCCGGACCAGGCGGCCGGCACCTTCCGGTCCACCACCACCGTCGCCTTCCGCTGCTCCCAGCCCGGTGCGGACACCTTCCTCGACCTGCTCGCCCCCGCCGTCCGCTCGGTCACCCTCAACGGCCGCGCCCTCGACCCGGCCACCGCCTACGACGGCGCCCGGGTGCACGTCGACGGCCTGGCCGCCGAGAACGTGCTGACCGTCGAGGCGGACTGCGCCTACAGCCGCACCGGCGAGGGCCTGCACCGCTTCGTCGACCCGGTGGACGGCGAGACCTACCTCTACACCCACTACGAGCCGGCCGACGCCCGCCGGGTGTTCGCGAACTTCGAGCAGCCCGACCTGAAGGCCCCGTTCACCTTCACCGTGACCGCCCCCGCGGCCTGGGACGTGTGGTCCAACGCCCCGCACGAGAACGTCACCGCCGAAGGCGACGCCCGTACCTGGGAGTTCGCGCCGACCAAGCCGATCTCCACCTACCTCACCGCCGTCGTCGCCGGCCCGTACCACGTCGCCCGCGACCACTACCGCCGCGAGCTGGCCGACGGCACCGCGCTGGAGATCCCGCTCTCCGCGATGTGCCGCAAGTCGCTGGCCCCGTACTTCGACGCGGACGAGATCCTCGGCGTCACCAAGCTCGGACTCGACTTCTTCCACGAGGAGTTCGACTACCCGTACCCCTTCGGCAAGTACGACCAGGCCTTCGTCCCCGAGTACAACATCGGCGCGATGGAGAACCCCGGCTGCGTCACCTTCCGCGAGGAGTTCGTCTTCCGCTCGAAGGTCACCGACGCCGCGTACGAGGGCCGGGCCAACGTCATCCTGCACGAGATGGCGCACATGTGGTTCGGCGACCTGGTCACCATGCGCTGGTGGGACGACCTGTGGCTGAAGGAGTCCTTCGCCGACTTCATGGGCTCCTACGGCCTGATCGGCGCCCGTACCCGCTACTCCTCGGCCTGGGTCACCTTCGCCAACCAGCGCAAGGCCTGGGCCTACCGGCAGGACCAGTTCCCCACCACCCACCCGATCACCGCGGACATCCGGGACCTCGAGGACGCCAAGCTCAACTTCGACGGCATCACCTACGCCAAGGGCGCCTCCGTCCTCAAGCAGCTGGTGGCGTACGTCGGTTCGGAGGCCTTCTTCGAGGGCGCCCGCCGCTACTTCAAGCGCCACGCCTTCGGCAACACCGAGCTGGGCGACCTGCTGGAGGTGCTGGAGGAGACCAGCGGCCGCGACCTCAAGGCCTGGGCCGCCGCCTGGCTCCAGACCTCCGGGGTCAACGCGCTCACCCCGCAGGTCACCACCGACGCCGAGGGCCGGATCACCGAGCTGGCCGTGCTCCAGGACGGCACTGCGGACGATTCCGCGACTCCGTCGCGTGGTCTGCGCCCGCACCGGATCGCGGTCGGCCTGTACGACCGGGACGCCGACGGCGCCCTGGTGCGCACCAGCCGGATCGAGCTGGACGTCACCGGCGCCCGGACCGTCGTCGCCGAGGCCGTCGGGCTGGCCCGCCCGGCGCTGGTGCTGCTCAACGACGACGACCTGACCTACTGCAAGATCCGCTTCGACGAGGAGTCGCTGGAGGGCCTGCGCACCGGCCTCGGTGACATCCGCGACGAGCTGGCCCGCGCGCTGACCTGGTCCGCGGTGTGGAACCTCACCCGGGACGGCCTGATGCCGGCCCGCGACTACGTCGCCCTGGTACTGCGGTTCGCCGGCCAGGAGGGCAACATCGGCGTGCTCCAGTCGCTGCACGCCCAGGCCAAGACCGCCGTCGACCTGTACGCCGACCCGGCCTGGCGCGGCGAGGGCGGCCGGCTGCTCGCCGACGGCGCCCTGCGCGAGCTGCGCGACGCCGTCCCCGGCAGCGACCACCAGCTGGCCTGGGCCCGCTTCCTCGCCCAGACCGCGGGCGGCGCCGAGCACCTCGGCCTGGTCCGCGGCCTGCTGTCCGGCAGCGCCCGGATCGACGGCCTGGAGGTCGACCAGGACCTGCGCTGGGCGCTGTGGCTGGCGCTGGCCGCGTCCGGCCAGGCCACCGACGAGGAGCTGGCCGCCGAGCTGGCCGCCGACAACACCGCGAGCGGCAAGCGGCACCACACCCAGTGCCTGGCCGCCCGGCCCACCGCGGAGGCCAAGGCCGCCGCCTGGTCGGCCGTGATCGACTCGGACGAGCTGCCGAGCGCCCTGGTCGAGGCCAACACCGCCGGCTTCTCGATCCCCTCCCAGCGCGACCTGAGCGCCCTCTACGCGGCGCCGTACTTCAAGCTGCTGGAGCGGATCTGGGCCGAGCGGACGATCGAGATCGCGATGCGGATCGTCGGTGGCTTCTTCCCGATCGCCCAGACCGACGGTCAGACCCTGGCCGAGGCCGACGCCTGGCTGGCCGGGCACCCGCAGGCCGCGCCGGCGCTGCGCCGCCTGGTGCTGGAGCGCCGGGACGACCTGGCCCGCGCGCTGCGGGCGCAGGCCTGCGACCGGGCCTGACGGGCAGCGCACACCGCGACGGCCGCGGGCCGCGACGGCCGTACGCCGCCGTGACCGGGCCGCCGTGACCGGGCCGCCGTGAAAGAGGGCCCCGGCCGCTCCTGGATTCCAGGGAGCGGCCGGGGCCCTCTGCCGTGGGAGGCCGGTCAGTCGCGGCGCAGGCCGCGGTCCAGCGCGGCGATCGCGCTGCCCTGGGCGTCGTCGCCGTCCAGCGACCAGACCATCACCCCGGCCAGGTCGTTCCAGCGCGTGTACCGCGCCTTCTGGGTGAGCACCTCGGCGGTGTCGTAGCTGTAGAAGGTGGTGCCGTCGTACTTCCAGGACGCGCCGTGGTCGCGGTCCAGGTGGACCTTGCCCGGCAGCTCGTTGATCTCCCGGTAGGAGCGGTCGGGCGCGGACGCGGTGGCGCTCTGGAAGAGGCCGCCGCGCTTGCCGGGGGCGACGCCGGTCCAGCCGTGGCCGTACAGCGGGGCGCCGAGGACGAGCTGCTCGGAGGGCATCCCGCGCTCCTGGTAGTGGGTCACGGCGGTGTCGGCGCTGCGCTGCCGAGGGTCCGGGTCGGTCGGGTCGGAGTACAGGTTGGCCTGGTGGTTGGCCGGACCCTTGCCCTCCCAGGGGCCGTGCAGGTCGTAGGTCATCACGTTCAGCCAGTCCATCGACTCGCTCAGCTGCGGCAGTTCGAGCCGGTCGGCGACGGTCTCGTTGGCGGCCACCGCGGCGGTCAGCAGGTAGTGCTTGCCCTTCCTACCGCTCAGCGCGTCCAGCTGGTCGCGGAACTCCCGCATCAGCAGGGTGAAGTTGTGCCCGTCCTCGGGGCGGACCACGTTTCCCGCGTCCCCGCCACCGCCCGGGTACTCCCAGTCGATGTCGATGCCGTCGAAGACGCCCGCGGCCGCGCCCCGGCCGCCCTCCGGTGAGTCGGCCAGGACCGGCAGGTCGCCCTTGAGGTAGAGGTCGATGCAGGAGGAGACGAACTTCTTGCGGGACTCGTCGGTGGCGGCCGCGTCGGAGAAGTACTTGGACCAGGTCCAGCCGCCCAGCGAGATGACCGTGCGCAGCTGGGGGTTCTTCGCCTTGAGCTTGCGCAGCTGGTTGAAGTGGCCCTTCAGCGGCTGGCCCGGGGCGTCGGCCACGCCGTCCACCGACTCGGCGGCGGAGAAGGAGCGCTGGTAGTCGTCGCGGGCGTCGCCCTGGCCGGGCTCGTTGCTCTCGAAGCAGGTGCCGTCGGCGGAGACGTTGCCGAAGGCGTAGTTGATGACGGTGAGCCTGGCCGCCTGGCCGGACTCCTGGACCCGCTTGGCGGAGCTGTCGGCGCCCCACTGGGTGAAGTAGCCGACCCGCTGGCCCTTCAGCTTCGGGCCGTGCCGTCCATCGGCGGCGTTGGCGGTGGCGGGGGCGGCGAGCAGCGCGGCGACGGTGGCGGCGGCGAGCAGGGCTGAGGCGCGAGTGGGCATACCGGACCTGTTCTCTGTAGCGACGTCAAATGGTCTGGACCAGATGCCACAGAGGTTTAGTCCATCCGCCGTTCACCGCACAAGGGGTCGACGGCAACCGGCGCAGTATGCAAAAGCGGAGGGGCCGGACCGCGAAGTGCGGTCCGGCCCCTCTCAGGCCTGTGCCGGGACTCAGCCGATCAGCGAGCGCAGCACGTACTGCAGGATGCCGCCGTTGCGGTAGTAGTCCGCCTCACCGGGGGTGTCGATGCGGACGACCGCGTCGAACTCCTTGTCACCGGCCTTGACCTTGACGGTCTTCGGGGTGCGGCCCTCGTTGAGCTCGGTCACGCCGGTGATGGAGAAGGTCTCCTCGCCGGTCAGGCCGAGGGACTCGGCGTTCTCGCCCTCCGGGAACTGCAGCGGCAGGACGCCCATGCCGATCAGGTTCGAGCGGTGGATGCGCTCGTACGACTCGGCGATGACGGCCTTGACGCCCAGCAGCGCGGTGCCCTTGGCGGCCCAGTCGCGGGACGAGCCGGAGCCGTACTCCTTGCCGGCCAGGACGACCAGCGGGATGCCGGCGGCCTGGTAGTTCTGCGAGGCGTCGTAGATGAACGACACCGGCGCGTCGGCCTGGGTGAAGTCGCGGGTGTAGCCGCCCTCGGTGCCCGGCGCGATCTGGTTGCGCAGGCGGATGTTGGCGAAGGTGCCGCGGATCATCACCTCGTGGTTGCCACGACGGGAACCGTAGGAGTTGAAGTCGCGCTTCTCGACACCGTTGGCGGTCAGGTACTGCGCCGCCGGGGTGCCCGGCTTGATGTTGCCGGCCGGGGAGATGTGGTCGGTGGTGACCGAGTCGCCCAGCTTGGCCAGGACGCGGGCGCCGGCGATGTCGGTCACCGGGCTCGGGGTCTTGGCCATGCCCTCGAAGTACGGGGGCTTGCGGACGTAGGTGGACTCGGCGTCCCACTCGAAGGTGTTGCCGGTCGGGACCGGGAGCGACTGCCAGCGGTGGTCACCGGCGAAGACGTCCTGGTAGCCCTTGTCGAACATGGCCTCGTCGATGGAGCCGGCGACGACGTCGGCGACCTCCTGCTCCGACGGCCAGATGTCGGCGAGGAAGACGTCGTTGCCGTCGGCGTCCTGGCCCAGGGCGTCCTTGGTGATGTCGACGTTCATGTTGCCGGCGAGGGCGTAGGCGACCACCAGCGGCGGGGAGGCCAGGTAGTTCATCTTGACGTCGGGGTTGATCCGGCCCTCGAAGTTGCGGTTGCCGGAGAGCACCGAGACGACCGCGAGGTCGGACTCGTTGACGGCGGCCGAGACCTCCTCGGGCAGCGGGCCCGAGTTGCCGATGCAGGTGACGCAGCCGTAGCCGACCAGGTTGAAGCCCAGCTTCTCCATGTACGGGAGCAGGCCGGCCTTCTCGTAGTAGTCCATGACGACCTTGGAGCCGGGCGCCAGGGTGGTCTTGACCCAGGGCTTGACGTGCAGGCCCTTCTCCACGGCCTTCTTCGCCAGCAGGGCGGCGCCCAGCATGACGGAGGGGTTGGAGGTGTTGGTGCAGGAGGTGATCGAGGCGATCACGACCGCGCCGTTGTCGATCTCGTAGGACGAGCCGTCGGGGGCGGTGACGGCGGTCGGCTTCGAGGCCTCGGCGGAGTAGGTCGGCAGCGCCGCGGCGAACTTCTCGGCGGCCTCGGCCAGGATCACGCGGTCCTGCGGGCGCTTCGGGCCGGAGATCGACGGGACGACGGTGGAGACGTCCAGCTCCAGGTACTCGGAGTAGACCGGCTCGTGCGACGGGTCGTGCCAGAGACCCTGCTCCTTGGCGTACGCCTCGACCAGGGCGAGCTGCTGCTCGTCACGGCCGGTGAGCTTCAGGTAGTTGATGGTCTCGGCGTCGATCGGGAAGATCGCGCAGGTCGAGCCGAACTCCGGCGACATGTTGCCGATGGTGGCGCGGTTGGCCAGCGGGATGGAGCCGATGCCGTCGCCGTAGAACTCGACGAACTTGCCGACCACACCGTGCTTGCGCAGCATCTCGGTGATGGTGAGCACCAGGTCGGTGGCGGTGGTGCCGGCCGGCAGCTCGCCGGTCAGCTTGAAGCCGACGACGCGCGGGATCAGCATGGAGACCGGCTGGCCGAGCATGGCGGCCTCGGCCTCGATGCCGCCGACGCCCCAGCCCAGCACGCCCAGGCCGTTGACCATGGTGGTGTGCGAGTCGGTGCCGACGCAGGTGTCCGGGTAGGCCTGGCCGCCGCGGACCATGACGGTGCGGGCCAGGTGCTCGATGTTCACCTGGTGGACGATGCCGGTGCCCGGCGGGACGACCTTGAACTCGTCGAAGGCGGTCTGGCCCCAGCGCAGGAACTGGTAGCGCTCCTTGTTGCGGCCGTACTCGATCTCGACGTTCTGGGTGAACGCGTCCTTGGTGCCGAACTTGTCGGCGATGACCGAGTGGTCGATGACCAGCTCGGCCGGGGCCAGCGGGTTGATCTTCGCCGGGTCACCGCCCAGCTCCTTGACGGCCTCGCGCATGGTGGCGAGGTCGACCACGCACGGCACACCGGTGAAGTCCTGCATGATCACGCGGGCCGGGGTGAACTGGATCTCCTGGCTCGGCTGGGCGTTCTCGTCCCAGTTGCCGAGGGCGCGGATGTGGTCGGCGGTGATGTTCGCGCCGTCCTCCGTGCGGAGCAGGTTCTCCAGCAGCACCTTGAGGCTGTACGGCAGCCGCTCGGAACCCTCGACGGCGGAGAGCTTGAAGATCTCGTACGACTCGTCGCCCACCTGCAGCGAGCTGCGGGCGTCGAAGCTGTTCGCGGACACGACTGACTCCTTCTGGGTGCTTCGTGCGGTATCCGGCCGTCACACGGTGGTAAGGTCAGCCTTACTTAGGCCCACCTTGCCCGCATCGCCGGCGAGCGCCTCTCGGCAAGTATCTTGATGTCGAGATATATCGTAAGGGGCAGTTATCTCGATGTCGAGATAAACCATAGTGCATGCCGTGCCTCACCGGTCGTCCGGGCCGCGCCGCTTGCGCTCCAGCCTGATCAGCCGGACCGCACCCGCCACGACGGCGGCCGCCATCGGCAGCACCACCACAAGCTCACCACCGGATCCGCCGGTCGGCGAGGGGGCGATGTCGGCCGGCAGGGTCGTCGTCGCTCTTCGTCCTCCGTTCGCGCCCGGTTCGCTCCCAGTTCCAGAACCGGCATCAACAGCACCGGGAACTCCAGATACGCGCGGTAACTCGCCGACGCCGCGTACACCGACCGGCCCTGGGCGTAATCCACGGCGAACAACAGGGCCGGCAGCGCACCCGCGCCCAGCCCCCAGGCCCCAGGCCCGCACTCCGCGGAGCTCCGGCACCCGGGCGTCGGGCGGAGCCCGCCACGACAGGGCGCGGCCAGGAACGTCCCGCCCGCCCCGCCCTGGGCGCCCCCGGGCCCGGCTCCGCCGGATGGGAGCCGCCCCGGTACCGTGGCCGGTGAGTTGACGTGCGGGGACGGGCAGGGGCCGACTGATGATCGTGGTGGACGCATCCGCACTGGTACTGGCACTCGCCGACCAGGGCCCGCGCGGGGCCAGGGCCCGCGCGGAACTCGCCTCCGGCGGCGAGTGGGTGGCGCCCGAGCACGTCGTCGTCGAGGTGATGCAGTCGCTTCGCGGGCTCTACCTGGCCAAGGAGCTGACCGCAGAGCGGGTCGCCGAACTCGCCGAGGAACTCGCGGCGGTGACGATCCGCAAGGTCGAGGTGGCGCCGCTGCTCGGCCGGATCTGGGAACTCAAGGACAACCTGACCCCGGACGACGCCGCGTACGTCGCGGTCGCCGAGCGGTACGGGGTACCGCTGGTCACCGCCGACCTGCGGCTGATGCGGGCCAGCGGGCCGCGCTGCGAGATCCGGGGGATCCGGCGGGACGCGGACTGAGGACGTCGCCGGTACGGGGAGGGCCGGGGGTGTCCTGGGAGCCCCGGCCGCGTTAGCAGGGCGACCGTCGCCCCGCCCCTGGAAGGCCCCGTCCCGATGACCGCTCCGCTCGCCGCCGCCCTGCTTCCGCTGGCCCTGCTCGCCCCCGCCGCCTCGCCGGCCTCCGTCACCGAGGCCGCCTTCGACCCGGCCACCGCCTTCGTCCCGCCCACCGCGATCAGCTACGCGAGCGACCTGGTGCCGTACGGCTCGCACGCCCGGATCGTCACCGACCGCTCGCTGCCCGGGCGGACGGTGCTCACCCTGACGGTCTCGGGGCTCGCCCCCGACCACGAGTTCCCGGCGCACCTCCACACCGGCGACTGCGGGGTCGACCCGGCCTCCTCCGGCCCGCACTACCAGAACGTGGTCGACCCGGTGCAGCCGTCCACCGACCCGGTGTACGCCAACGAGGGCAACGAGCTGCGGCTGGTGCTGCGGACCGACCGGCAGGGAGTGGGCAGCGCCGCCACCGCGGTGGCCTGGCAGCCGCGGCCGGGCGAGGCGCGTTCGCTGGTGCTGCACGCGGGCACCCCGGCCGGCCGGCACGCGGCGGGTGACCGGGTGGCCTGCGTCAGGCTGGACGGCTGAGGCCGGCACCGGCACCGGCGCCGGCGGCGCGGGGAGCCGCCCGTGGCCCGGGGAGCCGTTCGGGCCCAGGAGCCGTTCGGACCCAGGAGCCGTTCGGACGGGAAGGGTCCTCGCCCCTCGGCCAGGAGCCGGGAGTCAGGAGCCGAGGGTGGCGACCAGCACCGCCTTGATGGTGTGCATCCGGTTCTCGGCCTGGTCGAACACGATGGAGTGCGCCGACTCGAACAGTTCGTCGGTGCACTCCAGCTCGCTCATGCCGGTCGCCTCGTGCATCTGCCGCCCGACCACCGTGCCGAGGTCGTGGAAGGCGGGCAGGCAGTGCAGGAACTTCACGTCCGGGTTGCCGGTGGCCCGGACGGTGTCCATGGAGACCTGGTACGGCTTGAGCAGCTCGATCCGCTCGGCCCAGACCTCCTTGGGCTCGCCCATCGAGACCCAGACGTCGGTGTAGAGGAAGTCGGCGCCGGCCACGCCCTCGGCCACGTCCTCGGTGAGGGTGATCCGGGCCCCGGTCGTCTCGGCCAGGTCCCGCGCCGACTTCTGCACCTCCTCGGTCGGCCAGAGCGCGCGCGGGGCGACGATCCGGATGTCCATGCCGAGCATGGCGCCGGTGACCAGCAGCGAGTTGCCCATGTTGGAGCGGGCGTCGCCGAGGTAGGCGAGGGCGACCTCGGGGAGCGGCTTGGGCGTGTGCTCGGTGACGGTGAGCACGTCGGCCAGCATCTGGGTGGGGTGCCACTCGTCGGTCAGGCCGTTCCAGACCGGGACGCCGGCGTACTCGGCCAGTTCCTCGATGATCTCCTGGCCGTGGCCGCGGTACTCGATGCCGTCGAACATCCGGCCGAGCACCCGGGCGGTGTCCCTGATGGACTCCTTGTGGCCGATCTGGGAGCCCGTGGGGTCCAGGTAGGTGGTGGTGGCGCCCTGGTCGTGGGCGGCGACCTCGAAGGCGCAGCGGGTGCGGGTCGAGGTCTTCTCGAAGATCAGCGCGATGTTCCTGCCGCGCAGTCTGGGCTGCTCGGTGCCGGCGTACTTCGCCGCCTTGAGCGTGGCGGCGAGGTCCACCAGGAAGCGGAACTCCTGGGGCGTGAAGTCGAGCTCCTTGAGGAAGTGCCTGTTCCGGAGGTTGAAGGCCATGCCGGGCTCCTGGGGTGACGGGACTGGAGGAAGCGGCAAGTCTATACGATACTCGGAATTTCTATACAGGCCAGGGCCGGGACGGTCCCGCAGGAGGGGGTTCCGGAGGAGCCCACGGAGAGCCCACGAGGAGCCCGCAGGGAGCCCGCGAAGGGCTCCCCGCCTTCCGGCACCGCGCTCACAGTCGCGGATCGACCGGCTCCGACTCCAGCGCGAGCACCGCGAAGACCGGCTCGTGCACCCGCCACAGCGGCTCCCCCGCCGCCAGCCGGTCCAGCGCCTCCAGCCCCAGCGCGTACTCACGCAGCGCCAGCGAGCGCTTGTGGCCCAGCGCGCGCAGGCGCAGCCGGTCGAGGTGCTCGGTGTAGTCCGGGCCGTAGATGATCCGCAGGTACTCCCGGCCGCGCACCTTCACCCCGGGCTGCACCAGGCCGCCCGGCCGGCCCTCGCCGCGCACCGTGCGCACCAGCGAGGCCAGCGGCTTGACCACCATGCCCTCGCCGCCCGCCGCGGTCAGCTCCTCCCACCACGCGGTGGCGGCGGCCATCGAGGCCTCGTCCTCGGTGTCCACCAGGATCCGGCGGGTACGGTGCAGCACCGGCTCCTGGTCCTGCGGGTGCTCCGGGTGCTGGGGGTCCTGCTGCGGGTGCTGCGGGTGCTGAGGGTGTTCCGTGTCGTCGGCGGCGCCGGTCCCGTCGGCGGCCACCAGGCGGTCGATCCAGGCCAGGTGCTCGTCGTGCGGGCGCACCGCCAGGTTCGCCCCCTCGGCCGCGAGCAGCTGGAACGGTGCGAGCCTGATGCCCGACAGGCCCTCCGTCGGCCAGCAGTAACGCCGGTACGCCTCGGTGAACGCCTGCGCGTCGGCCGCGCGCTGCCGCTGGCGGGCGGTCAGGTGGGCCAGGTCCAGGCCGCGCCCGGCCGCCCGCTCCAGCGCGGACAGCACCTCCGGCAGGACGGCGCCCGCCGCCGCGCCGACCGCCGCGTACTGGCGGCGCAGCAGTTCCACCGCCTTCAGCGACCAGGGCATCAGCTCGGCGTCCAGCAGCAGCCAGTCGGTGGCCAGCTCCTCGAACAGCCCGGCGCGCCCGGCGGCCTCCCGGACCCGGCCGAGCACGGCGCCGGTCAGCTCCTCGTCGGCGAGGAAGGCGCGGCCGGTCCGGGTCCAGATCGCACCGGGGCCGGCCACGCCGAAGCGGCGCTCCAGCGCGGCCTCGTCCCGGGCGACCAGCAGCACCGCGCGCGAGCCCATGTGCTTCTCCTCGCAGACCAGGTGCTGCACGCCGTCGGCCCGGTAGCCGAGGAAGGCCTCCTCCGGGTGCTCCAGGTAGCCGTCCCGGCGGGAGGTGGCGCTCGGTGCCATGGTCGGCGGCAGGTAGGCGAGCAGCCGCGGGTCCAGCGCGAAGCGGCTCATCACCTCCAGCGCCGCGGCCGCGTTCTCCTCCCGGACGGCCACCCGCCCGTGCAGCCCGGTCTCGACGATCCGGCGCCCGGCCACGTCGGCGAGGTCCAGCGGACGGCCCTCGCGGGCGCCCGGCGCGTCGGTGACCAGCGGACGCACCGGGGCGTACCACTTGCGCTCCGCCTCGACGCTCACCAGCTCGCGCTCCGGGTAGCGCAGCGCGGTCAGGCTGCCGCCGAAGACGCAGCCGGTGTCCAGGCAGACGGTGTTGTTGACGAAGCTCGCGACCGGCACCGGGGTGTGGCCGTAGACCACCAGCGCCCGGCCCCGGTACTCCTCCGCCCACGGGTAGCGCACCGGCAGGCCGTACTCGTCGGTCTCGCCGGTGGTGTCCCCGTACAGCGCGTGCGAGCGGACCCGGCCGGAGTTGCGGCCGTGGTACCTCTCCGGCAGGCCGGCGTGGCAGACCACCAGGGCGCCGCCGTCCAGCAGGTAGTGGCTGACCAGGCCGCGCATGAACGCGCGGACCTCGGCCCGGAACTCCTCGCTCTCCCCCGCCAGCTGGTCCAGCGACTCCTGGAGGCCGTAGGCGACGTTGACCTTCTTGCCGTCCATCGCCCGGCCCAGCTTGTTCTCGTGGTTGCCCGGCACGCAGAGCGCGTGGCCGGCCGCCACCATGCCCATCACCAGGCGCAGCACGCCCGGGGTGTCGGGGCCGCGGTCGACCAGGTCGCCGACGAAGACGGCGGTGCGGCCCGCGGGGTGCGCGGCGTCCACCGGGCGGCCCTCGGCGTCCCGGGTGAGCGTGTAGCCGAGCCGGGTCAGCAGGGTCTCCAGCTCGGAGCGGCAGCCGTGGATGTCGCCGACGAGGTCGAACGGGCCGGTGAGGTGACGCAGGTCGTTGTAGCGCTTCTCCAGCACGATCTCGGCGGTCGCGACCTCGGCCTCGCCGCGCAGGACGTGCACCTTGCGGAAGCCCTCGCGCTCCAGGCCGCGGAGGGAGCGGTGCAGTTCCCGGTGCTGGCGGGGGATCACATGGGCCGGCAGCTGACGGTCCGGACGCGAGCGGTTGCGCTCGGCGCACACCCCCGGTGGGACGTCCAGGACGATCGCGATCGGCAGCACGTCGTGCTCGCGGGCGATCGCGACCAGCTGCCGGCGGGCCTCGGGCTGCACGTTGGTGGCGTCCACGACGGTCAGCCGACCGGCCGCCAGGCGCTTGCCGACGATGTAGTGCAGGACGTCGAAGGCCTCGGCGGAGGCGGACTGGTCGTTCTCGTCGTCGGCGACCAGGCCCCGGCAGAAGTCGGAGGAGACCACCTGGGTGGGCAGGAAGTGGCGGCGGGCGAAGGTGGACTTGCCCGCGCCGCTGGTGCCGATCAGGACGACGAGGGAGACGTCGGTGACGGGGAGGCGGCGGGGGGTGGCGCTCTTCGCACCGTCCTGGTCCCGGCTCTCGCCGGGGGTGTCGGTCGTGTCGGTCGCGTCATCGGTCATCGGGGCTCGCCTCCTTCGGGCGTCGTGGTCGGGATGGTCGTGGCGGTCGGGGTGGGCGTGGTGGGTGCCGTGGTCGTAGCGGTCGGAGTGGACGTGGTGGGCGTGGTGGACGTGGTGAACAGGGCCAGCTGGGTCGGGGCGCCGACCTCCTCGTCCTGTGGACCGACCGGGCGCAGCTCCACGGTGTAGCCGTACGCGGCGGCGACCTTCCCGGTCCAGGCGCGGAACTCGGCCCGGGACCACTCGAAGCGGTGGTCGGCGTGCCGGACGGCGCCCGCCGGCAGGCTGTCCCAGCGGACGTTGTACTCGGCGTTCGGCGTGGTGACCACGACCGTCCTCGGCCGGGCGGCGCCGAACACCGCGTACTCCAGCGCGGGCAGCCGCGGCAGGTCCAGGTGCTCGATCACCTCGCACAGCACCGCCGCGTCGAAGCCCTTGAGCCGGACGTCGGTGTAGGTGAGCGCTCCCTGCACCAGCGACACCCGGGCCGCCTGACGCTCCGACAACCGCTCCAGGCCCAGCTTACGACTCGCCACCCGCAGCGCCCTGGTGGAGACGTCCACGCCGAGGATCCCGGTGAACCGGGCGTCCTTGAGCAGCTCGCCGATCAACTCGCCCTGGCCGCAACCGAGATCGGCGACGCGGGCGGCGCCGCTCTCGCGCAGCGCGGTGAGGATCGCGGCGCGGCGCTGCTCGGCGAGCGAGGGCTGCCTGGGTTTCGGCTGTTCCCGCACCTCCTCCTCGGGCCGGTCGTCGACCGCGTTGTCGATCTCCTCGACCTCGCGGTCGTCGGCCTCCGCCAGCCGGGCCAGCTCCAGTCGCTCCATCGCGGCCCTGGTCAGCGACCAGCGCCGGGCCAGGTAGCGGCGGGTGATCAGGGCGCGCTCCGGGTGGGCCGCCAACCAGCCCTGGCCGGCCGCGAGCAGCTTGTCCACCTCGTCCGGGGCGACCCAGTAGTGCTTGGCGCCGTCCAGCACCGGCAGCAGGACGTACAGCTGCTGGAGCGCGTCGGCGAGCCGGACCGCGTCGGAGGAGAGCGCGATCCGCACGTGGCGGGACTCGCCCCACTCGGGGAAGGACTCGTCCAGCGCGATCGCCGTCGTCTCGACCCGCCAGCCCAGCGGCTCGAACAGCCGGGCCACCAGGGCCGCGCCGCCGCCCTCGCCCGCGCCGTTCACGGGCACGGCGGGCAGCTCGATCCGCAGCGGGCGCACCCGCTCCGGCAGTTCCGGGCGGGCCGGGCAGACGCCCTTCATGGCGGACCTGAACACCGTCCGCAGCGCCACCGCGAGCAGCGAGGACGCGGCGTACGGGCGGTCGTTGACGTACTGGGAGAGCGCGAAGTCGGGCGAGCCGCCGCGCCCCCTGCCGTCGCCCCGACCCTTGCGGACCAGTGCGATCGGGTCGATGTCCAGCAGCAGTGCCGCCGTGCAGAGCTCGTCCCCCGCCTCGGGGTAGAAGACGTGGGCCTCGCCGTGCGACGTGGTGAATTGCTGGACCTTGCCGGGGTGCTTGTGCAGCAGGAACCCGAGGTCCGTGGCCGGGGCCTCGGCGCTGCCGGTGGTGGAGATCGACATGAACACCCGCTGAAGTATTGCCCAGCACCGGAGCGCCGAGCACCGGGTTTTCCCGCCCCGCGGGCCGCCGACCAGCACGTCCGCCGGGCGCGTCCGCCCGGCGGGCGTGTTCGGCACCGGGGCCCCGCATTGGTTAACGTGCACGGTGTGACTGCTGAATCCACCTCGCACGAATCCACCTCCGCGGCGACCGGCGCCGTGGCCGCCGGCCTGGCCACCATCGCCGCCGACGGCACCGTCCTCGACACCTGGTTCCCCGCTCCCGCGCTGGCCGCCGAGCCCGGCCCGGCCGGCACCGTCCGGCTGACCGCCGAGCAGGCCGAGGCCGAGCTCGGTGCCGGCGCGGCCGAGGCGCTGCGCGCCGACGCGCGCCGCGGCGTCGAGGTGGTCGCCGTGCGCACCACCATCGCCTCGCTGGACGAGAAGCCGCTCGACACGCACGACGTGTACCTGCGCCTGCACCTGCTCAGCCACCGGCTGGTCAAGCCGCACGGCCAGAACCTGGACGGCATCTTCGGCCTGCTGGCCAACGTCGCCTGGACCAGCATCGGCCCCGTCCCGGTGGACAAGGTCGAGCAGGCCCGCCTGGCCGTGCGCGCCCAGGGCGGCCAGCTGGCCGTGTACGGGATCGACAAGTTCCCGCGGATGACCGACTACGTCGCCCCGACCGGTGTGCGCATCGCCCACGCCGACCGCGTCCGGCTCGGTGCGCACCTGGCCGCCGGCACCACCGTGATGCACGAGGGCTTCGTCAACTTCAACGCCGGCACGCTGGGCACCTCCATGGTCGAGGGCCGGATCAGCGCGGGCGTCGTCGTCGGCGACCACAGCGACATCGGCGGCGGCGCCTCGATCATGGGCACCCTTTCCGGTGGCGGCAAGCAGGTCGTCTCGGTCGGCGAGCGCTGCCTGCTCGGCGCCAACGCGGGCATCGGCATCTCGCTCGGCAGCGACTGCGTGGTCGAGGCCGGCCTGTACGTGACCGCCGGCACCCGGGTCACCACTCCGGACGGCACGGTGGCCAAGGCCGTCGAACTGTCCGGCCAGGACAACCTGCTGTTCCGCCGCAACTCGCAGAGCGGCGCGGTCGAGGTCATCGCCCGCTCCGGCTCCTGGGGCGGTCTGAACGCCGACCTGCACGCCCACAACTGACCTACGGGCAGGGGCTGTCGGGGTCCGGCGCCGGGTGGCGCCGGACCCCGCGCGCTTCCGGACCCCGCGCGCTTCCGGGGGCCGCGCGCTTCCCGGGAACCGCTCGTTCCCCGGGTTCGTCCGCGACCGGGGCGGCTCGTGGTCCGGGCGCGGCCGCGACCGGGACCGGTCGTGGTCCGGGCGCGGCTCGGGCACCGCTGCGCGTGGCCCTGCCCGCGCGGGCGTCAGGGCTTGCGGTGGCGCCCCGGCGCCTTCCTCGGCCGCCGGGCCTGACGCCCGGGCCGCGGCGCTCCCGCGCCCTCGATCCCGTACAGGATCCGTTGGGCGGTGGCGTAGTCCTCGGCCACCGTCTCCGGCAGCCACTGGTAGCCGTCCCAGCGCACGATCAGCCTCGGTTCACCCGGCGTCACATGGGCACCCCGCTGTCGTCCGCCCGTGAGCCGTACGGCCCGCAACTGCCCGACCGGCCGTAGCCGTTGCGCCCGCCTGGCCGCCCACGACGCCAGCTGTTCCTCCTCGTCCATCGCCCCAGTCTGGCCTCCCGCCGCCGTCGCCCGACACCCGCGCCACCCGACCGGGCGAGGCGCGTTCCAGCCCCTTCGCTCCCTTCTTCCACACCCCGCTCCCTCCGCCGCTCGCCGCCGCCCGACGCCGTCTTCTCACGTGCTCCTGAGGACCACCAGCCGTTGCGTCGCCCTGGTCATCGCGACGTAGCGGTCGACGGCTCCCTCGACGCCCCCGCCGAACGCCTCCGGGTCGACCAGGACGACCAGGTCGAACTCGAGCCCCTTGGACAGCTCCGGGGTCAGCGACCGGACCCGCGGCCGCGCCTCGAAGCCGGGGGCGCCGATCACACAGGCGATCCCCTCGGCGCGCTCGGCGAGCCAGCCGTCCAGGACGGCGTCCAGCTCCGCCGCCGACCCGTGCGCGACGGGGATGCCGCTGCTGCGGACGGAGGTCGGCACGTTGGCGTCGGGCAGCGCGGCCCGGATCGCGGGCTCGGCTTCGGCCATGACCTCTTCCGGCGTCCGGTAGTTGATGCTCAGCGAGGTCACCGTGCTCCGGTCGAGCCCGATCCGCTCCAGCCGCTCCTGCCAGGACTCCGTGAAACCGTGCCTGGCCTGTGCCCGGTCCCCGACGATGGTGAAGCTCCGGGACGGGCAGCGCAGCAGCAGCATCTGCCACTCCGCGTCGGTCAGCTCCTGGGCCTCGTCCACCACGATGTGCGCGAACGGCCCGGCGAGCGGTTCCGGGTCGGCGACGGGCAGGGCCGTCTCGTCGACCAGGGTGTCCTGGAGGTCGCGCCCGCGCAGCATCGTCACCGCGCCCTCGCCGTCGTCGTCGGCCTGCAGGAGGTCGCCGATGACGTCGGCCATCCGTTCGCGCTCGGCGGCGGCCGCGGCCTCCCGCCGGCGCCGGCGCAGGTCCGCCTCCGGATCGCCGAGCCGCTGCCGGGCCGCGTCCAGCAGCGGCAGGTCGGAGACCGTCCAGGCCTGGGGCGCGTCCTTGCGCTGGAGCCGGCGGACCTCTTCGGGCGCCAGCCAGGGCGCGCACATCCGCAGGTAGGCGGGCACCGACCAGAGGTCGCCGACCAGGTCGGCCGCGTCGAGCAGCGGCCAGGCCCGGTTGAGCGTCTCGACCAGCTCGCGGTCCTGCCGCAGGGACCGGCGGAACAGCTCCGGCGAGACGTCCTCGTCCTCGTCCAGCTTGTCCATCAGGATCGTGGCCAGCTCCTCCCAGATCTGCTCGCGGGCCTCGTTGTGCGGGGTGCCCGGGTCCGGCGCGTCGAAGGCGTCGGACCAGTCCTCGGCGCTCAGCCAGAGGTCGGCCCAGTGGGTGGTGACCTCCATGCCCTCGGCCGGCGGCTCCTCGTAGAACCGGACGGCCTTCTCGATCGCCTTCACCATGTCGACCGAGGACTTCAGGCGGGCCACCCCGGCGTCCCGCTCGGCCCCGGCCTTCGCCCCCTCGGCGACGAGGTCCCGCACGGTGCAGGTGCGCACCCCCTCCTCGCCGAGGCTGGGCAGGACGTCGGCGACGTAGGCCAGGTAGGGCTGGTGCGGGCCGACGAACAGCACGCCGCCGCGCCGGTGGCCGAGCCTGGGGTCGGAGTAGAGCAGGTACGCGGAGCGGTGCAGCGCGACGACCGTCTTCCCGGTGCCGGGGCCGCCGTCCACCACCAGGGCGCCCCGGGACCCGGCCCGGATGACGGCGTCCTGGTCCGCCTGGATGGTGGCCAGCACGTCCCGCATCCGGGCCGACCGGTTGCCGCCCAGGCTGGCGATGAACGCGGACTGGTCGTCCAGCGCGGCGTGCCCCTCCAGGGCCTCGGCGGTGAACACCTCGTCCCAGTAGTCGCCGATCCGGCCGCCCGTCCAGCGGTACCGGCGCCGGCTCGCCAGACCCATCGGGTCGGCGTGGGTGGCCGCGAAGAACGGCTCGGCGGCGGGCGAGCGCCAGTCGACCAGCAGTCGGCGCCCCTCACTGTCGGTGAGGCCGAGCCGCCCGATGTACACCGGCTCCGGGTCGTCCGCGAGGACGACCCGTCCCAGGCACAGGTCCAGCCCGAAGCGGCGCAGGGCACGCAGCCGACCGGTCAGCTTGTGCACCTCGACGTCCCGGTCCATCGCCTCCCGCCCGAGACCGCCCGGCGCGCGGCGGAGCGCGTCGAGGCGGTCGGACAGCTCGGCGATCGACTTCTCCAGGCTCTCCGCGACGGCCGCGAAGTGCCGCTCGTCCTCGCCGATCAGCTCGGGATCGGCCTTGGCGGCGAGGCGGGCGGGAAGGTCGAACGCGCTGGTGGTCCGGCTGTTCATGGCATCAGCTCCGATCTGAGGCCTGCGATTGTGCGCCCCCACGGGGGCCTTGCCGCAAGACCCCCCATGCGCTATACGTTGAGAGTGGCAAGGGGTGGGTTCTCCCCCGAGCCGTCTTCACCCCACCTCCGCTCCCCTCTCCGGACGTGTCCGCCGACGCCCCGCTCCACGTCGCCGACCACCACCCGGCTCCGCGTCACCGGCCGCCGTCTCGCTCCGTGCCCCGAGCCGCTCCGCGCCTAGCCGAGGCAGCGCCGCGACGGCAACCCCGCCTCACCCGGGAGGCTTACCGCGCGCCGGAGTTGGACCGCATCGGGTGGTGTCCGGGTGACGACATCCGGAGCGGTTCGTTGGGTGCAACGGCGGGGTGGGTGCCCCGGTGGCGGGCAACTGCCGCCTCCCGCCGTGCGGCCGAGCCACCGTCGGCCGCTCCACGCCGCACCACCGATCCGAAGAGGTCCCGTGATGTCCGAACCATCTGCCACGCCGCAGTTCCCGAGCAGCCCGACGGGCTCGGCCGACGGCACCTCGGCCGGACCCGCCGCCCCCAAGAGCCTGCTGGAGCAGATGCAGGAACTGCTCGCCTCCGTCACCGCGGACCTCGACGAACTCCAGGGCTCCGTCCCCGGGAGCGGCGATTCCACCGCCTATCCGACCGGCACGGACACCTCCGAGGCCTCGGACGCCCCGGGCTCCCGGTAGCCCGCCGACCGTTCCTCCTCGGCCGGCCCGCCCGCCCCGGGCGGGCCACCGTCGCCCGGCGGGCCACTGCCGGAGGGCGAGCCGCGGCCACTCGCCACGCCGCCGCCCGGCGGACCGGCCTCGCCCGGCGGGCCGAGCCGGACCACCAGTAACGGCGCCCCACCACCGACCCGCTCCCGTTCCGCCCCGCCGAGCACCGCGGGCCGCGCGTCTCCGCCCCGGACCGCCGCCTCGCGCAGCCGCGCGGTGAGGTCCTTGCACTCCGACACCGCGTCCACGCCGTCGATGCACGTCCAGTACAGGCTTTCGGTGTCCGCCCCGCAGGCCAGCACCACCAGCGTCTCGCCGACCTCCTGGAGCAGCCCGTCGAGCGCTCCGAGAGCGGGCTGCAAGTCCCCGAGGTCGGTGAGCCGCGCGGCCCGGCCGCCGCTCACCAGGGCGGCGCGGACCACGGAGCGGTCCAGGCAGACCGCCGCGTGCGCCCCGGCCTCGGACAGCTGCTGCCCCAGCCCGGTGAGCTCCTCGTCCTCCGACTCCGCCAGCCTGGCGCCCACCGCCTCGGTGAGCAGCGCGGCCTGCCGCGCCTCGGCCAGGACGTCCGGTACGTGCCTGGCCTCGGCCAGGGCGTGCCGGGCCGTCTTGATCAGTCGCAGCGCCTCCATGGCCACCGCTCCCCTCGCTCGTTGTCGCCGTCGCCCCGGCCGCCGGGAGGGCGGTCCGTGTGGTGACGGCTGGTCACGGCGAAAGCGTGCGAGGAAGAGCGCGAGCGCGCATCCACGTTGTCAGAAGCTGTGGACAAGTCGGGGGTTGTGGATAACTCCCGTCCCTCACAAGGGTTGGTCGTCCACCTCCGAGTTGACGCCGGCCACATTTTCACCTGGTTCGGCCGCGTCCACCGGCACCGGGAAGCGGAGCTCGTTCCGCTCGATCTTGGCCGCCAGGGCCGCCAGCGGATCCACCCCGACCGCTGTGCAGAACTGCAGCAGGTAGGCCAACACGTCCGCGACCTCGTCGTGCACCCGGTGCGCGCGCTCCGGGTCGGACATCACCGACGCCGCCTGCTCGGGCGTCAGCCACTGGAAGATCTCCAGCAGCTCCCCCGCCTCCACGCTCAGCGCCGCCGCCAGGTTCTTCGGGGTGTGGAAGGGCTCCCACCGCCGGGCCGCCGCGAATTCCACCAACCGCTGCCGCAGGGCCGCCACGGTGGGCTCCGCCGGCCCCGTCACTCGTTCGCTCACCTCTCCAGGTCTACCGCATCGCGGCCCACCGCCCCAGCGCCCGCGGTGGACGCCCCACCGCCCACCGGGGATCCGGCCGCCCCCGTCTGCTCCGCCGGCCACTCACCCGACGGCTCGTCCGACCGGTCCTCGTCCGCTGCCGCGCCCCCTGCCGGCACTCCGTCGAACGGGTCCGCCGTCTCCCCGGCCGCCTCCCCGTGTCCACCCTGGACCGGCACCCGCGCCGTCTCCGGCCGCAGCACCGTGAACCCGGAGTCCGGATCCCGGCGGCACTCGACCAGCACCATCCCGCCCCTGGGCGCGCCGCCCAGCACCTCCCGCGCCGCCGCCGGCTCCTGCAGGGCCGCGACCACCCGCAGCTGGCTGCGGTCCGCCATGTCCCGCGCCAGCCGCAGCAGCGTCGCGGTCTGCTCGCCGGAGAGCCCCGCTCCCAGGTCCTCGGCCAGCACGGTGAGCTGCCGGTGCGCCCAGGGCACCTCGGCGGCCACGTCGAGGTCGAGCACCCCGGCCCCGGTCAGCAGTACCGAGGCGAAGGCGAGGTGGCGCAGCATGCCGTCGGAGGCCTGGTCCGCGCCGGTGCGCCCGAGGACGCCCTCGTCGAAGACGGCGAGGACCCGCCGCACGCCCGCGCTCTCGCGCTCGGCGAGGGTGAGCCCGAGCAGCGGGTGCGGTGCGGCGGACTGCACGGCGCGCAGCAGTTGCCCGTACCGGCGCGGGCACTCGTTGCTCAGCCGGGCGACGACGGCGGAGATGTTGGCGGCGTTGCTGCGCAGCCGGGCCTGCGGGTCGGCCCGCGCCCAGCCGCGCATCAGCGCGGGGACGGGGTGCAGCGGGAAGACCTCGCGCAGGGCGGTGAGCAGGTCCTCGGTGGCGGCGAGGACGAGGCACTCCCCAGCCGACGAGCCCGCGACGCGCAGCGGCAGCTGGGCGGTGATCATCGTGCCGCTGGGGAACGGCGCGCGGATGTCGCCCTGGCGGGTGTCGTTGTGCCAGCACACGTTGACCCGCCGGTTGCGGACGTCCTGTTCGCCGGTGTCCATCAGGGTCCGGCCGTCGAGGGTGAGCGACTCCCGGGCGATCCGGACCGGGCCGTCGGTGCGGACGACCACGTCGAGCCGGATCAGGCCGTGCGGCGAGCGGACGGTGCAGCCGAGGATGATCGCGTCCCGTCCGTGCGGGACGCACCCGTCCAGGCCGCCCCGGACGGGTGCGGCGAGCGGGCCGGTGCGTTCGGGCAGCCCGTCCAGCGAGTCGGCGATCTCCTCGCCGAGGGCGAGCCGGGACAGCACGGCCAGCGCGTCGAGCGCGTTGGACTTGCCGACCCCGGCGGGCCCGTGCAGCACCGTGAGGGGGGCGAGCGGCAGCACCGCGCGCCGGTAGGACTTGAACGAGGTGAGCCGGAGCTCCTCGACGGTGGGGCGCGGCACGGGCGGCCGGTCGGGCCCCGGGGCGCCCGGTCGGAGCTGGGACGGCCTTGCGGGCCTGGTGGCGTCGCGGTTCACCCGTCGGACGTTAGCCGCAGGCCGAGCGGCAGAAACGTGCCTGCGCGGCAGATTCATCCCAACGTGGCGCTCGACGGCGGTGCGCGGCCGGCACCGCACGCAGGGGCGGTACGCGTCGGTGCTCAGCGCTGGCACGCGGCCCGCGTCGATGCTCAGCGCCGGTACGCGGCCACCGTCACCGAGGCCGTCACCTCGACCGGCTCCGGCAGCTCCGCGAGCGCGGCGCCCAGCCGCTCCGGGTCGGTGTGCCAGGCGCTCGGCCCCATGCCGACGACGGTGCGCACGTCCTGCGGGCCCAGCCGCAGGGTGAACTCGACCTCCTGCCGCCCCGCGGGCTCCAGGTGCGGCCCGAGCTTCTCGTCGATCCGCCGCTGCTTCTCCTCGTCCACCGACAGCAGCCCCAGCGCGTCGACGAGTTCGCGCAGGTGGCGGGCGGTCGGCGAGACCAGCAGCAGGGTGCCGCCGGGGCGCAGCACCCGGCGGATCTCGGGCCCGTTGCGCGGGGCGAAGACGTTGAGCATCAGCTCGGCCGAGGCGTCCCGCAGCGGCAGCGGGCGCCAGGCGTCGCACACCACGGCGCCGATCCGGGGGTGCGCCTTGGCGGCGCGGCGCAGCGCGAACTTGGAGATGTCGAGGGCCGCGCCGACGGTGCCGGGCAGGGCGTCCAGGACGTGTGCCAGGTAGTGGCCGGTGCCGGCGCCGAGGTCGGCGACCAGGCCGTCGGACTCGCCGGTGACCACGGCGGAGGCGGTCTGCGCCAGCGCCTCGGCGATCGGCCGGTAGTGCCCGGCGGCGAGGAAGTCCGCGCGGGCCGCGACCATCTCGGCGGTGTCTCCGGTGCCGGTGTGGGCGTCGCCGGCGAGGAGGCTGACGTAGCCCTGCTTGGCGAGGTCGAAGCTGTGCCCGGCCGGGCAGCGCAGGCTGCGGTCGTGCCGGGTGAGGGCCTGCGCGCAGTGCGGGCAGGCCAGGTAGCGCTCGATGTCCTGGAGCAAGGTTCCGTCTTCTCTCGCCGTACGCCCCGGCCGGTCGGGGCGCCAGCCAGCCTAACGACCTCGGCGGGTCGGCGCCCCGGGCCACCGCCCCGCCCCCGGCGAAGGGCCCCACCGCGCACCCCGGCCCCCGCCCCGTGCCCTACCGCACACCCCTCCCGAGCCCGAGCCCGGCGAGCGCCCGCCCCCGTTCCTCCCCCACCCGCAGCGCGAGCGCCACGAGCGCCTCCGGCGCGCCGGGCCGGCCGCGGACCCCGGGGAAGGCGTTGACGTCCACGATGACCGGCTCCGTCGGCCCGTCGAGCAGGTCCACCCCGTACACGTCGAGTCCGAACACCTCGCCCACGCGCAGCGCGAGCGCGGCCCGCGCGGCGGACGGCTCCCACTCCTCCGCCCGCCCCGACTTCCCTGTGCCGGTGGCGAGTTCGGACTGCCGCCGGGCCGCGAACACCTGCCCGTCGACCACCCACAGCTTCTGGTCCCAGCCCGTCCCCGGAACGAACGACTGGGTGACGACCGGCTCGTCGGGCCAGCGCCCGGCGAGTTCGCGCAGCCGGGCCGGCCCGTCCACCCGGGCGACCAGGTCGTGCCGCCTGCTGTGCCGGCTCTTGACCACGAACGGGTAGGCCGGATCGGCGAGTTCGCCCAGCCGCCCGACCGCCTCGGTCGCTGCGAAGGGCAACCCGGCGGCGCGGGCGAGGTCGGCCATCCGCACCCGGTCCTGGCACAGCCCGGTGGCCGCCGCCGAGTTGACCACCGGCGCGCCCCGCCGCTCCAACTCCCCCGCCAACGCCAGCGCCTGCGGCGTACGGGCCTTGAGCAGGTAGACGTCCGCCGGCCCGGCCACGGACCCGGCGGGCGGGACGACCTCGACCTCGTGCCCCTGCCGTACCAGCAGCTCGGCCGCGGCCGCCAGCACCGGGTGCCCCGGGTCGCCGGTGATCAGCCCGACCCTCATCGCAACTCCCCCTCGCCGAAGCCGAGTTGCCCGTACGGGTCGCCGCCGGCGGGCACCAGTTCGGCGGGCCCGCCGGGCACCGACACGGCCGTCCCGCTGCGCGCGAGCCGCAGCACCGCCCGGGCGACCCTGGCCACCGCGTCCGGTACCTGCCGGAAGCTTGGGAAGTCGTTGACGTCCACCACCACCGGCCCGTCCGGCCCCAGCAGCACGTCCACCCCGTACAGGTCCAGCCCGAACACCTCGCCGACCTGCGCCACGATCCGCGCGACGCTCCCCGGCAGCGGCACCCGCCGCTCCCGCACGCCCTGCCCGGGGTGCAGCGGGGAGGAACGTTCCGTCGCGAAGAGCTCGCCGTCGACGCAGTACACCTTGAGGTCGGTCCCGGAGTTGGGCACGTACGGCTGCGCGATCAGCAGCCCCTCCCCCGCCAGCTCGGGCCCGACCTCCAGCAGCCGGTCGGGGCTGCGCACCAGTCGGACGGCGCGCCCGGAGCTGCCGTCGGCGGGCTTGACCACCAGCGGGTACTCGGTGGCCGGGATCTCCGCCAGCCGCTCCCAGCGCGCGGCCGCGTACGTCACCGGGACGGGCAGGCCGCGGGTACGGCCGATGACCGCGGCGAGCGCCTTGTCCCTGACCCCGCGGATCGAACGCACGTCGTTCACCGTGGTGAGGCCGACGGCGGCGGCCGACTCCAGCAGGGTCAGCCCGGGTCCGCCGGAGACGGTCTTGAGCACCCAGGCGTCGTGGCTGCCGGCCCGGACCTCCTCGGAGATCGCCAGCAGCGAGTCCCCGGGGCGCAGCACGTCCACCCGGTGCCCCCACGCCGTGAGTTGGCGCGCCACGTCGAGCGGCATGCCGTCGTGCCGGTAGTGTTCCTCCACCAGAAAGCAGAGCCTCATCGGCCTGTCTTCCCCCTTGCCTCGCCTAGTGCAGACGTCCGCCGTCCCCCTCGGCAGAGCTGTAAAGGCTTCAGCATGCACGTCGTGTCCGCACAAGATCGCTGCGAGCGGGTAAGCGTTCGGCAACAATCGGCCCGGAACGACGACAGCGGACCCCGGGTCGACGGCGCGGACCCCGGGTCGAGGGCGCTGACCCCGCGCCCCCGACAGGAGCGGACCGCGCGACCTCGACAAATCGGTGGCACCGCACCGCCGCCCCTGCTTGGATGCACGCCGTGACCTCTGACGATCATGCTCCCGACCGCCCCCTGCTCGACGAGATCGAGCGCTACTACGACGCCGTTCCGCGCGGCGCCGCCCGCACCGAGGACTTCGGACCGCTGACCCTGTTCGTCCGCGAGGATGCCGGCTGGCCGTACTACGCCCGCCCGACCCTCGACCACACCGGCCCGGCCGCCACCGCCGAGGACGTCCGCCGGGTGCTGGAGCGGCAGCGGGAGCTGGGCGTGCCGGAGGCCTTCGAGTGGGTGGCCGAGCAGACCCCCGGGCTGCGCGCGGCGGTCGAGGCGGCGGGCCTGACGGTGCACGAGCACCCGCTGCTGGTGCTGGGCCCGCAGGACGAAGCGGCCCCGGTGCCCGAGCTGCCGGAGCGGGTGGAGGTCCGGGTGCTGGCGCCGGACGCGCCGGAGCTGGCGGCCGCCATCGCCGTCCCGCACCTGGCCTTCGACGATCCGGGCACCGCCGTCGGCCCGGCCGGTGCGGCTGAACTCGCCGAGTCCGCGGCGAAGTTGACGGCCGACGGCACGGCGGAGCGGATCGCCGGGCGGATCGCCGCCGGTGCCACCGTGCTGGCCGTGGCCGTCGAGGACGGTACGGCTCTGTGCGCGGGCCAGCACAACCCGGTGGGCCCGGTCACCGAGGTGGCCGGGGTGGGCACGCTCCCGTCCGCACGCCGGCGCGGGCTGGGCCTGGCGGTCACCGCGGCCCTGGTCGCCCACGCCCGGGCGAACGGGGTGCGGACGGTGTTCCTGTCCGCCGCCGACGAGGACGTCGCCCGGATCTACCGCCGGATCGGCTTCCGCCCCTTCGCGACCGCCCTGATAGCGGAGCCCCCCGCCCAGCAGGAACCCACCGACGGGCAGTGACCGGCAGCAACCGGCAGTAGCCGGCCGACCGGCAGACTTCGGCCGACCCCGGTCGGAGCCCGCCGCGTAGCAGCACCCCTGGGAGCCCCCCGGCCAGGAACGGGGGCGGCGCCGGTCAGTCGTCGTCCTCGTCCTCCTCGTCCGCTCCGGCGACCCCCTCCCCCTCCGCCTCGTCGACCACCCAGGCCGCCAGCCGCTCGGCCACGCCCGACACCCCGAGCCGCCCCTCGCGGATGGCCCGGGAGAGGCTGCGCACCTCGCGGGCGGTGGTGGCGACGGTGCAGCCGCTGGCGACCAGGTAGGCGTAGGCGACGGCGGTCGCGAAGAGTTCGTTGGTCTTCTCCAGTGCGGGCACCCGGATCAACTGGTGCATCAGCGCCGCGGCGCGGTCCGGCGGTTCGGGGTAGACCGCGATGTCGAATATCTCGGCCTGGTGGCGGGTGACGGCCGCGAGCAGTGCACCGTAGTCGGTGACCTGTGGGTCACCGGGGGTGTACTGCTCGGCGGTCATGAGCAACCACGAGAGGTCGACCTCCAGCTTCAACGGCGCACGTCCTGGAGGTCGCCCGGCTCCGCGAACTCGGCGAGGAAGGCCGACTCGTACTCCTTCATGAACTGCGCGGCCGCGTCCACGAAGGCCCGCCCGGACTCGCCCATGTCCTGTTGGACCAGGCGCTCGATGTACTGGTTCATGGAGATCCCCTGCTGCTCCGCCCGCTCCCGGGCCATCTCGGCGGTCGTGGCGTCGACCCGCACGTTCAGCTGCTTCTTACCCATGCCGTTCAAGCTAGCGCTCAAGCGCTAGCACAACAAGGGCGCACGCACACCGCCCGCACACCTGCGGCACGCCCCCGCGCAACCTCGCCGTCACCGGAACGCAGGAAACCGGGGGAACACCGGAGCATCGGAGCACCAGGACACCTGAACGCCGGAACGCCGGACGGCCGGGCCCGCGGCTGCTGCCACGGACCCGGCCCGCGCCCGGAGGACGGCGCACGGCGGACGACGGATCAGAACTGGGTGCTGACGGTCACCCCGCTGAAGTCGGTGTTCGCGTAGAGGCTCACGTACCGGTAGCCCGCTGTCGGGTTGGTCACCGTGATGCTCTGGGCGGTGCCCGGGTTGGTGGACGAGGCGGTGTACGCGCTCGGCGAGGCCCAGGTGCTCTCGTTGTAGTACAGGGAGACGGTGCCGGTGCCACCGGAGGCGGTGATCTTCAGGGTGCTGGTGCCGGCCGGCAGGTAGACGTACAGGTAGTCCAGGTTGCCGGCGGTGGCGGAGAGGTTGGCGCGCGAGCAGTTCTTGCCGAGCGCGTCGGTGCGCGGGTCGGTGCAGGCCGGCGGGGTGGTGGGGCCGCCGCCTCCGCCGGTGGTCACGGTGACGGAGGCGGGGGTGCTGGCGGTCCTGCCGGTGTCGTCGGTGACGGTCAGCGCGACGGTGTAGGTGCCGGCGGCCGCGTAGGTATGGGTCGGGTTCTGCTGGTCGGAGGAGCCGCCGTCGCCGAAGGTCCAGTGCCAGGCGGTGATCCGGCCGGACCCGGTCTGGACCGACTTGTCGGTCAGGGTGACGGTCGGGCCGCTCACGGTCTGGCCGAACAGCGCGGTCGGACCGGCCGCGTAGCATGCGCCGCCGGCGCAGGCGTCGAGCCAGGCGTCGAAGTCGGCATCGTAGCCGGTGCCGATGCCGTTGTAGACCGCGTAGCCGCCCTGGTAGTCGCCGGTGCGGAAGTGCCCGAGCATGGCGTCGACGTCCGCCGGGTGCTTCTCGAACATGTACCGGACCGCCAGGTAGCCCCACGGGTAGGTGCGCACGGTGTTCGAGTTGCCGTACGTGCTCTGGAAGAGCGTGCTCAGCTTGTACGTGTGCTTGGCGGCCTCGGCCATCGCCTGGGTGTCGGTGGTGCCGCGGTAGGCGTAGGACTCGTACTCGGCGACGCCCTCGATCCACCAGATGTCCGGGACGGAGATCTCGGTGGAGAAGTTGCCCTTGAGGTCGTAGATGTTGTCCAGGTAGTGCGTGTACTCGTGGTTGAGGTTCCACACGTTGGCGGTGAAGCCGTCGTTCCAGGACTTCTGGTACATCACGCACACCGCCCGGTTGTTCGGGTCGGTCGGGTCCATGACGGTCTGTCCGCCGTTGTCGGTGGAGTTGTTGAAGATCGCCCAGGAGTAGGTCAGGTAGTCGGCCTGGTTGGCGAAGACCGCGAGGGTCAGCTCCTTGTCGTACTGGCCGGGGATCGGGCCGCTGTCCTTGACCAGCTTGTGGAAGAAGGCGTCCTCGCCGCGCAGGCTGGCGCAGACCGCGGACAGGTCGGCGGGCGAGAGCGCCTCGGTCTGGATGGTGCGGTTGTCGCAGACCAGCTGGTTCGGCAGCACCGCGGCGGTCAGCTTGGCCGGCAGGTCGCAGGTGCCGTAGTAGGAGCACTGGCCGGGGTCGAAGCTGTTGGCCTGGTAGGCGGTGTGGACGTACAGCGGGCCGGTGGCGCCGGTGATCTGCGCGCCGTCGAGGACGGCCTTGACCTTGCCCTTGACCGCGGCCTCGACCGTCGGGCCGTCGCCGGCCATCCGGCCGAGGTCGTTGCCCGCGTTGACGTCCAGGTAGGCGTTGGCCGTGCCGAGCAGGTCCTTGTGGTTCAGCGCGAAGTCGCCCAGGGTGGCGCCGATGCTCGGGTCGGCGCCGACCGCGCTGACGAAGTCGGGGTTCCAGTTGCCCCGCCACAGCGGCGCGGAGAGGACCGCGTTGACCGCCTTGAGCATCTTCGGGAAGGCGTTGTACGAGTTGTCGTACGCCGTCAGGACCTGCTTGTAGACGCCCAGGTAGCCGCCCTGGAGGTTGGCGCTGTCGGTGAGCACCAGCACCTCGTTGAGCACGGTGCCGTTGGCGTCGCTGACGTCGGTGCGGTGGGCACTGGCGAAGAAGGCGTCGAGGGCGGCCTTGGAGGCGCCGGTCAGCGCCGCGTCGTACGGGCCCACCGCGCCCGCGTTGTACGACTGCACGTACCAGCCGGCCCGCTGGAAGAGCACCAGCTGCAGGATGCCGGTCGAGTTGTCGCCGGTGTAGCCGCCCGCCGCGGCCTGGAAGGCGTTGGCGACGGTGAGCATCTTCGACTCCTTGAAGATGCTGCCCGCGTCCGCGCCGGTGACGTTGAACAGGGTGTTGACGCAGTCCGGGGTCGAGGCCTCCAGGAAGGAGACCAGGTCGGCCCCACTGCGGCTGCCGAAGTCGGCCGGGGTGCAGCTCTGCCCGGCGGCGGCCGCACCGGCGGCACCGCGGGCGGCGAGGGCCGCCTTGGCCGGGGCGGCGGTCTTCGGATCGGCCGGGCGCGGCGCGGTCTGCACGGCGGTGCCGGCCGGCTGGCCCATCACGACCTGGCCGAGCAGGGCCGGGGGCAGCGGCTTGGCGACGGGGGCGGGCTCCTCGGCCGCACGGGCCTGCTCGGCCGGGTCGACCGTGAGGAAGGCGCCGAGCGGCTTCGGCAGGACGGAGCCCGGGTCGGCCGCGGGGGCCGCCGGCCGGGCAGCCGCGCTGGAAGCGGCGGAGGCGGCGGAGGCGGCGGAAGCGGTGGCCGGCAGCAGCGTGGCGGCGGCGCAGCAGCCGGCGACGAGGCCGGCCAGCAGGGTGGGGAGGGGTATCCGTGGACGCACTGGTGGGTCCTTCTCCTCTGGGGGAGGCGCTGGGAGGACTGCCGAGAGGTGGGGGAACGCGTCATGATCCTGCCAGCGACGGCAGCGCAGAACAATGTCACAGGTCATATGACATTGCCTGACCCTGCCATAACACCAGGCCCTGACCCGGCCCTGACCCGGCCCCGCTACGGCCGGTACGTCCGCGCCGCCCACGCCTGGAAGCCCGGCGCGGCCGCGATCAGGTCCCGGTACGCCGCGACCGCCGCCCCGAACAGCGCCTCCACGACCTCCCCCTCCACCCCGGCCGGCCGCCAGACCAGCAGCTGCCGGACCCAGATCGGCGTCCCGGCGAGCGGTTTGACCAGCACCTCGGCGAGCGGCCGGGTGGTGGCCCGGACGACGGAGACGCCGAGCCCGGCGGCGACCATCTCCTGGAGCTCCAGCCGGCCGCCGAGGAACTCGTGGACGCTCGCCGGGGTGAACCCCGCCGCGGCGCAGGCCCCGTGGAACACGCCGTGCCAGCCGGCCCCGTCGTCGGGGGCCAGGAGCCACTCCTCCTCCGCGAGGTCCGCCAGGGCCACCTCGGCGTGGTGCCGCAGCCGGTGGCCGGCCGGCAGCGCGACGAAGACGGGCTCGGTGACGATGCCGCGGTGCGCGACGGACGGCGAGCGGCCCAGTTCCCGGCCCGGGTAGTCCACGGCCACCGCGGCGTCCGCCTCGCCCAGCTCCAGCAACTCGACGGCGTCCGAGGGGCGGTGGACCGACGTCACGGTGAAGCGCTGCCCGGGCCGCTGGTGCCGGGCCCTGGCGACCAGCCCGGGCAGGATCGGCTCGTTGGCCGCCGCCAGCCGCAACTCGCGCGGGGCCGGCCCGGTCTGGGCCTCCGGTCGGCGCCCCAGACTGTCGGCGCGGGCGAGCAGCTCCCGGGCGGCGGCCAGCACCTCAACCCCGAATCCGGTCGGCGCGACCCCGGCGGCAGTGCGTTCGAACAGCGAGGCGCCCAGGTGGCGCTCGATCCGGCGCAGCTGGGTGCTGGTCGCCGGCTGCGAGGCGCCGAGCAGGGCGGCGGCCCGGCCGACGCTCCCGGTGTCGGCGATGGCGCACAGCACCCGCAGGTGCCGAAGCTCCAACTCCATGACGCTCCCCCTCACGCACCGGCCCGCCCCGGCCGGCGGCGTGGGGTGGCTGCCACCAGGGCGGTGCAACAGCACACATCACATGTCAATGGCTCACCTTCACCCCGGAGAATTGCCTCGTCAAGCCCCCTCCCGGGGTCCGACCGCCGCACCTGCGCCATCTTTTACCAGCGCATTGCCGGCACCTGACCTTCCGCCCCGGCCGGGGCCCCGTCCGCCGTGCCCCACCGGGAGGTGCGGGACTTGAAGACTCCCGCACCGTCCGGGACGCTGAAATCCCCCCTGCGTTCCCCCGAGCGGGCGCCGAACGGTGCGGAGGCCGACCGATGACAGACATGTTCGACCAGGAGCTGCGTGAGCAGCTCGCACAGGCCCGCCGCGACCTCGCCGCGGCCCGGGCAGAAGGGGACGCCGACGGCGTCCAGGCGTACGAGGGCCGGGTCGCCTCGCTCCTGCGGCTCGCCGCCCAGCACGGCATCGACCTCCCGCACAGCGCCGACGAGGAGGAGCACAACGAGTAGCCCCCGAACGAGACCACGCCCCGAACGAGACCGCGCCCCGAGCGAGGCCGCGCCGAACGAAGCCGCTCCCCGAACACACCGGAGGCGGTCACCCAGAACGGGTGACCGCCTCCTGCCGTGCGTGCCCGGGGCCCGGGATCACTCCCCGGCCGGCTCCAGGATCGCCACGCACTCGAAGTGGTGCGTCATCGGGAACAGGTCGAAGGCCCGCAGCGAGACCGGCCGGTAGCCGCCCTCGCGGAAGAACTTCAGGTCCCGGGCGAGCGCCGCCGGGTCGCAGGCCACGTACGCGATCCGGCGCGCCTCCAGGCCGACGAGGTGGGCGACGGTCTCACGGCCGGCGCCGGAGCGCGGCGGGTCCAGCACGATCAGGTCGGTGGCGGTGATGCCGGTACGCGGCAGCAGCGTCTCGACCCGGTCGCACTCGATCCGGACGTTGTCCAGCGCGGCCAGGTTGTGCCGGGCGTCGACCACGGCCTGCTTGGCGGACTCGATGCCGAGCACCGCGCCGTCCTCGCCGACCCGGTCGGCCAGCGCGCCCGCGAACAGGCCGACGCCGCAGTACAGGTCGAGCGCGTTCTCGCCCCACTGCGGGTCCAGACCGTCCAGCACCGCGTCGACCAGGGTGTCCGGCGCCTCCGGGTGGATCTGCCAGAAGCCGCCGTTGCTGACCCGCCAGGTCCGCCCGGCCGCCCGCTCGCGGACGAAGGAGCGCCCGTGCACCTTGTGCAGGTCGCCCTGCGCGTCCACCCGGGCGATCGACACCGGCTTGTCCAGCTCGACCAGCGGCAGCTGGGCGCCGTCCCGCGGAGTCAGCACCACCTGACGGTCCGAGGAGCCGCTCGCCGCGATCGCCTCGACGCCCGCCACGCCCGGCCAGTCCCGGGACTCGATGCCCAGCTCGGTGACGCCCTCGGCCGCGATCAGGCAGCGGTCGATCACCTGCACGTCGTGCGAGCGGTGCTTGCGCAGACCGACCTTGCCGGTCTCCGCGTCCACCGCGTACTGCACCCGGGTGCGCCAGGCCGGCACCTGCCCGGCCGGCAGCTTGCCGCCGACCGGCTCGACGCTGCCGTCCCAGCCCGCCTCGGCCGGGGTGAGCCCGGCCAGCTTGGCCAACTGCTCGGTCAGCACCGCCGCCTTGAGCTTGCGCTGCCCGCCCGGGGTGACGTGCTGCCAGTCGCAGCCGCCGCACTTGCCGGGACCGGCGAACGGGCAGGGCGCCTCGATCCGGTCCTTGGCCGGCTCCAGCACCTCCACCGCGTCGGCCCGCAGGAAGCGCGAGGTGGTCGTCCCGTCGGTCACCAGCGCGACGACCTTCTCACCGGGCAGCGCGTGCCGCACGAACAGCACCCGCCCCTCGTGCCGGGCCACGCAGTGCCCGCCGCCGTGCGCGACCGGGCCGACCTCGACCTCGTAGCGCTGCCCGGCCAGCGGCTCCCCGGAGGGCGCCTCGGGCCGCGACGGCCGCGCGGCGGCGGTGCGCAGCGCCTTGGGCGGCCGCACCGCCTGCTTGCGCGGCGCCTTCCGGCCGGCCCCGGCGGCGCCCTTCGGCGCGCCCTGGCCGGCGTCCTTGCCCGCGCCCTTCGGCGCACCCTTCGACGCACTCTTCGGCGCGCCCTTGCCGGAGCCCTTGCCCGCGGCGCCCTTGCCCGCGCCCCTCTCGGCGGCCGGCCCGGCGGGCCCGCGGTCCTCCCGCTCGCCCGGGACGATCGGCGCGGTGCGCGCGGTGAGGCCGTCGCGGTCGGTGGCCTCCGGACGGGCCGGCCGGCCCCAGCGCGGCCGGGAGACCTGCCCGGGCTGGGAGCCGCCCCGGCGGGCGCCCTTGCCGGAGGAGCCCGAGGAACGGGGCGGAGTGTTGCGGGTCACTGGGAGGAGTCCTTGCTGCGCTCGGAGGTGTCACCGGCGTTCGCACCGGTGGAGACGGAATCCTTCGACTCTACGGCCTTCGGCGCCCGCGGCTCGCCACGGCGGACGGCCCCCGGCGCCGACCAGGCCTTCTGCGGCTTGCGCCGCTCCGAGGACTCCAACTGCCACGGTACCGAGGTGACCATCACACCGGGCTTGAACAGCAGCCGGCCCTTGAGCCGCAGCGCACTCTGGTTGTGCAGCAGGTGCTCGTACCAGTGGCCGACCACGTACTCCGGGATGTAGACCGAGACGACCTCCCGCGGGGTGCTGCGCCGCAGGTTCTTCACGTAGTCCAGGACCGGCCCGGTGATCTCGCGGTACGGCGAGTCCAGCACCTTGAGCGGCACCTCGATGCCGCGCTCGTCCCACTCCCGCCGTAGCGCCGCCGTGTCCGCCGGGTCGACGTTGACCGTGACGGCCTCCAGTGTGTGGGCCCGGGCCAGCCGGGCGTACGCCAGGGCGCGCAGCGCCGGCTTGTGCAGCTTGGAGACCAGCACGATGGCGTGCACCCGGGTGGGCAGCACCACGTCGTCCGGCTCCTCGGCGGCGGTCAGCTCGTCCGAGACCCGGTCGTAGTGGCGCCGGATGCCCTTCATCATCACGAACAGCACGGCCATCGCGGCGATCGCGATCCAGGCGTGGCCGATCTTGGTGACCAGGACGACGATCAGCACGGCCATCGTCATCACCAGGCCGAAGGCGTTGATCGCCCGGCTGCGCTGCATGTGGCGGCGCTTGGCCGGGTCGTTCTCGCTGCGCAGCAGCCGGGTCCAGTGCCGGATCATGCCGGACTGGCTCATGTTGAACGCGACGAAGACGCCGACGATGTAGAGCTGGATCAGCCGGGTCGGGTCGGCGTCGAAGGCGAGGATCAGCAGGATCGCCGCGATCGCCAGCAGGATGATGCCGTTGGAGAAGGCCAGCCGGTCGCCGCGGGTGTGCAGCTGGCGCGGCAGGTACCGGTCCTGGGCGAGGATCGAGCCGAGCACCGGGAAGCCGTTGAAGGCGGTGTTGGCGGCCAGCACCAGGATCAGGCCGGTGACGGCGGCTACGAAGTAGAAGCCGGGCGTGAAGTTGTTGAACACGGCCTCGCTGATCTGCGCCAGCGCCGTCTTCTGGTGGTAGTCCGGCGAGGCGCCGACGAGCTGCTCGGTCGGGTTCTCGGCCATCTGGACACCGGTCAGCCGGGCCAGCCAGATGATGCCCATGAACATCACGACGGCGATGCTCGCCATCATCAGCAGCGTGGTGGCCGCGTTCTTGCTCTTCGGCTTGCGGAAGGCCGGCACGCCGTTGGAGATCGCCTCCACACCGGTGAGCGCGGCACAGCCGGAGGAGAAGGACTTCAGCAGCAGGAACACCATCGCGAAGCCGGCCAGCGAGTCGTTGCCGGGGGTGGCGGCGAGGTGGAACGTGGAGCTCTCGGCAGGCATGTCCTGGCCGAGCGCGAAGTGCCGGAACACCCCGTAGCCGACCATCCCGATCACGCCGACCATGAAGGCGTAGGTGGGAACGGCGAAGGCGCTTCCGGACTCGCGCACCCCGCGCAGGTTCATGCCCATCAGCAGCACGACCACGACCACCGACAGGACGGTCTCGTGACCGCGCAGCGCGGGCACCGCGGAGACGACGTTGGCGACGCCCGAGGTGGTCGACACGGCCACGGTGAGCACGTAGTCGACCATCAGCGCGCTCGCGACCACCAGGCCGGCAGCCGGCCCGTGGTTGACGGTCGCGACCTCGTAGTCGCCGCCACCGCTGGGGTAGGCATGCACGTTCTGCCGGTAGGAGGCGACCACGGCGAGCATCACGATCGCCACGACGACGCCGATCTGCCAGGAGAAGTGGATCGCCGAGGCGCCCGCGATGGAGAGGGTGAGCAGGATCTCCTCGGGGGCGTACGCGACCGAGGAGAGCGCGTCCGAGGCGAACACGGGCAGCGCGAGCCGCTTGGGGAGAAGCGTCTCGCCCAGCTTGTCGCTGCGTAGGGCGCGCCCGATCAGGATGCGTTTCGGAAGGTCAGTCGGCATAGGCACGTTAAGGAATCGTAGGGGCTCCCAGGTCAAGGCTCCGCCGTTTGTCCCCCCCTTCGTCGCGACTGCTTTCGGTGGACCGGCTAGCGTGTCGGATACGAGTCGGCGGGCAACACTCTGGTTGTCGAGCGTTGTCGGGCCGGCGCCCCCACGATGAACCTCGTCCCGGACGACCGGGCGGGAAACGGAGCTGAACGGTGTTTGCGCAGGTCAAGGCCCCTTCGGGACGGGTGAGGTAAGCGCCGGTGCACATCGTGATCATGGGCTGCGGCCGCGTGGGTTCCGCCCTCGCCAGAGCACTGGAGAAACAGGGCCACTCGGTGGCCGTGGTCGACCAGGACCCGACCGCGTTCCGTCGGCTGGGCGCCGGGTTCAACGGGCGCCGGGTCACCGGCGTCGGCTTCGACCAGGACACCCTGCGCGAGGCGGGCATCGAGGAGGCCGGCGCCTTCGCCGCGGTCTCCAGCGGTGACAACTCCAACATCATCGCCGCGCGGGTGGCCCGGGAGAACTTCGGCGTCGAGAACGTCGCCGCCCGGATCTACGACCCCCGCCGCGCCGAGGTGTACCAGCGCCTGGGCATCCCCACCGTGGCGACGGTCCGCTGGACCGCCGACCAGATGCTGCGCCGACTGCTGCCCAGCGGCGCCGAGCCGCTGTGGCAGGACCCGAGCGGTGGCGTGCAGCTCGCCGAGGTCGCGTACGACCCGCGCTGGATCGGCCACCGGATCAGCAAGCTGGAGGAGGCCTCCGGCGCCCGGGTGGCGTTCGTCACCCGGCTCGGCGAGGGAGTGCTCCCCTCGCCCCAGATGGTGGTGCAGGAGGGCGACCTGGTGCACGTGATGCTGCGCCGGACCGACCTGACGGCCGTCGAGGCCGCGTTCGCGCAGGGGCCGAAGGAGGAGGGTCACTGATGCGGGTCGCCATTGCCGGGGCCGGTGCCGTGGGCCGCTCGATCGCGGGCGAGCTGCTGGAGAACGGCCACGAGGTCCTGCTGATAGACAAGAACCCCAACTCCATCTCGGTGGAGCGGGTCCCGATGGCAGAGTGGCTGCTGGCCGACGCCTGCGAGATCACCTCGCTGGACGAGGCCGCGCTCCAGCGCTGCCACGTGGTCATCGCCGCGACCGGAGACGACAAGGTCAACCTGGTCGTCTCGCTGCTCGCCAAGACCGAGTACGCGGTGCCCCGGGTGGTCGCCCGGGTGAACAACCCCAAGAACGAGTGGCTCTTCAACGAGTCCTGGGGCGTGGACGTGGCCGTCTCCACCCCGCGCCTGATGTCCGCCCTGGTCGAGGAGGCGGTCAGCGTCGGCGACCTCGTCCGCCTGATGCGCTTCAGCCAGGGCAACGCCAACCTGGTCGAGCTGACCCTCGCCTCCGACACCGAGCTCGTCGGCACCCGGGTCGGCGACGTGGCCTGGCCGCAGGACACCGCGCTGGTGACCATCATCCGCGAGGGCCGGGTGCTGGTGCCGGGCAAGGACGACACCTTGGAGGGCGGCGACGAACTGCTCTTCGTCGCCGCGCAGGAGCGCGAGGAGGAGCTGGAGCAGCTGCTCTCGGCCACCTCGGGCGCCCAGTAGCGGGGCCCCTTCGCAGCGGAAGGGCCCGCACCCCTCGCCGGGGTGCGGGCCCTTCCGCTGTTGCCGGGGTCCGGTCCGGGCCGGTCCGGCCGGGAGCGGCTACTTCGCCGGCTCCTCCTCGTCGTCGTCCAGCTGCGCCTTGATCGGCGGCGGCGCCTTCAGCAGGATC
The DNA here is from genome assembly GCF_053598615.1 of Kitasatospora sp. NPDC001095. Taxonomy (NCBI): domain Bacteria; kingdom Bacillati; phylum Actinomycetota; class Actinomycetes; order Kitasatosporales; family Streptomycetaceae; genus Kitasatospora; species Kitasatospora sp. NPDC001095. Next base: position 4,864 of record NZ_JBSFKQ010000054.1, on the reverse strand, counting down.
TGCCAGGTCACGTACATCGCCAACAGCAGCGGCGGGATGCCGAGGGCGACCTTCAGCCAGCCCAGCAGGTTGACGTTGTGGGTGAAGTACAGCGGGAAGAGGATCACCGGCTTGAGGCCCATGATCAGCACCCAGGCCCAGGTCGCCTTGGTGTAGGCGGCCAGGCGGCCCGGGTTCTCCTTGCGCCAGGTGAACATCTCACCGGTGATCGGGCCGAGCATCACCCCGATCATCGGCCAGCGGGCCAGGGCGGAGGCCGCCAGGGCGACGCAGTACCCGACGTTCCAGAGCAGGCCGGGCAGGTAGAAGTCCTCGGCCTTGCCGCTCTTCATCGAGATCCAGGCACCGAGGGCGACGCCGAACACCCCGCTGAAGGCGTGCTGGATGGTCTGCCGCTTCGCCAGCCGGGCCACCACGAACAGGGCGCTCAGGCCCAGCGCGGCCCAGGCCGAGGTGCTGACCTGGTGGGTCAGGTTGTACGTGACGATGAAGACCAGGCCTGGCAGCGTCATGTCGATCATGCCGCGCACGCCGCCGAAGGCCTGGAGCACCGTGTCGGCGGCCTCCTTGGAGGCGGCCTTGCGGGCGGCCTCCGCGTCCGCGGGATCGACAGGCAGGTCGAGCTGGGCGGCGGCCTCGCCGCCTGGCTGGTTGCTCACGCTCATTCGCTCCCGTGTCCGACCGGACGCAGCTCATAGCGGGGGTTGAACAGCACGCGGCGCCCGCGTGCGTGGCTGATCCGGCCGCTGGCGATCAGCCGGCGGCCGGGCTCTATCCCGGCGATCGAGCGGCGACCGAGCCAGACCACGTCCAACGCCTCGGTGCCGTCGAAGAGTTCGGCCTCCAGCGCGGGCACCCCCGCCCGGGGCCGGAGCGTCACCGTGCGCAACGTGCCCGCCACGGTGACCAACTGGCGGTCCCCGCAGCCGGCGATCGGTGTGCAGCCGGACTCCGCGGCGCTCTCCTGGCGCAGCTCCTCGGCGTCCAGCTCCTCGGCCGACGAGGTCAGCCGGCTGAGCATGCGGCGGAACCGCCCCTGCGGCTGGCCGCTGCTGTTGTCACCACTCATGTCGGAAGGGTACCGGGTTCGGGCCCCCTGGCGGCAGGCCGTTCAGCCGCCAGGGGCACCCGCGGTCAGCTCTCGAACCGGTATCCCATGCCCGGTTCGGTGATGAAGTGGCGCGGGTGCGAGGGATCGCGCTCCAGCTTGCGGCGCAGCTGGGCGAGGTAGACCCGCAGGTAGTTGGTCTCGGTGCGGTAGGCCGGGCCCCACACCTCCTGCAGCAGCTGGGTCTGGCTGACCAGCCGCCCGGCGTTGCGGACCAGGACCTCCAGCAGGTGCCACTCGGTCGGGGTGAGGCGTACGTCGGCACCATCCCGGTTGACCTTCTTGGCCGCGAGGTCGACGGTGAAGGACTCGGTGACGACCAGCGAGTCGGCCTCCCCGGCCACCGGCTCGGCCCGCCGCACGGCGGCCCGCATCCGGGCCAGCAGCTCGTCCATGCCGAACGGCTTGGTGACGTAGTCGTCGGCGCCGGCGTCCAGCGCCTCGACCTTCTCGTCCGAGGCGTGCCGGGCCGACAGCACGATGATCGGCACCCGGGTCCAGCCGCGCAGACCGCGGATCACCTCGACCCCGTCCATGTCGGGCAGGCCCAGGTCGAGGACGACCACGTCCGGATGGCGGGCCGCGGCCAGCTCCAGGGCGCTCGCGCCGTCATGGGCCGCGTCCACCTCGTACTTGCGGGCCTTGAGGTTGATCACCAGCGCGCGGACGATCTGCGGTTCGTCGTCCACGACGAGGACCCGGGTCATTTACGGGCTCCGCCTTTCAGGCTGTCTGACTTACGGACTGTGGGACTGGCTCTACGACTTCGATGCGGCGTGCGCCCCTCGGGAGGGGCGACGGGCCCGGCCGGCGCGCCGCCGGGTTCTCAGGTGACCAGCTCCGGAAGCGGCTCGCCACCCTCGCCGTCCGGCTCCCCCGGCCCCGGCGGCCGTTCGACCACGGGCAGGCTGACCACCATGGTGAGCCCGCCCCCAGGGGTGTCCTCGGCGGTGACGGTACCGTCCATCGCCTCGACGAAGCCACGCGCCACCGCGAGCCCGAGGCCCACCCCGGCGCCGCGCGGCGCGTCCCCGTACCGCTGGAACGGCGCGAAGATCTTCTCCTTGGCGTCCTCGGGCACGCCCGGGCCGCGGTCCACGATCCGCAGCTCCACCCGGGCCGGCTGCCCCGGCTGCCGCAGCTCGTCGGCCTTGACCAGCACCCGCACCCCGTCCGGGCTGTACTTGACCGCGTTCTCCACCAGGTTGGCCAGCGAGCGCTCCAGCAGCCCGCCGTCGGCCCGCACCATCGGCAGCGTCTCCGGCACCTCCAGCCGGACGGACTCCAGCGGCACCCCGCCGAGCGCGAACGGCACCACCTCGTCCAGGTCGGTCTCCTGGATCAACGGGGTGACCGTCCCGGTCTGCAGGCGGCTCATGTCGAGCAGGTTGTTGATCAGGTGGTCCAGCCGGTCGGCCCCGGCCTCGATGCCGGCCAGCAACTCGGCCTCGTCCTCCGGGTCCCAGTCGACGTCGGCCGAACGCAGCGAGCTCACCGAAGCCTTGATCCCCGCCAGCGGGGTGCGCAGGTCGTGCGAGACGGCGGCCAGCAGAGCGGTCCTGATCCGGTTGCCCTCGGCCTCCCGGCGGGCCTCGGCGGCCTCCCGGGACAGCCGGCGGCGTTCCAGCACCACGGCGGCCTGCGCGGCGAACGCCCCCAGCAGGCGCCGGTCCGCCCCGGGCAGGACCCGGCCGCGCAGCACCAGCGCCAGGCTGTCGCCGACCGGGACGTCCACGTCGGCCTCCTCGGGCCGCTCCGGCGGGCGCGGTCCCGCGGTGGCCACCGGCGCCCAGGCCGCGAGCGGATCGGACCGCTCCAGCAGCGCGGCGCTCTCCTGCCCGAAGGTCTCCCGGACCTGCTCCATCAGCGCGGTCAGCACCCCGTCGCCGTTCGGCGCGCCGCGCAGCACCGTGCCGGCCAGCGCGCTGAGCGTCTGCGCCTCGGTCTGGCTGCGGGCCGCCTGCTGGGTGCGCCGCGCCGCGAGGTCCACCACCGACGCCACCGATATGCCGACGATGGTGAATATCGCCACCGCCATGATGTTCTGCGGTTCGTTGATGGTGAAGGTGTGCAGCGGCGGGGTGAAGTAGTAGTTCAGCACCGACGAGGCGACCAGCGCCGAGCCGATCGCCGGCAGCAGCCCGCCGACCAACGCCGCGCACACCGTCAGCGACAGGAACAGCAGCATGTCGGTGGAGAGCCCCAGCCCGCCGATCCCGGTCAGCACGATCGCCAGCACCGGCGGGCCGACCAGCCCGATCAGCCAGCCGGCGACGGTGCGGGTACGGCCCAGGTCGGTGATCCGGCGGACCGGAATCCTGCCGCGCCCGTGCCCGGCGTGTTCGTGGGTGACCATGTGGACGTCGATGTCCCCGGCCTCCCTGGTCACGGTGGTGCCGACGCCCGGCCCGTAGAGGTACTGCCAGGCGGGCCGCCGACTGGTGCCCAGCACGATCTGGGTGGCGTTCACGCCCCGGGCGAAGTCCAGCAGCCCGGCGGCCGGGTCGTCGCCGAGGACGGCGTGGAAGGAGCCGCCGAGGCTCTCCACCAACGCGCGCTGCTCGATCAGCGTCTGCGGCGAGCCGGTGCCCACCAGTCCGTCGGAGCGGGAGATGTGCACGGCGAGCAGCTCGCCGCCGGACACCCTGGCGGCGATCCGGGCCGCCCGACGGATCAGCGTCGCCCCCTCCGGCCCGCCGGTCAGACCCACCACGATCCGCTCCCGGGCCTGCCAGGTGCCCTCGATGCCCTGCTCGGCCCGGTACTTCTGGAGGTACTCGTCCACCCGGTCCGCGGTCCACAGCAGCGCCAGCTCGCGCAACGCGGTCAGGTTGCCCGGGCGGAAGTAGTTGGCGAGGGCCGCGTCGATCTTCTCCGGCGCGTACACGTTGCCGTGTGCCAGCCGGCGCCGCAGCGCCTGCGGGGACATGTCCACCAGCTCGATCTGGTCCGCCCGCCGGACCACCTCGTCCGGGACGGTCTCGCGCTGACGCACCCCGGTGATGCCCTCGACGGCGTCGCCGAGCGACTCCAGGTGCTGCACGTTGACCGTGGAGACCACGTCGATCCCGGCCGCCAGCAGCTCCTCGACGTCCTGCCAGCGCTTCTCGTTGCGGCAGCCGGGGACGTTGGTGTGGGCCAGCTCGTCCACCAGGGCCACCTGCGGGCGGCGGGCGAGCACGGCGTCCAGGTCCATCTCGGAGAACCGCGCGCCGCGGTGCACCACCTGCTGCCGCAGCACGACCTCCAGCCCGGCGACCATGTCCGCGGTCCGCCGGCGCCCGTGGTCCTCCACGAACGCGACCACGACGTCCGTGCCACGCTCCTGCCGCCGGTGCGCCTCGGCGAGCATGGCGTACGTCTTGCCGACCCCGGGGGCCGCCCCGAGGTAGATGCGCAGCCTGCCTCGTCCCATGAGCACCATTCTTGATCCGACGCTGCCCGGGTGACACCCCCGGACACCTGTTCCCCTCGCCTTCGAGACTACGGTGTGCGACGCGATTTTCCGCTGATCAGTGCGCTGATCAGGCGGTTTTAGCGGCATATTGACGGTGGACCAGCCACTCGGCGGGGGTCGTTCGGGAGGGCTGGAGGGGGTGGAGGCACCCGAGACCACCCCGGAAACGCGAATAACCCCCATCCGGATTCCGGATGGGGGTTATTCAGAAGAATTGTTCGGCGGCGTCCTACTCTCCCACAGGGTCCCCCCTGCAGTACCATCGGCGCTGTGAGGCTTAGCTTCCGGGTTCGGAATGT
>NZ_JBSFKQ010000053.1:0-54123 GCF_053598615.1 Kitasatospora sp. NPDC001095 | reverse complement strand
GCCTGCACCACCTGGTTGTCGACGTCCGGACCGTTCAGGAACTGGGTCTGCCACGGGGTGACTGCTCGACGGGGGCGCGGCGCATCTGCCCGGGACGGCCGCGTCACATGTTGATCATGTGCCCGGCGAGGCCGTGGATGGCCTCCTTGACCGCCTCGCCCAGGGTCGGGTGGGCGTGCACGTTGCGGGCGACCTCGTGGACGGTCAGGTCCCACTGCTGGGCCAGCGTCAGCTCCGGCAGCAGCTCGGTGACCTCGGGACCGATCAGGTGGGCACCGAGCAGCTCGCCGTGCTCGTTGTCGCTGATGACCTTGACGAAGCCGATCGGGTGGCCGAGGCCGTGCGCCTTGCCGTTGGCGGTGAACGGGAACTTGGCGACCTTGACGTCGTGGCCCAGCTCGCGCGCCTGGGCCTCGGTGTAGCCGAAGGAGGCGATCTGCGGCTGGCAGTAGGTGGCGCGCGGGATCATGACGAAGTCGACCTCCATCGTCTCCGCCCCACCGATGGTCTCGGCGGCGATCACGCCCATCGTCTCGGCGGCGTGCGCGAGCATCAGCTTGGCGGTCACGTCGCCGATCGCGAAGATGTGCTCGACGCTGGTGCGGCCGCGGCCGTCCACCGCGATGGCGTTGCGGTCGGTGAGCTTGACCCCGGTGTTCTCCAGGCCGTAGCCGTTGACCCGCGGCGCGAAGCCGATCGCCTGGAGCACCTTGTCTGCCTCCAGCACCCGCTGCTGCCCGTCCTTGGTGACGGTGACGCGGACCTTGGCGTTCGGGTCGCTGTCGTCGATCGACTCGACCCGGGTGGAGGTCAGCACTTCGATGCCCAGCTTGCGGTACTGCTTGGCGAGTTCGGTGGAGACCTCGACGTCCTCCAGCGGCACCACGCGGTCCAGGAACTCGACGATGGTGACCTTCACGCCGTAGTTGTGCAGCACGTAGGCGAACTCGACGCCGATCGCGCCGGCACCCGCGATGATGATGCTCTCCGGCAGCTGCTCGGTGAGGATCTGCTCCTCGTAGGTGACGACGCGGTCGCTCAGGCTGGTGCCGGGCAGCAGGCGGGTGGTGGCTCCGGCGGCGATGATGCAGTGGCCGAAGGTGACGACCTCGAAGCCGCCGCCGCTCAGCGCGACCTGGAGGGTGTGGTCGTCGACGAAGGTGCCCCAGCCGTCGTACTCGGTGATGCCGTTCTTCTTCATCAGGTAGTGGACGCCCTTGACCCGGCCGTCGGCCACCGAGCGGCTGCGCCGGAAGGCCTCGCCGAAGTCGAAGGTCACCTGGCCCTCGACCTTGATGCCGAAGGTCTTGGCCTCCTTGGTGAAGATGTGGGCGAGCTCGGCGTTGCGCAGCAGGGCCTTGGAGGGGATGCAGCCGACGTTGAGGCAGACGCCGCCCCAGTACTTGGCCTCGATGACCGCGACCTTCAGGCCCAGCTGGGCCGAGCGGACGGCGGCGGTGTAGCCGCCGGGGCCCGCGCCGAGGACGACGACGTCGTAGTGCGTGCTCATGTTGCTGACTCCTCCGAGGATGTCACCGTGTCGTGATCTCGGTCCCATGGTGTCAGGACCGGGCTCCGCGCACCCACCGGGTCTCGGTGGATGCGCTCCGCGCGGCACCGTACCGGCCCGCGGCCGGATTGTCAGTGGCCTCCGCTACGGTGGCCGCACCCGCAGCCACCAGGGGCGTTGACGGAGGGAGGTCCCGGATGGAGCAGCATCGGACGGAGCAGTCGGGTACGGCGGTCGGGTGGGCCCGCCGGCCGGCAGCGGCGGCGGGCCCACCCGGGGGTCAGGCCGTCACCCCGTGGGTGCTCCCGCCGGTCGTGCCGCTCGTTCCGCTCATACCCGTTACGCCAGCGCCGGGCGCCGCCTTCACGGCCTGGCGCTGGGCCGGGACGGGCCGGTGGAGCGAGGAGAGGTCCCAGGCGTAGGTGCCGACGGCGTTCGCGATCACGTCGATGTTGACGTCGAAGACACCCATGTCGATGTTGCCCAGGTCGTCGCAGGCCTGGTGGTAGCAGGCGTCGTACGCGGCGCCGGCCGTACCCCCGTAACGGGCTGCCTGCTCCGGGGACTTGACCTTCTCGGCGCCGGTGTCGGTGCCGCCGGCCGGGATGCCCGCGTCGATGAACGGACCGTAGTCGGAGCGGCCGTCGAAGAGGGTCGGGTCGTGCGGCAGGCCCCGGCCGTCCAGGTAGCCGTTGATGTCCCGCTCCAGCTGCGCCGAGCCCTCGGGGCCCGCGTCGCCGCCGGCGCTGCCCGAGCCGTTGTAGACGAACTGCGCGTAGTTGGGAGAGGCGATCATGTCGAAGTTCAGGTAGAGGCTGATCTTCTTCTTCTCCGAGTCGGAGAGGGACTTCACGTACGCCTCGGCGCCCTTGAGGCCGAACTCCTCAGCCGACCACCAGGCGAACCTGACCTTGTTCTTCACCGGGTGGACGCTGAGGTTCTTCGCGACCTCCAGGATGCCGGCGGTGCCGGAGCCGTTGTCGTTGATGCCCGGCCCCTCGGGGACGGAGTCGAGGTGCGCGCCGACCATCACGGTGTTGTCGGGGTCGCCGCCGCGGGTCTCCGCGAGGACGTTCCAGGTCCTGCGCTGCTCCATGAAGGTGCGGATGTCCAGCGTCACCCGGACGGGCCCGGTGGCGGCCTCGGCGGCCAGGGCCTCGCCCGCGGCCCTGGTGATCCCGCCGGTCGGGATCCTCCCCGCCGTCGGCTCGCTGAGCGTCCCGTTGAGGGTTCCCTCGGTGTTGTTGTAGACGATCGCCCCGGCCGCGCCCACGGCGGCCGCGGCGGCCTGCTTCTCGGCGAAGGTGCATCCGCCGCGCCGGATCAGGGCGATCTTGCCGGTGAAGGCGCCCGCCGGGTAGTCGGCCGCTGTGCAGCCGGTGGTGGCACTCACCGGAGCGACCGCCAGGTCCGCGGTCAGGCCCGCCTCCGGGCCGCTCACCGAGTACGTCATGGCGATCACCGGCACCGACTCGGCCTTCGGGGAGAGCACGTCGAGGTGCTCGGAGCGGGCCTCGAAGAAGGTGTACACGAACTCCTGCTTGGACACCTTGAGCCCGGCCCGCCGCGCCTGCTCGTAGACGTACTGCGCCGACTGGTCGTGTCCCTTCGAACCGGCCACCCGGGTACCGCCGTTGCGGTCCGCGATCAGCTGGAGCGCGGCCAGCGTGGCCCGCGCGTCCCGGGCGCTGCTCGCCTCGACCAGCCGGGAGGCCAGCTTGGCGCCCTTGCGCGCCGGGTCCGGGTCGGCCGAGGCGCTGCCGGCGCCGGCCAGCAGCAGCGGGGCGACGAGAGCGGCGACGGTCAGGGCGGCGCCCGCGCCACGCCGGGTGACGGCGGTTCGCGGGCGTCCTGGGGAGGTGTCGCGGTCGCACGGGGTGACGTGGTCGCACGGGGTGTCGTGGTCGTACCGGGTGGAACGGTCGTACGGAGTGGAACGGTCGAGCGGGGAGGTGGAGCGACGGGTGCGCAGCATCAAGGCAACTCCTTCCGACGGGGCCGTGAGGGTCATGATTCGACATGACCGGAATCCCGTTGCCAAGCCTTTACGCAGACCTTGCGAGATGCGGACCGCGACGCGCCCGGGGATATTGGAGAGGTGGGGGCGTCTCATCCAGGAGTGTGACCAGATGTCCATGATGGATAAGCTCAAGAACCTGCTGAAGGGCCACGAGGAGCAGACCGACAAGGCCGTCGACAAGGCGGGCGACGCCTTCGACCAGCGCACCGAAGGCAAGTACAGCGGTCAGGTGGACGCCACCCAGGAGCAGCTCAAGAACCAGTTCCGCGACCAGCCGCCCCAGTAGGAGCGACTCCGTGGGGCGCCGCGCCCGGCGCCGTCCGCCCCGGCTCGCCGCCCCGGCCCGACCGCCCCGGTCGGGCCGGGGTTCAGCGTCCGTGCGGCCTGCTCGCTCGCCGCGCGGCTGCCCGGCCGGGCCGCGGGCCCGGTGCCCGGTCGGGCCTCTTCGGTGGCGCCGTCCGTGAGCGGCGCCCGTGAGCGGCGCCCGTGCCGTCAGACGCCGGTGACGCCGTCGATGCGCTCCCGGAGCAGGTCGGCGTGGCCGTTGTGGCGGGCGTACTCCTCGATCAGGTGCACCAGGATCCAGCGCAGCGAGACGCTGTCCGCGCCGAGCACCGCCGCGGCCTGTGAGGAGAGCGCGCCGGCCGCGTCCAGTGACTCGTCCGCGGTCAGCTCCCGGCCCCGGTCGATCTCCGCCTTCCAGTCCGCCAGCGCCTCGGCCATTCCGCGCGCAGGGTCCAGCCCGTAGCCGTCCGCGTTCTCCGGGCCGTACACCGGCGGGACCTCCCGGCCGTCGAACACCCGCTGGTACCAGTTGCGTTCGACCTCGGCGAGGTGCTGCACCAGGCCCAGCAGGGTCATCGTGGACGGCGGGACGGACGCCAGCCGTACCTGCCGGTCGTCGAGCCCGTCGACCTTCCGGGCGAGGGTGGCCCGCTGGAAGTCCAACCAGCTCTCCAGCATGGCGCGTTCAGCGGCGTGCGGGGGCGGGATCGGCCGCCCGTCCGGGGTGAGTGCCATGGCCCCCACTCTGGCACACGCCCCCGCGCGTCTCCCGCTCGGACCGGGACCGTACCAGTGCGGCGAGCAGCGCGAGTTGCACGGCCGCGCCCACCGCCGGGCCGAGCCACACGCCCGACACTCCCAGCGGCCCGGACAGGGCCGCCGAGGCGGCGAGTTGGGCCCCGAGACCGAGCAGCACGGAGATCACCAGCGGTCGGCCGGCGCCCGCCGCCTGGTGCACCCCGCCGAGGGCGACCACCAGGGCGTACGGCAGCAGGTAGAGCGCCGCCGTCCGCAGGAAGCCGACGGACTGCGCGACCACCGCCCGGTCCTCGGTGAAGAGCGCGGTCAGCGGTCCGGCCAGCGTCACGGAGAGCACGGCCGACACCGCGCCGAGCAGTGCGGCGAGGCGGCCGGTGGCCCGGCTCAGGGTGCGCAGCGCGGCGCCCTCCCCCGCGCCGGCCAGGCGGGCGGCCTCGATCGCGGCGGCCTGGCGCAGCGCGTAGAAGGCCATGGTGACGACGAGCAGGACGCGGTAGCCGAGGCCGTACCCGGCCACCGCGGCGACGCCGAAGCCTGCGACCAGGCCGAGTTGGGCGGCTCCGACGGCCATCCGGGCGGTGAAGTCCAGGCCGAACGGTGCGCCCGCGCGCACGATCCGTACCGCTGCCGCGCCCACTCCCCCGGCCGCTCCGTCGGAGGTCCGCGGCTGCGGCCCCGTACGCCGCTCCGCCGGTTGCCCCGCCGATCGTCGTGACCTCCGGCGCAGGTTCAGGGTGACGGCGAGGGCGATCGCCCGCGAGAGGGCCAGGGCCAGGGCCGCGCCCGGCACGCCGAGGGCGGGCAGCGGCCCCGGGCCCAGGATGAGCAGCGGGTCGAGGAGGAGCAGCAGGGCGTTGGAGAGAAGGGCGATCCGCATCGGGGTGCGGGTGTCGCCGGCGCCCTTGAACAGCTCGTCGGCGACGCGTTGGCCGAAGAAGAACGCGAACGCCGGGAACGCGACGGTGAAGTACCCGGCGGCGTGCGCGGCGGCCTCGCCGTCCGGGAAGGCACCCGCCAGCCGGTCGCGCAGCAGGAAGCCGGGGACGGCGAGCGCCACGCTGCCCGCCGCACAGAGCCACCCCGCCGCGCGGGCGGTGCGGGCGGCCTCGGCCCGATCGCCGGCGCCGAGGGCGTGGGAGAGCCGGACGCTGGTGCCGGAGCCGACCACCAGCACCAGGCCGAGCAGCAGGTTCTCCACGGTGCCGGCCAGGGTGACGGCGGCGACCGCGGCCCCGCCGAGACCGGCCACCCAGAACGTGCCGATCACCGAGGCGACCACCCCGGACAACAGCTCCGCGTAGACGGGTACCGCCAGTGCCGTGAGCCGGCGCGACTGTCCGCGCATGGCCCTCCCCCTTCCGTTGTGGCGCCCATCCGCTGTGGCGCTCCTGCTCGGCCCGGTCGGACTCGGCTCGCCTCGACCTGCCACCGTAGCCTCGAATAGAGTTACATCGTTTCGAGACACATCGACAAGAGGCACATCGACAAGAGGTAACATTGCTGCTCCACAGGGCGCACTCCGACCGAAGGGCTCCAGCCGTGTTGACGCTCGCGATCCTCGGCTTCCTGTACGACCAGCCGCTGCACGGCTACGAGCTCAAGTCCCGGATCACCGGGCTGACCGGCCACGTCCGGCCGGTCAGCGACGGCGCGCTCTACCCCGCCATCGCCCGACTGGAGAAGGCCGGGCTGCTGCTCCGGCGCACCGAACCGGGCAGCGGCGCCGTTCCACGGCAGACGCTGGAGCTGACGGCGGAGGGTCGGGCCGAACTGCTGCGCCGGCTGGCCGATCCGGAGCAGGTCGAGATCACCGACCAGATCCGCTTCTTCACCGTCACCGCCTTCCTGCACCACCTCGCCGATCCGCCCCGACAGGCCGCCGTCCTCCGCCGCCGACTGGGCTTCCTGGACGCACCGAGCAGCTTCTTCCACGACGGGGCGGGCCGGCCGGTGACCGCCGAACGCGAGCCGAACCCCTTCCGGCGCGGGATGCTGCTCGTCGCCCGGGCCTCCACGGCCGCCGAGCGGGCCTGGCTGACCGAGACCATCGCGGAACTGGAAAGGCCGGGCGGCGCGGCACCCTCGGAGACCCCCGGCACACCGGCGGAGCCGAAGCCCTCGGAACACTAGGCCGACAGGCGAACCGCAGGCGGGAACAAAGGCGCACGCCCCTGCCGAACAGCAGAGCGAAGAAGCGGATTTGGGCCGTTCCACACCTGGCTCCCCCCGGCCCCGGCATCGCTATGATGATCCGCCTCACGTCCTCGGCATCCCCTCCGCGGCGTGAGCCGCCACCGCGCCCCGCCGTCCCCCTGGAGGCCGCCGTGCCCACTGCCGATCCCGCGGTCGAGGCCGCAGTCCACTCCGCGCCGCTGAAGCGGGACGACATCCCCGGCTGGTTCTTCAGCCTCGACCGAGCCGCCTTCAGCCACCTGCTGTCCGCCCAGACCTCGGCCGGCGTCACCGGCGACATCCTGGAACTCGGTAGCTACCTCGGCCGCAGCGCCGTCCTGCTCGGCGACCACCTGCGGCCGGGCGAGCGGCTGACGGTCTGCGACCTGTTCGATTCCGAGGCCGGCGACGCCGAGAACGCCGCCGAGATGGACATGTCCTACCGGAAGACCCTCACCCGCAGCGCCTTCGAGGCCAACTACCTCGCCTTCCACGGCGAGCTGCCCGAGATAGTGCAGGCCCCGACCGCGGTACTGGCCGACGGCCGGATCCGGGCGCACAGCTGCCGCTTCGTCCACGTCGACGCCTCCCACCTCTACGAGCACGTCGCCGGGGACATCGCCGTGGCCCGCGCCGCGCTCTCCGAGAACGGCCTGGTCGCCCTGGACGACTACCGCTCCGAGCACACTCCGGGCGTCGCCGCCGCGGTCTGGGAGGCGGTCTTCACCGGCGGGCTGCGGCCGGTGCTGCTCACCCCGATGAAGTTCTACGGCACCTGGGGCGACGCGGCGGCCGCCCAGGCGGTCCTGCGCGAGCGCGACTGGCGGGCCGACGGGTACACCGCCGACGAGGACACCATCGCCGGCGCCCGGGTGATGCGCCTCAACTACCAGGTCAAGGCTCCGGTCCAGCGCTCCGCCCCGCGTCGGCTGGCCCTGGAGCTGCTGCCGCCGGTCGCGACCAAGGCCACCCGGCGGATGCTCCGGACGCTGCGCGAACGCCGCGCCGTGCCCCCGGTGCCGAACCCTTGAGCCCCTGGACCCCTGAGCCCCTGGACTCCTGAGTCCACACCGGACCACAATCCCGACCGCACTCCGGACCCCAGCGCCGGGGCCCGCCCCTCACCGGGCGGGCCCCGGCGCCGTCTTGGCGTGGACGGCCCCGTCCTGCCGCACTGCCGACGAGTCAGCTCGCTTATGGGACTTACATTTTTACGCCTTTCCTATTATCGCCTCCGTTTCACCCTAACGAGGGAATCTCTCTTAAAGATTTGCCCACGGAACGTTAAAGGGCGCATAGTGATGGCACCTCAGTTCGGTCTGGTGAACACCAAGTTCAGGCAAAGTCATCCCCAGTGAGGAGAAGACCTTGTTCCACGGAAACACGGCATCGGACAACCCCGGGCAGCGGCTGCGCGCGGAGATCGCGGGCCCGGGGACGACGCCGCTGATCGGCGTCTACGACATGTACTCGGCCTCCATCGCGGCCGATCACTACGACGGCATGTTCGTCTCGGGCTTCGGCTTCGCGGCCTCCTACTACGGGCTGCCCGACATCGGCTTCATCGCCTGGCCCGACATGGTGGGCTTCGTCGAACGGCTGCGCGGGGCCTTCCCCCGGCACCACCTCCTGGTCGACATCGACGACGGCTACGTCGATCCGGAGGTCGCCTGCCACGTCGTGCGCAGGCTCGAACGGATCGGCGCGTCCGGCGTGATCCTCGAGGACCAGAAGCGTCCGCGCCGCTGCGGGCACGCGGACGGCAAGCTGGTGCTGCCGCTGGAGGAGTACCTGGAGAAGCTGGAGCTCGTCCTCGCCAACCGGACGGACTTGGTGGTGGTCGCGCGCACGGACGCCACCGAGGAGGACGACATCCTGCGCCGGGCCCGGGCGCTCGCCGCCACCGACGCCGACGTGGTGCTGGTGGACGGCGTGCGCAGCGAGGAGTGGATCCGCCGGATCCGCCGGGTGGTCGGCGACAAGCCCCTGCTGTTCAACCAGATCGCGGGCGGCAAGTCGCCCCGGCTGTCGCTCTCGGAGCTGTCGGCCCTGGGGGTGGACGTGGCCATCTACAGCACCCCGTGCCTGTTCGCCGCGCACCGGGCGATGGACGAGGCGCTGGCCGGGCTGAAGATCGCCGACGGGCGGCTGCCGGCCCCGGCCGGGGGCCGGGAGCAGGTCGGCGTGCGGGAGTCCACCGAGCTGCTGGAGCGGAACATCTCGCGCTCCCGAGGGTTGATGGCGGTGACGGCATGAGCAGCGGGCTGCGCGGGCTCGCGCCGGTGTCGCCGGCCGCCGCGCTGCGGGCCACCGCGCTGGGGCTGGCCGGTGCCTGCGCCCTGCTCGCGGGAACCGCGTCGCCCGCGGCGGCCGGTGGCGGGTTGATCACGGTCGTGGACAACTCGCACGCCGACTCCTGGCTGGAGGTCGACCGGACGGCCAACCTCCAGAACGGCAGCGGTTCCGCGGGCAGCGACCACGACGGCGAGGGTTCGCTGGTCGGCGGACTGATCGGGCCCGGTTCCTCGTCCGGGCACACGGTCCGCCCGGCAGCGGAAGACGGCCCGTGACCGACCGCCTGGCGCGCCCGGAGCAGCCACCAGGGCTCCGGGCGCGCGGGGAACGGAGGCACCGGGAACGGGCGCGCCAGGAACGGGCGCGCGGGGAAGGCACGCCGACGCCGCCGTCCGGTCCCGGGCCCCGCTCCCGCAGGTTGCTGCCTCGCTGGCTGGACCCGTACATGGCGGCGCTGGCCGGGACGGTCGGGCTGGCCGCGCTGTTCCCGGCCTCGGGTGGCTCGGCACGGGTCGCCGAGGTGGCCTGCGACCTCGCGGTGGCGCTGCTGTTCTTCCTCTACGGCGCCCGGCTCTCCACCCGCGAAACGCTCGCCGGGCTGCGCCACCTTCGACTGCACGGGCTGGTGTTGGCCGCCACCTTCGTCCTGTTCCCGCTGCTCGGTGTGGCCACCGCGCTGCTCACGCCCGTCCCGCTGACCGGGCCGCTGCAGACCGGAGTGCTGTTCCTCTGCCTGGTGCCCTCGACGGTGCAGTCCTCGGTGGCGCTCACCGGCGCCGCCGGGGGCAACGTCCCCGCGGCGATCTGCGCGGGCACCTACTCCAGCCTGGCGGGGCTGGTGCTGACGCCGCTGCTGGCGGCCTGGCTGCTGGGTTCGCACACCGAACTGTCCGCCGACGGGCTGCTGCGGATCGGGCTCCAGTTGCTCGCGCCCTTCCTGCTCGGGCAGGCGCTGCGTCCGTGGCTCGGCGGTCCGCTGTCCCGACACAAGCGGGTGCTCACCCCGGTGGATCGCGGTTCGATCCTGCTGGTCGTCTACACGGCGTTCAGCGCGGCGGTGTCCCAGGGCTTCTGGGGTCTGGCGACTCCCCTGGCCCTGCTCGGGCTGCTCGCGGTGCTGCTCGCCCTGCTCGCCGCCGCCCTCGCAACCACCGGGCTCGGCGCGCGGCTGCTGGGCCTCGACCGACCGTCCGCCATCGCGGCGGTGTTGTGCGGCTCGCAGAAGAGCCTGGCCAACGGCCTGCCGATGGCCACCGTCCTGTTCGGAGCACAGGCCGGACTGGTGGTGCTGCCGCTGATGCTCTACCACCAGCTCCAGCTGATCGTCGGCACCGTCCTCGCCGGCCGCTGGTCGCGGGCACCGACGGCCGGTGCCCCGCCCGGCGCGGCACCGGCCGCGTTCACCGGCCCGGGCGCTCCGCCGGCGCCCGGGTGACCTCCTGCGCAGCCTGGCCGAAGCCCCGGGCAGACCGCCGGGCCGGTGCAGGGCACACCCCTAACCGGCAGCCGGGCCGTCCTGGTCCACGGCGACGGGGGTGCTGAGGGCGGTGGCCGGGAGGACGGGCAGCGGCGCCTCGGGCGGCAGCGTCCAGGCGGCCGGGGCCAGGGTCTCCGTCCCCGGGCGGGCGCTCAGCGTCAGGGTCGCACCGTCGTCCCCGAGGACCGTGTAGGGCATGGCCGACCAGACCCGGCCGTGGGTGACGTCCCGCCGCACCGCGGTGTCGCCCGGAGCGAAGACCGGCGCCGTCATCGGACGTAGTAGGCCCGGTTGTGGGCGGCGACCGGCGGGGACTGGTAGGTCCAGACTCCGGCGGCCGGCGCGTCGGCGATCAGGTGGGCGAGGTCGCGGGCGGACTCCTCGGCGGGGTTGCCGAGGTCGAGCCGGACGCGGTCGGCGGTGCGGTCGTCCAGGGCGTAGTAGCGGTAGGGCTGGTGGACGTTGAGCGGTCCGGCCAGCAGCTGGCCCTCCTCGTCGGTGCCGCAGCCGGTGATGGGGGTGTTGTTGACGGACTCTGGGGTGAGGCCGATCAGGTTCACGTCCAGAGCGAGGAGTTCCTCGTCGTGGCGGCTCAGTCCGTCCGGCCCGAGGGTGGCCCGGCGGCAGGAGACCGACCAGCGTTCGCGCACGGCGGGAGCGTTGAGGGAGGGCAGGGTGGTCTCGAACCAGCCCGGGTGCTTGGGCTCGGCGTACAGCCGGCGCCCGGCGTCGATGGCATGGGGGTTGTCGCAGAGCACGTGCAGCCGGGCGATCCCGAGCAGCTTGGTCTGGTCGTAACCCCGGGCGTACTGCCCGTAGTTGACCACCGGGATCCGGTCCTCGGCGAAGATCGGGTGGGCGATCAGGTTGATCTCCAGCTCCTGGGTGATGCCGCCGCCGTTCGGGTACTGGGCGAAGTAGAGCTGGTAGTTGAGCGAGACGCAGGCCCCGCCGTCGAAGGCGGCGACGCTCAGTCCGGGGTGGCGCTTGGCGAGCAGCTCGCGCGCCCGCACGCGGTCGACCAGGTAGTCGACGCCGATGTTGTGCAGCGCCCCGTAGTGGAAGGGCAGGTGATACGGCTCCGGTACGGGAGGCAGCGGCAGGCCGGTCATGAGGACTCCGGGGACGAGGAGGAGAGCGACGAGGACAACGTGTCGGGCGTGGGGGGCAGGACGGTCGCCGGGCGGTGCAGCTCCAGCAGGTCGCGGTGCATCCGCTCGGCGCTGCGCAGCGCGAGGGCGGCCATGGTGAGCGAGGGGTTGGAGGTGCCGAGGGAGGGCATCGAGCCGCAGCCGACGGCGTACAGGTTCGGGTGGTCCCAGCAGCGCTGCCAGTGGTCGACCACCGAGTTCGCGGGCGAGTCGCCCATGATGTGGGTGCCGCCCGCGTGGCCGGCGCCCCGGTAGCCGTGGACGGTTCCCCGGTGTTCGAGCCGCCCCGGCCATCCGGTCGCCGGGTAGGCGGTGTGGTCCTCGGCGCCGAGCAGCGCGAACAGCTGGTCGGAGACGGCCCGGGCGGAGGCCATCCCCTCACGGACGTACTCCGAGAGGTCGTAGCGGACGGCCGGTCCCGGCAGACCGAGCGGGTCGCGCCGGTCCCGGTCGAGGGTGACCCGGTTGGCCGGGTCGGCGGGCTGCTCCAGCTCGAACTGGAGCGAGAACTGACGGCCCAGCCGGTCGCCGAGCCGCTCGCGCAGCTCCTTGCCGCGCAGGCCCGCCGCGAGCAGCGCCGCCGCCTCGGCCTCCGGCGCTCCGCCCGCCCAGGACCAGCCCCAGTTGCCGATCTCGATCCGGAACGGCGCCCGGCGGGCGCGCCCGGGGCCGAACCGGAACACCTCCAGGCCGCTGGTGGACCCGGGCCCGCGGTAGGGGCCGACCGGGCGGGGCATCAGCCCCCAGGTGAGCAGGGCCGGGTGGTCCATCAGGTTCCGGCCGACCTGGTCGCTGCGCTCGGCCAGACCGGAGAGGAGCAGCAGTCGGGCGTTCTCGATCGCGTGCGCGGCGAGGACGACCAGGTCCGCCGTCACCCGGTGGGTCGTGCCACCCGCGACGTACTCGACCTCCCGGGCCCGCCCGGTCTGCGGGTCGGCCAGCACCCGGCTGACGACGGCCTCCGTGCGCAGTTCGACGCCGGCCGCCCAGCGGGCCTGAGTGCGCAGCGGGGTGTACTTGGCGCCGCTCGGGCAGGCCGGGACGCAGCCGGCACTGCCCGCACAGAGCGGCCCGTCGGCGGAGCCGGGCCTGGTCGGCACGCCGTTGCGGGCGTGCGGGGTGGCGGTGACGGCGAGCCGGGCGGGGCCGGGCACGGCGGGGTCGTGGACGGTGCGGCCGTCGAGGGCGCGGGCCAGCCGGCGGTCGAGGTAGCTCGCCGGGACCGCCCGCATCGGGAAGTCGTAGCCGTCCGGGATGGGCAGTCCGACGGCGTGGCGCTGCTCCCGGGCGTCGGCGGCGACACCGAGTTCCCGTTCGGCCTCGCGATAGTGGGGTTCCAGGTCGTGGTAGCCGATCGGCCAGTTGCGGCCGTGGCCGAGGTCGCCGGTGCGGAAGTCCTCGGGGTGCATGCGTGGGGTGAGCCCGGTCCAGAGCAGTCCGGTGCCGCCGTTGGCGCGCAGGTAGCCGCTGGCGTAGGGCAGCGGACCGTACTGGCGAAGGTGGCCGGCGGCGGTGAAGCCGCCGTCCGGGCTTCCGGTGAGGTCCGTGACGTCGGGTGACGGCGCCTCGGGGTTGTGCGGGTAGGGCGAGCCGGGTGGTCCGCCGCCGGCCGCGCGGTGGGCGGCGGAGGCCTCGGCGCCGGTGGGCGCGGCGCGTCCGGCCTCCAGGACGAGGACCCGCCAGCCCTGTGCGCCGAGGCGGTGGGCGACCAGTGTCCCGGCGAAGCCCGCGCCGACCACGACGGCGTCCCAGCGGGGGGTCATCGGCCCTTGAGGCCGTCGTCGGGTGCGTCGACGGCCTCAAGGCCCCCGGCACCTCCGTGCTCCCCGGCACCTCCCCGGTCCTCGACCCCTCGGGGTGCCGCGGCCCAGCTGCCGTGTCCGGGGGCGGTGGCGCCCGGCGGAGCGGCGTGGAAGGTCCGCCAGACCAGTCCCTGGTCGTGGGCGCGGGCGGAGGAGGGCGCCTCGCCGGGCCAGGCGCCGACGTACCAGAGGTGGACCAGGGCGTGCTCGTCGCGCACCTGGTGGGCCAGCGTCGTGCGGTGGTGCTCGTCCGCCATGCCGGTGGAGCGCAGTTCGGGCACGTCGAAGCCGGTCAGCTCGGCGCAGACGCGCAGGAACTCGTCCAGGTCGGCCAGGGCGTCGACGTACTTGTTCGCAACGGGGTCCCAGCACTCCGCCAGGTGGTAGTCGGCCGGGCGGTCGTCGGACACGGGCACGCGGGCACCCCCCACGATCGGCAACGGGTGGCCGGGGCACGGCAGGCCGTACGGCGCGACGGACCGCACGGCGCGACAGGCCCCGGAACGAGGCGGGCCCCGGGGCGCCGACCCTCGCCGGACACCCCTGCCCACCACCGCGATCCTGCCGCCCGCCCTCACCGCCGGAAACGCATTGCGCGAATCTGCCCGGACTTCGTCACCCGGTGTCCGCTCGACCGCCCACCACGATCACCCGGCGTCCGCTTCCGGTCGGCCCAACGCCCGTACCGCCGCCAGGACGTCCAGGCCCAGCTCCGGGTCGGCCTCCTCGGGGAGGTTGACGGACAGCCGGGTGACCAGACCCGCGTACCGGTGGTGGATCTCCCGGGCGACCTCCTCCACCGGACCGCAGACCGCGAAGGTGTCGAACACCTCGTCGTCGATCAGCGCGGCCATCTCCGCCCAGCGCCCGCGCACCGAGTGGGTGTGCAGCTCCTCCTGAAGCCCCTCCCAGCCGTGCTGCGCCAGCACCGGGCGGTAGGCCGGCGTGGAGGCGTAGAACGCGAGCCGCTCGCGGGTGGCCGCGCGGTTCGCCGCCAGCTCCTCCTCGGTGCGGCCGGTGGCGGTGAGCACGTTGCCGACGATCTCGAACGGGCGCTCCGTCCACGCGGCGCCCTCCGCCTCGACCCGGGCCCGCTCCTCGGTCAGGCCGGGCAGCACCTGCTCGGTCAGGTAGGCGGTGGAGGAGAACGGGTGGCTCAGGAAGCCGTCGGCCACCGCCCCCGCGGTCCGGGTCATCAGCGGTCCGACGCCCGCGAGCAGGATCCGCGGCACCCCGGACGGGACCGGGTCCGGCGAGAACACCGGCGTCATCACGGTGTGGGTGTAGAACTCGCCCCGGAAGCGGAGCCGTTCGCCGGTCTGCCAGCTGTGCCAGATCGCCCGCACCGCGTGCACGTACTCGCGCATCCGGGCGGCCGGGCGGTCCCAGGGCATCCCGAAGCGCTTCTCGATGTGCGGCTTGACCTGCGAGCCCAGCCCGATGACGGCCCGTCCGCCGGAGGCGGCGTGCAGCCCCCAGGCCTGGTAGGCGAGCGTCATCGGGGTCCGGGCGAAGGCCACCGCGATGCCGGTCGCCAGTTCGATCGACTCGGTCCGGTCGGCCGCGCGGGCGAGCTGGAGGAACGGGTCGTACGCGGTCTCGGCGACCACCAGCCGGTCCATGCCCCGGCGTTCGGCCCGCTCGGCGGCGTCCAGGATCCCCGCCGGGTGGCCGGAGGCGGTGGCGTCGAGGTGGAGGGCGGCGGGTCGGTCCATGGCGGTGCTCCTGATCGCGGACGGCGGTGCTACCCGGGTAGCGTGCCACGCCCGGGCTCGCTCCGCGGGCGGGCCGCCGGCCCACCGGCCGTCTCACCCACGGCCGACGGCACCGCCAACAGCCCCGCCCGCGCCGCCCGGCGCAGCGAACAGCCGCTCCAGGTGCCGGTCGACGGCCGCGAGCACGGCGGCGGGCTCGACCACGCCCAGCTCCAGCAGCGTGGTGAACCCGGTGAGCGCGAGCAGCAGGTCCGTCTCCACCCCCGGGTCGCGGTCGGCCGCGAGGTGCCCGTCGGCGATCGCCTGCCGGACCACCTGTTCGACCATCGCCCGCCCCTGGAGCAGGCCGCCGCGCGCCCGCGCGTGCACCTCCTCGTCGTGCAGCGCCTCCAGCACGTAGGCGGCGCTCATCCGGCTGGTCGCCCGCGCGTCGGCGTGCAGCGGCAGCAGCTCGACCAGCATCGCCCGCAGCACCTCACGCGGGTGCGGGCGCTCACCGAGCGCTTCCAGCGCCCGGCCGACCCGCAGCGCACTCTGTTCGGCGGCGAAGTCCATCGCGAAGGTGAGCATCTGCGCCCGGGAGCCGAAGTAGTGCTGGAGCTGCCCGAGCGAGATGCCGGCCTCCCCCGCGACCTCGCGCATCGTCAGGTGGGTGGCGCCGCGCCGCTCCACGACCCGCCACAGCGCACGGGCGATCGCCTCCCTGCGTTCCCGGTGGTCGACCTGCTTCGGCATAGGCGGCGGCTCCTCGGCTCTCCCCG
This sequence comes from Kitasatospora sp. NPDC001095, assembly GCF_053598615.1. Taxonomy (NCBI): domain Bacteria; kingdom Bacillati; phylum Actinomycetota; class Actinomycetes; order Kitasatosporales; family Streptomycetaceae; genus Kitasatospora; species Kitasatospora sp. NPDC001095. The sequence continues at coordinate 38,176 of NZ_JBSFKQ010000053.1, read as the reverse complement.
CACCCGGCGGAGTCTTTTCCATACACTTGACATAATACAGCTGACCTATAACGTGGAAAGCCTTCCGAGGGAGGAACGTCCACATGTCGGAGCAACCCGTCATCCGCACCACCGAGGGACTCGTCCGCGGCCGCGGGGAGCGGCCGCGCGGACCGGAACAGCAGCACGGACAGCAGCACGGAGGGCGGCAGGAACAGCCGGCGGGCCACGCGCTCGCGGTCTTCCGCGGCATCCGCTACGCCCAGCCGCCCGTCGGCGCCCTCCGCTTCGCCGCACCCGCCGACCCCGAGCCCTGGGACGGCGTCCGCGAGGCCACCGCCTTCGGCCCGATGGTCCCGCAGTCCGGACCACTTCCCGCCGAATCCACCGAATCCGCCGAGGGCACCGTCGCCTCCGAGGACTCCGACTGGCTGACCCTCAACGTCTGCACGCCCGATCCCGGCGCGGCCGGCCTGCCGGTCCTGGTCTGGATCCACGGCGGCGGGTTCATCTCCGGGACCGCCAACGACCCGCTGTACGACCCGACCGCGCTGGCCTCCGCCGGGCTGGTCGTGGTGAGCGTCAACTACCGCGTGGGCGCCGAGGGCTTCGCCCTGCTGGAGGGCGCCCCGGCCAACCGGGCCTTCCTCGACCAGATCGCCGCCCTGCGCTGGGTGCGGCGCAACATCGCCCGGTTCGGCGGGCACCCGGCCCTGGTGACCGTCGCCGGGCAGTCCGCGGGCGCCGGGTCGGTCGCCGCGCTGCTGGCGACGGACGCCGCCCGCGGCCTGTTCCGGCGGGCCGTCGCCCACACCGTGCCGGGCAGCCACTGCACCCCCGCCCTGGCCGCCGAGGTCACCGCCGAGCTCGCGAAGCTGCTCGGTACGGCCCCCACCGCCGCCGCGCTCGCCGAGGTGCACCCCCGGCGCCTGGCCTCGGCCGTCACCGAACTCGGCGCCGCGCTGCCGGAACACCTCGCGCGCTGGGGCCGGCTGGCGCACAGCGGCATCGCCACCGTCCCGGTGGTCGACGGCGAGGTCCTGCCCGGCTCGCCCTGGTCGGCGCTGACCGAGGGCGTCGACCTGCTGGTCGGTCACACCCGGGACGAGTTCCGGCTGTTCGGTGTCCTCAGCGGTCGGCACGGCGGTTTCACCGAGGAGGAGGCCCGGCTGGCGCTCGAGCTGTTCGCCCCGCCGCCGGGCGGCCCGGACGCCTACCGAGCCGCCCTCCCGGGGGCGACGCCCTCCGAACTCCTCGAAGCCGTCAGCTCCGACGCCCTGTTCCGGGTGCCCTCCCTCCGGCTGGCCGAGGCCAACGCGGCGGCCGGCGGCACCTCGTACCTCTTCGAGCTCGCCCTGCCCGCCCCCGCCCTCGGCGGCCTCTTCGGCGCCTGCCACGGCCTGGACGTGCCGCTCGCCTTCGGCACCCTGGACAGCCCCGCGGCGCGGCACTTCCTCGGCGACCCGCCCCCGCCGGAGGCGGTCCTGGTCTCGGCGGAACTGCGGGAGGCCTGGGTCCGGTTCGCCACCACCGGCGACCCGGGGTGGCCCGCCTTCGAGCCGGACGGGCAGCTCACCCGGGTGCTGGACGCCCGTTCGGAGACCGTCCGCTACCCGGAGCAGGCCGCCCGTCGGATCTGGGCGGGGCACCCCCTCACCGCCTACGACCTCCCCTGACGGCGGGCACCGGCCGGCGGGGCGGGCCGCCCGGACACCCTTGGCGCGGCGGGTCCGGACACCGATGGCGTGGCGGCCGGACGGCGGGCCCGTTCGGCCGCTACGCCGCCGACGCGTCCAGCAGCTTCAGCAGTTCGGCGGCCACCAGCCCCGAGGAGGCCGGGTTCTGACCGGTCACCAGGTTGCGGTCGACCACCACGTGCGGTGCCCAGGGCGCGCCCTCCTCGAAGTCCACGCCGAGCTCCACCAGCCGGTCCTGGAGCAGCCACGGCGCCCGGTCGGCCAGACCGGCCTGGGTCTCCTCGGCGTTGGTGAAACCGGTCACCCGGTACCCGGCGAAGGGCCAGCCACTGCCCTCGGCCCGCGCGGCGAGCAGCGCGGCCGGGCCGTGGCAGACCACCCCGAGCGGGCGCCCGGAGGCGAGCGCCCGGGTGAGCAGCCGGCCGGAGTCGGGGTCGACCGCGAGGTCCTCCATCGGGCCGTGGCCGCCGGGGTAGAACACGAGGTCGTAGTCGGCCGGGTCGACCTCGGCCAGCACCAGCGGCTGCCGGAACTCGGCGATCTTCTCCACTTCCTCGGCCATCGCCGGGTCGGTCAGGCTGGCCCCGTCGGCGACCGGGACGACTCCGGCCGGGGTGGCGACGGTGACCCGGTGGCCCGCCTCGGTGAAGGCGCGGTACGGGACGACCGCCTCCTCCGCCCAGAAGCCGGTCGGGTGCGCGGTGCCGTCGTTCAGGGTCCAGAACCTCGCGCCGGTCACGACGAACAGGATGTCGGCCATGAGGTGTGCCTCCAAGGGTGCCGCGGTCTCCGCCACGACGGTCCGCCGCGGCGCTCACGCTGGAGACGCTAGACGCGCCCGGCCCCCGGAAACCAATGGGCCACGCGATGCGAGGCATCGGGATTCCGATACCTCACCCGGATCGTCCAGCAGCCGTCCTGTCATCGGAATCCCGTACGCTCGGCGGCATGAGCGATCGGCCGACCACCGGATCAGGCCCGCTGGACCTCAACCAGCTGCGGACCTTCCTCGCCGTGCACCGGGCGGGCTCCCTCACCGCGGCCGCGCACCTGCTGGGCCTGTCCCAGTCCACGGTGACGGCGCAGATCCGGGCGCTGGAGCAGCGGCTCGACCGGCAGCTGTTCGAGCGCCGGGCACGCGGGGTCAGCCCGCTGCCGTACGCCGACGAGCTCGCCGGGCGCCTGGCCGTACCGCTGGACCAGCTCGCGGGCCTCGCCGACGGGCACGGCGACGGCGTGCCGGAGCCGGTCCACCTCGCCGGGCCCGCCGAGTTCCTCGGCACCGTCCTGCTGGCGGAGCTGGCCCCGCTGGTCGCGGAGGGCGTCCGGCTGCGGGTGACGACCGGGCTGACCGACCCGCTGCTGGCGGAACTGCGGGCCGGGCAGCACGACCTGGTGGTCGCCACCCGCCGTCCGCGCGGCCGGACGCTGCTCGCCGACCCGCTGGCCGACGAGGAGTTCGTCCTGGTCGCGGCCCCGGTCTGGGCCGAGCGGCTGGCCGGCCGGGAGCTGCCCGGCGCGCTGGCCGAGGTCCCGCTGCTCAGCTACGCCGAGGACCTGCCGATCGCCCGCCGCTACTGGCGGCACGTCTTCGACCGGCGGCTGCACGCCCGGGCGGCGGTCACTATGCCGGACCTGCGGGCGGTGCTCTCGGCGGTGACGGCGGGCGCGGGCTGGAGCGTACTGCCCGGCTACCTGTGCCGGGCCGAACTCGCCACCGGGGCCCTGCGGTTGCTGCACGAGCCGGCCGATCCGCCGATCAACACCGCCTACCTGGTCCGCCGCCCGGCCGGCTCGGCCAACCCGCACGTGGCCCTGGTCCGCGAGCGGCTGCTGGCCGCGGCCCGCACCTGGGGCTGACCGGGCTGCCCGCCTGGGGCCGCCTCGGTCTGCCACGTCCCGCCTCAAACGGCCAGGTCCCGCCGCTCCAACAGTACGAAGGCCGCCGCCAGCCCGAGCAGTCCCACCCCGAGCAGCACCCCGAAGGCCGCCCACGGCACCCCGCCGTGGCCGAGCACGTCGCCCGGCGCGTAGTAGTGGAACGGGCTGAGGTAGCGCAGCGACCTGGCCGGGGACCAGGCCAGCGCGACGAAGTTGAGCGCGAAGCCGACCGCGCCGAACGCGACGGCCGCACCGATCACATGGGCCCGCCGCCGGCACATCGCGGAGACCGCCAGCACCGGTCCGGTCAGGCAGAATGCGAGGGCGCAGCCGAGCAGTCCGGCGGTGAACACCGCGCTCTCCGGGACGGCCGCGCGCAGCTTCGGGGATGCCGCCACCCCGATCCCGAGGGTCAGGGTGGCGGCGGCGTTGAGCAGCACGGTGGCGGCGATCAGGGCGCCGGCCCGCTCGGCGAGCAGCCGGCGGCGGGAGACCGGGCGGGTCATCAGCAGCTCGATGGTGCCGGACTCGACGTCGGCCGCGACGGCGGCGGCGCCGAGCGAGCCGATCACGGTCAACTGGAGGGCGATCCAGAACGGGTGGGTGAGTCCGGCGCCGAGCAGGCCCGGGTAGCTGGCGATGGAGACGTCGCCGTTGGAGCCGCTGAAGGCCTTGAACGCGCCGGGCGGGGTGCGGCGTTCGCCGAACAGGTCAGCGGTCGGGACGGTTCCGGCGATCACCACGATCAGGGTCTCGAAGACCACCATGCCGAACAGCAGGGAGAGCAGCATCCGGCGGCGGCGGTGCAGGGCGAGCCAGACCAGGGGGAGGCGGCGGTTGACGGTGCCCGGGTTCACGGCTTCTCCTCCGGTTCCGACGGGCCGCTCGATTCCGGCACGCCGCTCGGTTCCGACGGCCCGCTCGCCTCCCGCAGGCCACTCGGTTCCGACGGCCCGCCGCCGTCCGGACGCTCCTCGTCGCCGACGGACCGGTAGAGGTCGAGGAAGGCCTCGTCCAGACCCGCCTCATCCACCGTCAGGTCGGCCACCGGCTGTTCGGCGAGCAGGGTGCGCACCGCCTCGACCACGTTGTCCGGCGGCACCAGCAGCTCGACCCGTGGGCCGTCCCAGCGCGGGGCCCACCGCTCGGCGGCGCCGAGCGGTCTGCCGCCCCGCCCGTCGCGGAACAGCAGCCGGACCCGGCGGGCCCGGGCCTGGCGCAGCTCGGCCACCGAGCGGACGGTGACCAGCCGGCCGTGGCGGACGATGGCGACCCGGCCGCAGGTCCGCTGCACCTCGGGCAGCACATGACTGGAGAGCAGGACGGTCCGCCCGGCCGCGGTCTCCTCGGCGAGCAGTTCGTAGAAGGTCTCCTGGACCAGCGGGTCGAGCCCCTCGCTCGGTTCGTCCAGCACCACCACCGGCGGCCGGTGCTGGAGCGACTGGACGAGCCCGAGCTTCTGCTTCATGCCGCGCGAGTACTCCCCCACCGGCCGGGCCAGGTCGGCCCGGGAGAGCTTCAGCCGCTCGCACAGCTCGCCCCGGCGCGGCACCGGAGCGCCCTGGAGGGCGGCGAGCAGATCGAGGGTCTGCTGTCCGGTGAGTTCGGGGTAGAGGCGCAGTTCGCCCGGCAGGTAGCCGATGGAGGGGGCGAGCCGGCCGTGGTCGGCGACCGGGTCCAGGCCGAGCACCCGCACCTGTCCGTCGCTGGGGCTGAGCAGGCCGACCAGGCAGCGCAGCGTGGTGGTCTTGCCGGCGCCGTTGGGGCCGAGCAGGCCGAACACCTCGCCGGCCTCGACCGACACGTCCAGCCGTTCGATGCCGACCGTCTCGCCGTAGCGCTTGGTGAGCGAGCGCAGTTCGATCACCGGGCCGGTTCCGGTGCCCCGACGGTCGACGGCTGGGTCCGGGTTGCCCGGCATGACCACCTCCAGTGGCGGATGCGCTGCGGTGACGGCTGCGATCTGGTGACAGCTGCGATCCCGTGACGGACGCGATCCCGTGACGGGCGCGTCCGACATCCAAGCGCGCCCGGCCGTGCGAGTCGAGGGACGCGCCCGGACCGGTCCGGCGAACTCACCCGCGGTACGCCCCACCCCTGCGCACGTCTCCCGTGCGTCACCCCTTGCACACGCCCAGCGGCACCAGCCGGGCGACCTGCCGGGCGAGCCCGGCGGCCTCGGTGACGGCGGCCACCGCGTCGACGTCCTTGTACGCCTGCGGGGTCTCCTCGGCCAGCGCTCGCCAGGAGGCCGGCCGCACCGCGACCCCCTGCGCCTCCAGTTCGTCCTTCAGCCGCTCGCCGCGCACCGTGCGCAGCGCCTGGTGGCGGCTCAGCACCCGTCCGGCGCCGTGGCAGGCGGAGCGGAACGCCTCGTTGCCGGGCAGGCCGACCATGACGTACGAGGCGGTGCCCATGGTGCCCGGCACCAGCACCGGCTGCCCGGCCTCCGCCAGGTCGGCGGGCAGGTCGGGGTCGCCGGGCGGCAGCGCCCGGGTGGCGCCCTTGCGGTGCACGCAGAGTGTCCGCGGTTCGCCGTCCACCTCGTGGGTCTCCAGCTTGGCGAGGTTGTGCGAGACGTCGTAGACCAGTTCCAGCCCGACGCCGAGCGCGGTGGCGAAGGCGCGGCGGGCCGCCTCGGAGAGCAGCTGCCGGTTGGCCCGGCCGTAGTTGGCGGCGGCGGTCATCGCGCCCAGGTAGGCGCGGCCGCGCGGGGAGTCGACCGGGGTGCAGGCGAGCTGGCGGTCCGGGACCTCGATCCCGTAGCGGTGCAGTTCGCGGTCCATGGCGCGGACGTGGTCGGTGCAGATCTGGTGGCCCAGGCCGCGCGAACCGCAGTGGATCATGACGCAGACCTGACCGGGCCGCAGTCCGAAGGCGGCGGCGGTCTCGGCGTCGTGGACCCGGTCGACGGCCTGCACCTCCAGGAAGTGGTTGGCCGAGCCGAGGCTGCCGACCTGCTGCAGCCCGCGTTCGACGGCCCGGGTGCTCACCTCGCCGGGGGCCGCGCCGGCCAGCACGCCGCGGTCCTCGCAGCGTTCCAGGTCGCGCGGCACGCCGTGCCCGTGCTCGACGGCGTAGCGGGCGCCGCCGAGCAGCAGTTCGTCCAGTTCCTCCGGCCCGGACAGCCGCCACAGGCCGCCCCGGCCCAGGCCGCGCGGGACGGTGCGGTCCAGCAGGTCCATCAGTCGGACGAGCCGGTCCCGGTCGAGTTCGTCCCGGCCGACGCCGGCCGCCAGCAGCCGGACCCCGCAGGAGATGTCGAAGCCCACCCCGCCGGGCGAGACCACCCCGCCCCGTTCGACGTCGGTGGCGGCGACCCCGCCGATCGGGAAGCCGTAGCCCCAGTGCACGTCGGGCATCGCGAAGGAGGCGCGGACGATCCCGGGCAGCGTCGCCACGTTCGCCACCTGTTCCAGCGCCTTGTCCCCGGCGGCCTGCGGCAGCAGCGCGCCGTTCGCGAACACCACGCCGGGCACCCGCATCGGCGGGCGCGGCTCGATCCGCCAGCGGTTGCGGCCCGCCTCGGCCAGTGCGATCTCCACCTCGCTCACCCCGCTCCCGCAGGTCCGGTCCACCGCGCCCGGGCCGGCGCTCAGACGTCCACGGTGACCCGGCAGGTCCAGCCGTCCGGCCCGGCGCTCAGGTCCAGGTCGTGCAGTGAGACGGCCTTCGGCACCGCGCCGACCAGCGCGGCCGTCGCGGCATCGGCCATCCGGAAGCGGACCGTCACCCGACGAGCGCCGTCCAGGCCCTCGATGGGGCCGATCGCGACGGCGACGGGCAGTTCGCCGTCGACGTCCATCCGGTAGACGACCTCCTCCAGCACGCCCGCGAGCAGGTCCGGGTCACTCACGGCGAGCACGGTACAGCCCCGCTCCCCGACGATCCGCGCGCCGGACAGGTCCGCGAAGCTCCCGACCACACCGTGCACCAGTTCGCCGATGCAGCCCTCAGCCGTCGGCGCCCAGGCCTCCACCCGCAGGTCGGCCGTGTGCGGCACACTCCGGTGGCCACTGGCCGACCGGCCCGCAGGCTCGCCTCCGTCCACGAGCGACGCCTCCCGCACCCGTTGCCGTCTTTCTCCTCCAGCGTCATCCCGCGAGCCGCCCGGCGGCAAGTGCGGGTCGCGGCGCGGGTCTCGTCGCCGTCCGTGCCGCCCCGTTGAGGTGGCGCTCTGCGTCCGGGCGTCCCGCCAGCCGCACGTCGGCACTACTCAGACGGCCCTTGAGTACGCCCGCTCATGCACTCCGACCAGCCGCTTCCTACCGTGATGCGCATGGACACGAACGCGGCTCCCAGCCACCCCCAGCCCTCCGCCAACCCGCGCTGGGCCACCATCTGCGGGATCGTGGTGGTGCTCCTCAGCGCCCTGCTCGTCCTGGGAGCCATGGCGCTGGCCAAGTTCGAGGACTCCCTCACCCAGCACGGGTACGTCAAAGGCCCCGGAACCGCGGTCGAGCCCCTGCACGCCGGCGGGACCGCCCGCTACGACGACGGCCTGAGGATCACCATGAGCCCGCCGCACCGGGAACCCGACAACAGCTACAGCTTCACCATCACCTACGACAACGGCACGGGCCAGGAACTGCGCCCGGGCGGGACGTCCCCCGACACCGGCCTCGGCACGACTGGTGGCTCCGCCCCCGTCGTGGTCCGCGCGGGGAAGGCCATCGACTCCGGCCCGGCCTCCCTCACCCCCACCTCCGGCGCCGGCTCCGCTCCCGCCCCTGCTCCCGCGATGAGCTTCCTGGACCGGGCCGAATCCGTCACCGCCCTCACCCCGCCCCTCGGCACGGAGCAGAAGCGCACCGTGCCGGTACGGGTGAAGCCCGACAGGGAGGGAGGCGCGGTCACACTGGAGGTCGCCCCGAAGTCGCCCGGGTATCGCGACACCGCGTACTGGCAGTTCGACCTCGGCTGACCAGCCGGCCCACGTGCGGGCGCCGCGCCTGCCGGCCCTGTGTTCACCGGTCGGACCCAGCGCTTACGGACGCGTTGCGGGGGTGCGCAACGCCCCGGGAAGCACCACGGGTGAGCGGCCGACGGTCAGGGTCCTGCGCAAGGAACTCGGGCACGTGCGAGAGCTCGTCAACCGGGCGCTTGGCCTGACGCCTCAGAAGTGTCACGGTTCTGACGGGGCTGGCGCCTACATCCGCTGAGAAGGCCATCACGATCTCGCGGAGCTCCAAGCTCCGGGCATCGTCGGACTCGATCTTCGCCAACAACTCCTCGGTGACGCCCAGGCGGGCGCTCGGTCATGGCGGGCCGGAGGCCCCAGGACGACCCCATGAGTAAGAAGACCACGACGAGCTGAGGAGTACACCGGTTCCAGGCCGAATCCGCGCGCGACGGGGCGGGAATCGTCAAGGGAGAACAGAACGATCCATCTATCAATTGATTGGACCCCAAGGGCATAGTTGCGCGTTTCGGCATCGATAACACACTGTAGTGCCAAATTCGCGAGCCGGGAATGCCGGCGACGACGGAGGGGGCTTCCATGCACACATGGAAGCCCCCTCCTATTATGCCGCCGGGATCAGCGCGCGTCGGGTCCCGATTCAGGACCGATGTAGATTTCTACGCCGTCGGCATCCCATGCCCTGGTGTACCCGCCACTCGGGGCGGACACGACGAAGCTCTCGGCTTCCATTGAGACCATGCCGTCATCGCCTCCCCCGAACCACTCCACGATGATGGTCCTGCCCTGCTCAAGTACGCACTCGGCGGCAGTCGGCTCGAAGGCGACTGTAGCGTGCCGGTCCGCGCGGATAACGAATCGCATCATCACTCTCCGAGGTTATCCATGTAATACTGGAACAGATCCGCCCTCGATCCAGCACTGGGGTTGACCTTCTCTGGATTATGAGGGAACTTTGCCACCGACTTATTGTGGATATCCTGATAGAAGTTCCGCCAGTACTGGGCATCACCCCTGGTCATCCCGATCCCCCTCATTTTATCTACCTGCTCGGGAGTCTTGAGCTTGCTCGCGTCTGAGAGGCTTCGCCCGCCCCATGCCACGTCTCCAAAATCCGACCGGTTCGCAAACCCCATCCGCTGCCATGTCGCGTCGAGGCTCGTAACGCTGGGTACGACCCAGTCGCACTTTGAATTATGAACGAGTACCGGCATGGTCCCCGCCAGCACATAGTACGTGTGGAGGTCTGCAACCGTCAGGTTGTGAGCAACCTGCGGCTGCGTGGTGTAGGTGCGAGCGGCTACGACTACAAGCTGCCCGCGGTTCGCAGACAGGAGGCGATGACCGACCTGAAGGTCCTCTGCATTGATCCACTGCCGGGCCGTGTCGTCCCAATAAGGGTGATGAGCCGTGGATATCACACTGACGGGAGCGCTCGAGATCGCTTCCTTATCGACTGCCGAAAGCGCGAGTTCTGTGAATTGAGTGTCATCAGGAGTGACGATCTTGTTGGTAACCGACTCTCCGGTCGTCTGGCCTGTTTGCGGATCGGTCGCAGTGACGGTATCGCCGACCTCAATCTCCCCGATCGGCTTTGTCGTTCCGTCGGCCAGCAGCACAAGCGTGTCCGGGGGAAAACTGTTACAAGCCCCCCTGGCGTTCGAAGATTTTCCGCCGGGCTTCTTTGCGGCGTTTGCAGCATTCTTGGCGGCAATTGCCTTTCCAACTGGAGAGCTGCCGAAAGACGCCCTTCCTTGGCCGACAATCTCAATGTTCTCGAGCTGCCAATTAAAGAGCTTCTTCCAGAGCTCTTCGTAAGTCTTTGAGTGAAGGCAAGCATTGTCCGAAAAGCAGGCGTTGACCGCGGCTGCCACGTACTGGTGATAGTCCTCCACCGGATCCACTCCGAAGCGTTCCTTGCGCTTCCTAATGGTCTCCGTAGTGTCCTTCTGGAGCTTCTTGAAGTTGGGAGCGCCGGAGATTCCGATACCTCCGGGGAGAACGGCATCCTTAGTCGTACTGATGTCGACCTGCCAGGCGCCTCCGTCCCCCTGGCTCCATGCTTCCGTCACGATGTGGCCGTCGGTTGTCTGGCACACGGCCGTGCCGCCGCAGGTGCCGTCCGGACGGAGACCTGACGGGTCGGAAAGGTTGACGGGGTCGTTGTTGCTGTAAGCGTAGCCGTTGATCTGCTGCGGGTCGGTGAGGTCGAGGACGGGGTCGACGGAGATGAAGCGGCCGTTGGCCGCATCGTACTCGCGGGCTCCGAGATGAGTGAGGCCGGTGGTGGCGTCGTTGGTGCCGCCGACGAAGCCTCGTTCGGTGGGCCAGGAGGCCGGCTTCTTGCCCCGGGGGGTGCCGAAGGCCGTGGTGTCGCCTCGGGTGTAGTCGAGGTTGTCGGCGCTGATGGTGAGTTGGGCGGTTCCCTGCTGGTCGTTGATGAGGTAGTTGAGGCTGCCGTCGGACGCCTTGACGAGGGTGACGGCCCCAGCGTTGATGTAGCGGGTGCCGGTGACCTTGTTGGTGGTCTTGTCGAGCTTGAGTTCCTGGCCGTCCAGGTAGAGGGTCACCGAGTCGGGTTCACGGCGCAGGAGGCGGTTGCCGTTGGCGTCGTAGAGGAAGGTCGTGCTCTTGCCCGCGATGGTGGACTTGGCGAGGTGGCCCTCGGTGTCCCATTCGAGGGCCTGGTCACCTTCGGCGGTGACGCGGCGGACGGTGTTGCCGGCCTCGTCGTAGGTGAAGGTGTCGGTCCGGGCGCCGGTGCCGGTGATGTCGACACGGCTGAGTGCGTGGGGTCGGGTGCCTCCGGGGGCGGGGTAGGTGGAGGTGCGCTGGGTCTGGTCGCTCGGCGGGTTCTCGGGGACCTGGGTGAGTTGGCTCCAGGGCAGCCAGGTGCCGGTGGAGTAGGCCCGCTTGGTGTAGTTGAGCGTTCCCCCGGCGATCGTGACGAGCTTCAGGTCCCCGCCTGAGCTGACGACCGACGCCGACAGCGGCTGGCTGAGCTGGCCGACGACCTGGCTGACGTTGCCCCAGCCCGCCCAGACGCCGTCGGGCCTGCGGATGGTGTGCCAGATGCCTCCACCGGCGATGACGGCGACTTCGAGGCCGGCGCCGGTCGCGGTGGCGGTGACGCCGGTGGGCGTGATGAGAGCGCCGGTGGCGCCGTAGACGTTGCCCCACTTCTGCCAGACACCACTTCCGAAGCGGATGGTGTGCCAGATGCTGTCACCCGCGACCACGATGACCTCGAGGCCGGAACCGGTGGCCGCGCTGGCGACACGGGTGGCTCCGGTGAGGCTGCCGGTCTCGCCGTAGACGTTGCCCCAGCCCGCCCAGACGCCGTCGGGCCTGCGCAGGGTGTGCTTGAGCACGCCGTCGGACAGGGCGAGGACCTCCAGGCCGGAGGCGGTGGCGGACAGGGAGAGCTGGCTGGGGTTGGCGATGGGTCCCACCACGCTGGTGACGTCGCCCCACCCTCCCCACTTGCCGTCGGCGCCGCGCAGGGTGTGCCAGACCCGGCCGCCGGCGATGGCCATGATCTGCAGGGTGTTGTCGGCCCAGGTCGCCGCGACGAAGTCGACAGGGGCGGGCAGTGGCCCTGCCTGGGTCTTGTGCAGGTTCTCGAAGTTGGCCCAGGTGCCGTCGGCACGTTGCTGGGAGAGGTGGACCTGGCCGTCGGCGACCGCGACGGCGCTGGTCTGGCCGTCACCGGCGATGGCGACGGAGGTCACCTTGCCGGTGTCCATCAGTGGGCCGGGGGCGGCGCCGAAGTTGCGGTTGGTCGCCTGGGTGCGGTTGCCGGCCGCGTCGTAGGTGTAGCTGCTCCAGTACGGGTCGACCCCGCCGACATGCGGGTCGCTGGTCGGCGTCGGCTTGGCCACGCAGTCGTCGCTGGCCGACCAGGCGTTGGTCAGACGCTGGGCGAAGTCGTACGTGTAGCACTGGGTGTCCGTGACGGTCGCGTTGTCGCGGTCGTCGCGGACCCGGGTGATGTTGCCGACCGGGTTGTAGGTGTAGGTCTTCTTGTCGAGGGTCTGCGGTCGGCTGCGCTCCCGGTCGGTCTGGACGAGCGCGAGGCGCTGGGTGGCGTTCTCGTAGTCATAGGTCTGGATCGCCCTGGACCCGATGTCGCCGGTGACGCTCTGCTGGACCTTGCCCAACGGCGAGTAGATGTTTCCGAGCGAGTACACCCGGTCGTCGCCACTCACCGAGGTGGGCAGGCCCAACGGGGTGTAGTTGCGGTCGACGGTCTCCTTCAGGAGCCCTCCACCGGCCGGGTAGGTCGAGGTGCTGACCAGTCCGGTGTCGGGCGTGTAGGTCTGGGCCGTGGTGTAGGTGCCGGCGAGGAGCCCTTCGCTGTCCGGGATGGTGACCGTGCTGCCCATGGGCCGAGCCGCGCTGTCGAACCCGGTGACGGCGGTGGTGTAGGCCTTGCCGTTCTCGAAGCGAGTGCTGCTGGTGGCCAGGCCATTGCTGCCCGGCAGGGTGTCGTAGGCCCACTCGGCGAGCTTCGTCCCCGTGGTGGAACCGTCGAACATCGCCGTCTCGCGACCGAGTATGTCGTAGGTGTAGGCGAGCGTCTTGCCCCGGGCATCGGTGACGGTGGCGAGGGTGCCGTCGGCGTTGTAGGTGCTGGCGGTAGTGCCCTTGTCCGGGTCGACGGCCTTGGTCCGGCGGCCAAGCAGGTCGTACTCCCAGGTCCAGGCGTTTCCTGCGGCATCAGTGAACCGCGTGAGCCTGCCGGCCGGATCGTAGGAGTACTTCAGCGTCTCGTACGCCGACGGGGGCGCGTCGACGTCCGGGCTACCGCTCTTGTAGTGCCGTACCTCGGAGGGCCGTCCGTGGGCGTCGGTGATCGTGAGCGTAGGGGTACCGCCGTCGGGTGGGGTCGTTGCCGCCCAGTTCATGCCGTAGCGCGTGGTGGAGCGCCACTTCTCCACGTTCAGCGACTTGAAGATGCCTGCGGTCGGCCGGTCGAGGCCGTCGAACTCGGTCTCCGTCTGAGACGGAACCTTGTTGTCCAGTCCGATCCACAGCGCCGCCTCCGGCACGCCGGTCGTGTAGTAGGCAGCGTTGGTGCGGTAGACCCGGCCGTGGCTGTCGTAGAAGCTGTCGGTGATGTTGCGGCCACCGTTGTGGGCGGTGCTACCGCCATGCGCCTCCTCCTGGACCTGACGCGGGCGGAGCAGGCCGTCGTAGAGCGAGATGCTGGTGCGGTAGTCGCCGCCCTCCAGCAGGCTCCTCGTCGTGACGGCGGGCTGCTTGCCGGGCTCGATCGTGTAGGTGTACGTCTCGCTGGCCGAGGCGTTCTTGTCCCGCCCCGGGTTCCACACGGCCGTGGTGCGGCCGAGGGCGTCGTAGTCGACGTAGGTCGTGCGGTTGTTGACGTCGACGACCTTCACCGGAAGGGCCCGCAGGCCGTCATAGGTTGTGGTGCTCGTGAACTTTTTGGGGCTTGTCGACACGATGACGCTGGGCTGGCTGCCGCTCGCCGGAGTGTAGGACGTCGTGGTCTCGGCGTTGTTGACGTTCTTTGCGGACGTCACCCGGCCGTACTGGTCGTACGCGGTGGTGGTGGCTGTCAGGTAGTGCGGGGTGGTGCCGTCGTAGCGGTCCAGGGCTTCCACCATGGTGGCGTTGCCCTTGCCCGGTTCCGGAGCGGCCCCGAGTGGCCTGCTGTCGTAGGCCGTCCTGGTCTCACCCGTGATGGTGGACGGTGTGGCGTTCGTCGAGCAGAGCGTGCTGCTGGTCCGGACCGACTGCGGGTAGGAGATCAGCCAGTTGACGGTGTCCGGGGTGACGTAGGTGGTGCGGGTGCACTGCTCGTCACCGGTGACGTTCGTGTCACCTTCGTCCGAGATGGTCTTGATCAGGCCGTAGTCGTCGAAGGTAGTGCTCGAACGCACCGCTCGGGCCGTGCTGCCGTCCGGCTGGAGATCCTTCGTAGTCACGCTTTCGGTCCGAACCATGGCCGCGGTCAGCGCCGGCAGGGCTGCGGCCTCGGGCCTGCCCGACTCGCCCGGCGGGGTAGCGGTGGGCTTTCCGTCCTTGCTGGGCAGGGCCTTCACCGCCCGGTTCGCGGTTCCTCGGACCCAAGGGGTGTTGACCGTGCTGGTGACGGGCTTGCCTCCCTCGCGGTCGTAGGCGACCGTCTCACTGACGAAGCCCGCCAGCTCGTTGCTGTCCTTGATGCCCTGGATGAGGCTGACCGGCCTCGGCTGGCCGTTGGCGAGCGTGTCACCATCCATACCGAGGAAGTAGCGGGTTTCGGTCAGACTCTTGTCGGAGGCGCCGACGCGGGTAAGGACGCGCGGGGCACCTCGGAATTCGTTCCAGGTGCGCTCCTTGTCGGAAGTGAACTCGGAGTTGTCGCGGCGCCATGCAAGACCATCGGGGTAGTCGTATGTGGTGACCTTGTCGGGGGATCCAGAACCGGCGACCAGGTCGTGCTCGGTGACCTTCTCGACGAGGTACTTGTGGAACCAGTCCAGGACCGGGTCGACCGCTCCCTCGGGCGTCCACCAGGTCGGGTAGCAGCGCCTGGTGTTGCTGTCCGGAGCGGGCAAGGCACCCGCGACGCAGTCGATGTCCGTGTACTTGATGTCGGTGTTGGAGCCGGTCTCGGAGGTGATCCGGTTGACGCGGTACCGGTTCATCGGCGGACGGCCCTCGGCGGAGTCGACCCGATTCGGACGCAGGTCCCCGCCGAACGTCACCGGCTGGAGGGCCAGCGCAGTGGCGCCGGCCTTGGCGGTGCGGGTGATGGACTGCAGCCACAGGGCCCGGCCGCCGCTGTCGCCGGTGGCGGGGAAGTACTGGTCCAGGCTCCAGGCGTCGATGTCCCGGTAACTGCCGTTGCTCTGCAGGGCCTGCGTGCTGATGCCCGTCAGCCGCCTCTTGGACCAGAAGGTCGGGGCGCCATTGCGGCAGTCCTGGTCCTTGTCGCAGGACTGGTCGACCGGGGTGTCGTACCAGTTGGCGGCGTTGGCCTTGGTGAAGGAGCAGTCGGTCGCCACGCACCGGTCGGTGGTGGAGAAGGTGACCTTGCCCGCGGGAGAGGCACCGTAGACCTGGCCGGCCCGGTGGCCGTACTCGATGCGGTTCAGCGTGGCGGCACGGGTGTAGAGCGCGTCGGCCTTGGGAGTTCCGGTGGCGGCGCCGATGTTCTTGGCGTAGGCGTTCTTCTCCTGGTCGTAGAAGTACGCGATCGCATTGCCGTGCGGGTCGACGACGTAGTCCAGTTGCCAGCGCCACGCGCGGTCGCGCGAGGAGTCCTTGAACGCCGGGGCGTAGCCGGGCTCTCCGGCCTGGTTGCCGAACACGGGCACCGTTAGGGCCGAACCGGTCTCGGGCTTGCCGGCGCTCCAGCCGGGCAGGCGGTTCTTGCCGAAGAAGTACTGGGCACCATCAGTCGTGGTGACCTTCCAGTACTCGTTGTCGGTGTCGCCATTAGCGGTGTCCGTCGAGTTGCCGTTGAGCTTCTCGACGCGGGAGCCATCGTCGTTGGACAACTTCCAGGTGCCGGTGGCGTCGTCGCGCACGAGGGCGGAGGCGTTCCCGTTGAGCGAGATGGAGGCGTTGTCGGACTTCCAACAAAGGTCACCGCCGGTGGCTGGAGCGTTACTACCTGAGCCCTTGTCACCCGTACACGACGTGTAACTGCGTTCGATGTACCCAGGGTTATAGTCCCAGCCGTCACCGATCCAGGAGGACTGGTTGTTGGTGGACGCTGTACGCCCGTCGACGGCGGCGGACGAGTAGCCGAGTGCGATCTTGGGCGCGAGATCTCCGGGCACCGGCGGCAGCTGAATCGGGTAGAACCAGCTGAACGAACCAGTGTTGCCCCCCACCGACCACGTGCCGGACGCGGACAGCGACGTCGCCTTGTAGTCGCCCCCCGGCCCCGACGCCCCGGCCGTGGCGGCCAGCACAGTCGCACCGGCGACCGACGTGCTCGTCGCCTGAGCGAGCGACGCCTTGACGACATCGTCGGCGGAAGCCTGGCCGGCGGGTGCGGTCACCGCGACGTCCGCCGTCAGCGTCCCGGCCTTGGTGTCGTTCGAAGCGGCCAGTGGCGTGGCCGTGCGGCACTGCGGCTGGTCCGGTGTGGTCAGCGCGCACGCGGGCAGCTGGACGAAGGTCAGCCGGGAGCCCCAGTCGGCCCCGAAAGACTCACGGAAGGCCTTGTAGTCCAACTGGACCCGGGCCTTGTCCGGCGTGGCGCTGCCCGCCACCGGCTCGAGGTTGACCAGGACACCGTCGAGACCCACGGTGGCCGCAGCGGCGCGGTCCGACAGACCCACCCGGACCTTCGACTGCCCGCCCGCTGCCGGATCGTGCCCGACGGAGGTGACGCTCACCGGCAGGCCCGGCGCCTTCGCCTGGGGGGCCGACTTTTGCGTCGGAGCCGCCGGCAGGTCGAGCTCGGCCTTCCCAGGCTTGGGCCAGACCGCGGCCGGCGGCGCGGTCGGGGGCTGGGCCGCCTTCGGGTCACGGCGTTCCGGCTCCACCTTGGAGAGTGGGACGGGCTCGGTGTGCTGGACGGGCGGCAACTTGAACTCGTCGCCGGCCGCTACCGCGACGGCCGGAATCTGTAGGGCGGCGGCTATCAGAGCCGTCACGGCCATGGGCGCGACTTTACGGAGCACAGGGCGTGTTATTGCCTCGGACCGACGCGTTCGCGGTCCGGGCGAGGCGCCCGTGTCGGATGGATACATCCGTATCTTTCCTCTTGGTCGTGTTGTGCGGGTGCGATCACACCCGGCGGGACGCTACCAAGAGCCACCGACGGGACATCCCTAATTGTTCGCCAACCACCCTGCCTACAGGGCCATTTATCTCACTTTTATAACTTCTTTACATCGAGGACGGCAGCCTTCGGGGCCGACACCACGTCACAAAGAAGTGATTTTTCCGCTTTTCTCCCACCATCAGGCTGAACCTTCGCGCGCTGTGATCACAATGTGGCATCCGATTCGCCCTCTCATCCGGAACAAAGACCTCCGAATCCGACCGGACCGTCACTGTCGGCTTGCATGATGGGGACGCCTGCGAACCGCACAGAAAGTGAAGGGGATGCACCGTCACAACGCCTACCGAATAGGGCGAACCACTCGGAGAACGGCAACCGCGCTGATCGCGGCCGCCGCCGTGAGCATCGCCGTACTGGGCCACGTCCCCGTCTATGCCGACACGGGAAGTCCCTCCGCTCCTCCTCAGGCCGACACCCCCGAACGGTCCGCTGTTCTGAAGGCACGCCAAAGCGGCAAGCCCGTCGAGGTCTCCGAGCGACAGGACGAGTCGACAGATCTCCTGGCGAACCCGGACGGCAGCTTCACCATGCGCCGTCACGGGAGGCCGGTCCGTGCCAAGGTCGCAGGGCAGTGGCAGCCGGCCGATGCCACTCTCGAGCGCCGTCCCGACGGGACCATCGCTCCGAAGGCCTCCGTCTTCCCCATGACCTTCTCCTCCGGCGGGAACACCCCGCTGGCGGCTATGCAGAAGGACGGCAAGTCCCTGGCCATCACATGGCCGACGCCGCTGCCGCAGCCCGAGTTGAACGGCAGCACAGCCCTGTACCGCGACGTGCTGCCCGGGGTGGACCTGAAGATCCTCGCCGAGGCCGACGGTTTCTCCCACCAGCTGGTCGTCAGAACCCGCCAGGCCGCCGAAGACCCGCGCCTGGCCCAGGTCACCTACGGCCTCAAGACCGCGGGCATCACCCTCAATTCGGCTCAGGACGGCCGGATCTCCGCGACCGACGGCTCCGGCGGCACCGTCTTCACGGCGCAGGCCCCGCGGATGTGGGACTCCCACGCCCCCGCCGCAACTGCCCAGCAGCCCGCCACGGCCGCTCCCTTGCCGGTGGCCAAGAACGCGCCGGCAGCGGCCGCGCAGTCCGCCGACAGCACCCCGCCATCGACCCCGGCCGCGCCCGGGCCCACCGAGCACGCGCCGAAGACGATGGCCACCGAGATCACCTCGGACACGCTGCGGCTGACCCCGGACGCCGAGCTGCTGCACGGCGCGGACACCGTCTTCCCGGTCGTCATCGACCCGACCTTCACCGACGGCTGGCGCAACCGCTGGGCGGTCGTCTACTCCGCCACGCCGGGTGCCGCCTACCCGGACGGGAACGGCTGGAACTCGGACAATCCGGCGGACGAGCCGCGCGTCGGCTACAACGGCAGCGGCAACACCCGCTCCTACTTCGAGATGAACACCCGCGGCCTGGCCGGGGCCACCATCATGTCCGCGACCTTCCACGTCGAGGAGACCCACTCGTGGGGCTGCGACCCGGCTGCGGCGGGCAACACCGAGCTCTGGGCGACCGGCCCCATCAACACCACGACACCGACCTGGAACAGCCAGGCCTCCTGGATCTGGCAGCTGGACGCCAAGGCCTTCGCCCACGGCAACCCCACCTACTGCCCCGGCGTCCAGGGCCAGGACTTCAGCACCGAGAACCTGCGCGCCGTCGTCCAGGGCGCCGCCGATCGGGGCGACGACAGCGTCGCCCTCGGCCTGCGCACCCCGGACAACTACCTCGGCAACAAGAACAGCTACAAGCGGTTCAAGAACAACCCGTGGCTCGAAGTCACCTACAACCGGCCCCCGGTCCTCCACGACTACGCAGCCTGGGAGAGCCAGTGGACGCCGGGCAGCAGCAGCAACGTCAACGTCCCCTGCATCAGCGACCCGGCCGCGTGGCCCACCGTCGGGCGCAACGACGTCGTCCTGACCGCCAGGATCTCCGACCCGGACAGCGACGTCGCCCTGAGCGCCAAGTTCGAGGCCTGGGACCACAACACCGGGCAGTTCTTCCCCCCGGTCTGGGCGGGCGCCCCCAACGGCTCCTGGGCCGTCACGAGACTCGGCGCCGACAGCCTGCGTGACGGCGGCCGCTACAAGTGGCACGTCCAGGCCGAGGACGGCATCGCCGGCTCGGGCTTCGGCCGTGACTGCGGCTTCAACGTCGACCGCACAGCGCCCTCCAAGCCGACCGTCACCTCAGCCGACGGCCACAGCATCGACACCGAGGACGTACCCGCCCGCACCCCGCGCACGGTCAAGTTCGCCTCCAGCGACCAGTTCGGTCTGAAGGGGTTCTGCTACTCCCTCAACAAGCCGCTGCCCGTGGTCAACCAGGGCTGCGGCGGCACCTGGGTGGACGCCGGCCCGGACGGGACCGCGACCGTCACGTTCACCCCCACCCTGTATCCGACCAACCGGCTCACCGTCCAGGCCGTGGACAAGGCCGGCAACCTCTCCCCCTACGACGGTTCGGACGGCGGCCCCAACTCCAGCACCACGCTGATCACGACCGCCCGCAGCAACTTCGTCCACGACGCGACCGACCCGGCCTTGGTCGGCGACCGCCCCGGCGACCTGACCGGTGACGGGTACGCCGACCTGGTGGCCGCCACCAGCACTGGCGAACTCGTCCTCTACACAGGCCACGGCGACGGCACCTTCGAGCAGCCCCGGACCGTCGCTACCCCCGGCTGGTCCGGCGCCCAGGTCACCCACCGGGGTGACTTCGCCAACCAGAGCCCGAGCCTGACCAAGGACGGCTACGAGGACTTCCTTGTCAAGCAGGGCACCCGGCTCTACCTCTACCCCGGCAACGGCATGGGCGCCCCCGACGAATCCAAGCGCACCGAACTGGCCCATCCCAGCGGCGGCGACTGGTCCGCCACCAGTCAGATCGTCGCCACCGGCAACCTCGACAACGTCGTCGGCAACGACCTGATCGCCAAGGATGGTGACACCCTCGTCATCTACAGCGGTACCAAGGACGGTCCCCTCGCCAGCGAACCCGGCACCAACAGGCTGAAGCCCGGAGCCGTGATCTCCGCCTCCGGCTGGAGCGACTACGACGTCCTCGCCCCCGGCGACGTCAACGGCGACGGCATCCCCGACCTGCTCGCCCGACGCAACACCACCAACCCGAACGACGCCGAGTACGGGCGCGTGCGCCTCGTGCTCGGCGCCCGCAACGCCGACGGCCGCGGCTACCAGGCCGCCGCCCCCGCCACCGGCACCGTCTACGCCACCGGCCTCGACCCCCAGCACCGGCCCCTGATCACCACGCCCGGCAACCTGCACGGCAGCGTCGCGGACAGCGGCAGGGGCTACCCCCTGTTCACCCCGACCCCGGGCCAGACCACCGGCGACGTCCTCGCCACCACGCCCGCCGACTCCGCCACCCCGGTGACCTACTACACCCCGGACGGAACCGCCCAGACCACCACCTGCCCCACCGGCTGCCTGCTGATGTACCCCGGCACCCCGACCGGGCTCGGACAACCGCGCCTGGCCGCCCAGGGCAACCTGCACACCGTCACCGCACTCGACGGCGGACAGAGCCTGCGCAGCCCCGCCACCACCATGACGCGCGCCGCCAACGGCACGCTCGTCGCGGTCAAGGTCACCGCCGACGGCAACCTGTGGGCGACCAACCAGACCGGCACCGCGGGCGGCTTCCGCAGCTGGTACCAGCTCAGCAGCCAGGGCCTCCACACCGGCGACCCGGCGCCGATCCTGTCGCCGGCCGCCGGCGGCACCGTCCACGTCTTCGCCCGCACCCGCGCCGGCGGGATCGTCGACTACGCCCAGGCCGGCCCCGACTCCTCCTTCAGCCCCGCTGCGGCGGTCGGCAGCTCCGCGCCGGTCTTCGCCCGGGACCCCGCCATCACCCTCACCGCCAACGGCAGCATGATCGTCACCGCCGTCGACACCGGCGGCGACCTGTGGGCGACCAACCAGACCGCGCCCGGCTCCGCCTTCGGCACCTGGTTCAAGGTCAGCGCCAGCGGCGGCCTCACCGGCCGCGCCGCAGCCGTGACATCCCCCGCAGGAGGCGGCACCGTCAACCTGTTCGCCCGCACCACCAACGGCCACATCGGCTTCTTCGGCCAGGGCAGCCCCACCAGCGGATACAGCCCGGGCGCCTACCTCGGCACCACCTCGCCCGCCTTCGCCGGGGACCCCAGCGTCACCACCGCCTCCAACGGCACCATGGTCGTGGCCGCCATCGACGTCAACGGCGACGTCTGGGCCATCGACCAGGCCGCACCCGGAACACCGTTCCGCGAGTGGTACAAGATCAGCCTCACCGGCGGTACCGGCGGCGCCACCAGCATCGTCCTGTCCCCCGGAGCCGGCGGCACCGTCAACATCGTCGCCCGCACCACCAACGGACACATCGCCCTGTTCGGCCAAGGAAGCCCGACCAGCGGATTCAGCACCGGCGCCTACCTCGGCAACCCGAACATGATCTTCGCCGGCGACCCGCGCGTCACGCTCCTCAACAACGGCGCCATGATCGTCACCACCACCGACACCGCAGGCACCACCTGGGCCATCGACCAGGGCTCTCCCGGAGAATCCTTCCGCTCCTGGTACCAGGTGTAATCACAAGGACAGGAAGACCAACAGGGCGGCCGGCCTGGCGTGTTCCGCCAGGCCGGCCGACCTGTTGCCATAGATGTCGGTGACCTGCGAGGTTGAACGCCAAGCTCAGCGCAGCCCTGCCGTCCGGCGCTCGAACACCACGGGGCGGGCGGTCTCCAACGCCGTGGAGACCGCGCCGAGGAGCACCGCCTCCTCCCCCAGCAGGCTCGGCGCGAGCGTCGGACGCATCGGGGCGAGCCGGTGCAGGGCCTGCTCCAGCGGTTCCAGGAGCAGGTCCGCACTGCTGCCGATCCCGCCGCCCAGCACCACCAGGTCCGGGTCCAGGACCGCCGACAGCACGGCCACCGCATAAGCGAGCCGCTCGGCCTCCCGCTCCACCGCCCGGACCGCCGCCGCCTCCCCGGCCCGGGCCCGCTCGAACACCTGCTTCGCCGTCAGCTGCCGCGCCGCGGAGCCCCCGCCCAGCCCGAAGTCCCTGGCCGTACGCACCACGGCGTCCGCGGCGGCCTCCTGCTCGATGGTCGCGGTCGGCTCGTCGGCCCGCCCGAGCAGCGGGACCAGGCCGATCTCGCCCAGCGCGCCGTGCGCACCGAGCAGCAGCTCGCCGTCCTTCACCACGCCCAGCCCGAGCCCGGTGCCGACCAGCAGGTAGGCGAACATCCGGCTGCCCCGCCCGGCGCCCAGGGTGTACTCGCCGAGCGCCGCCAGATTGGCGTCGTTGGCCACCGAGACGCCCGTCCCCAGGCCCTCGCCTATCCGGTCGAACAGTCCCGGCCTGCCCCAGCCGGGCAGGCTGTTGGCGTAGCGCACCCCGCGAAGCTGCTCGTCCCACACCCCCGGGGTGCCGATCACCGCGTGCACGATGTCCGGGGCGGTCAGGCCCGCCTCGGCGATCGCCTCGTGCGCGGCCTCGACCACCGCGTCCGCGACGGCGTTCGCCGAGCGGCCCCGGTTGGCCACGTCCCGGCGGGCGACCACCGTCCCGGCCAGGTCCGCCACCGCCACGCGCAGCCGGGCCCGGCCGATGTCCACGCCGAGGACGTGCCCGGCCGTCGGGTCGACCTCGTACAGCACGGCCGTGCGGCCCCGCTCCGGGGCCAGCCGACCGGCCTCTCGGACCAGGCCGGCCCGCTCCAGTTCGGCCAGCGCGGCCGACACCGTCGGCTTGGACAGACCGGTGTCCCGGGCCAGCTGGGCGCGCGAGGAGCCGCCGCCGGTGCGCAGCAGTTCCAGCAGCAACCACTCGTTGTTGCTGCGCAGCCGCTGCCGGTTCCACGGCACCCCTGGGGCCCCGGCCGCCGGGCGACTGGTCGGCTGGTGGGGGCTCATCGGGTTCCTCCGGTGTGGGTCTTCGGGCGCGGGTCGGGTCGGTACGGCCGGGTGGGCCCGGCCCGGGGCGTCCGGGGTCGGGCGCCGCCGCCCAGTATGACCGGTGATCATCCCGCGTTCGCCCGCCGTATCAGTACGGCCCCGCCGGCGGCCTCGTCGACGTACCCCCGGACCCGCCGGCGGCCCCGTGGACACACCGGCGGCCCCGCCGACGTACTCCGCTACAACACCGTCCCCGGCCAGTCAACGTTTCACCCACTTGTGGGCGTGCCGCACCCGGGCGCGTGATCATGGGCGTATGCACTTCCGGCACGGCAACCGAGCAGAGGGTCCGCGGTCCGCGACACCGGACTCCCGGTCCCTGGCGGCAGCCGCGGCGGCCCTCGCCGCGCGGCTCGGAGCGATCACCGGCGGCGACGGCGGTGACGGTGACGGCGGTGACGGCGGCGACGATCCGGAGCGGCTCCGCGAGGTCCTCGCGGCCGCCCCGGTCGGGGTCGCGCTGCTCGACGAGCGGCTGCGCTGGCAGTACCTGAACGCGGCCTTCACCACCGCCACCGGGCTGCGCCGGGCGGACCTGCTCGGCCGTGCCGCCGGGACCACCGCCTTCGCCGGGGCCCTCGGCATCCTGCGCCGGGTCATCGAAGACGGGATCGCCCGCGAACACGCCACCGGGGGCCCGGACGGCGCCGGCGCCCCCGTGCCGCCCGGCCTGCGGGCGCGCTACCGGGCCCTGCGGAAGTCCGGGCGGACCACCGGTGTGATCGTCGTCGTGCTGGACGACCCCGACCCGGCCCGCGACCAGTTGCGCGAGCTGGAACAGGCCCGGGCCCGACTCGCCCTCCTGGACGCCGCCACCGAACGGATCGGCACCACCCTCGACGTCGGGACCACCGGCACCGAGCTCGCCGTCTTCGCCGTGCCCGGGCTCGCCGAACTCGCCGTCGTGGACGTGCTGCCGCCCGCGGCCGAACCCGCCCGGGGCGGCCACGGCGCGTCCCAGCGGCTGCACCGGGCCGGCGCCCGGGCCGTACCCGCGCTGGCCGCCGGCCTCTCCGAACTGCCCAGGCCGGGCGAATCGATCCGCCACCGGGAGGGTTCGGCCGCCGCCCGCAGCCTGGCCGGCGGCGTCGCCGTGCTGACCGAACCCGGGCCCGAGGACGCCTGCCCGGCCGGGACGGCCTCACTGCTGGTCCTGCCGCTGGCCGCCCGGGGCCGGCTGATCGGGCTGCTCACCCTCGGCCGCACCACCGCCGGCCCTGCCTTCACCCCGGACGAGGCCGCCCTGCTCGGCGACCTGCCTGCTGGCCCTCGCCGACCCGGGCCGCGGCCGCTGGACCCTCTCCAGCGCGGGCCACCTGCCGCCCGCCCTGATCGCCCCCGGCCATCCGACCGAGCTGCTGCGCATCCCCGCCGGCCCGCCGCTGGGCACCGGCCTCGGCGGCTACGAGCAGACCACCCACCCGCTCCTGCCGGACCAGACCCTGCTCCTCTACACCGACGGTCTGGTCGAGCGCTGGGGCGAGGACATCGACGTCTCCCTGGAACGGCTCGCGGCCCTGCGCCTGCCCGCCGCCGGAGACCTCGACGACCTGCTCGACGCCGTCCTCCACGCCCTCGCCCCGCCCCCGGCCCCGACCGCCGAGGACGACATCGCCCTCCTGGTGGCCCGTACCCGACAGCGCTGACGGCCCGCCGGTTTCCGGACCCGGGGCCGCTCGCCCGTCCTCGCTCCGACCGTCCTCGCTCCGACCTTCCTTGCGCCGACCGTCCTTGTGCCGACCGAGCTTGAACCGACCGAGACTGTTCAGGGCGGACCCCCACCCCGACGGCCTCCTGGGCTCACACCTTCGCCAGCGCCCGCCGCACGTCCGCCCAGATGTCCTCCGGGTGCTCGATGCCCACCGACACCCGCACGGTTCCGGGACCGATGCCCGCCGCCGCCAACTCCGGGTCCGACAACTGCCGGTGGGAGGTGCTGGCCGGGTGCAGCACCAGGGTGTGCACGTCGCCCAGGGAGGGGGCCAGCGAGGCGAGCCGGACGGACTCGGTGAACGTCGCGGCAGCTTCGCGGCCGCCGGCCAGGTCGAAGGCCAGGACGCCGCCGTGGCCGTCGGGCAGCAGGCGGCGGGCGAGTTCGTGGTCGGGGTGGGTGGGCAGGCCCGGGTAGTGGACGGCGGTGACGGCGGGGTGGGCGGCGAGCCGGCCGGCCAGGTCGAGCGCGGTCTCGCAGTGGCGGCGGACCCGCAGGGCGAGGGTCTGCATGCCGCGCAGGGTCAGCCAGGCGGCGAACGGGTCGGCGCTGGCGCCGAGTTCGAGCGAGCGCCGCCAGACCCGCCGGTGCAGCTCCGGGTCGGCGAAGACGGCGACCCCGCCGAGGACGTCGGAGTGCCCGCCGAGGTACTTGGTCACGGAGTGGATCACGATGTCCGCGCCGTGCTCGACCGGCCGGCACAGCAGCGGCGTCGCGAAGGTGTTGTCCACCACGCTCACCACCCCGGCCCGCCCGGCGACGGCGATCAGCCCGGGCAGGTCGGTGACCCTGGTGGTGGGATTGGAGACGGTCTCCAGGAGCAGCACCCGGGTGCGGGGCCGCACCGCGGCCGCCACCCCGGCGGGGTCGTCGCCGCTCACGTAGCTGACCTCGACACCCCAGCGCTCGGTGAGGTCGGTCAGCGCGCCGATGGTGCCGCCGTACAGGTTGCGCTGGGCGACCACGTGGTCTCCGGCGCGCAGCAGGGCGAGCAGAACGGTGGTGATCGCGCCCATGCCGGAGGCGGTGGCGAGGGCGCCGGTGCCGCCCTCCAGTCCGGCGACGGCCTGCTCCAGCGAGCGGACGGTGGGGTTGCCGAAGCGGTTGTAGAAGAAGGCGCCGTCCGGTCCTCCGTGGGCCTCGGCGAGCGCGTCGCCGGTGTCGAAGGCGAACAGGTGGCCCTGGTGCAGCGGGACGCCGAGCGGACGGCTGCCGGCGGCCTCGGCGAGCGGCGGGTGGACGACCCGGCTCTCGGGGCGCAGCTCGTCGGGGGCTTCGTACGCGCGGGGTGCCTCGTACGCCTCGGAGACGTCGGAGATGTCGGAAACATCGGAAACGTCGTGGGAGCCGGGGGCCTTGTGGGAGTGGAAGTCGCTCATGGCGGTCATCCTCCGGCGGTCCCGGCACCCGGGCCAGGGCCAATCACCGCCAAGTGGCCCGCCCCGGGCGGTCGTTCCGGCTCCACCGCCCGGAGGCGGCGGCGACGCCCGGGTCACGGCCACGGACGGTCCTCGGCTGCGGACGGCCCACGGCTGCGGATGACCCTCGCTTGTGGACGGCCCTCGGCGGCTACTTGCGGCGGCTGAAGATCCGCTTGACGGCGTAGACGATCCCGACGATGAGCAGCACCACGAACAGGATGATCAGGATGACCACGACCAGCAGGAACTTGCCCAGCTTGGCGAAGAAGCCCTTTTTCTTCTTCTCGTCCTTGGCCAGGTGCGCAACATCGGCGGAGGCGGCGCGCGCCTCGGTACGGACTTCCGAACCGGTGGCAGCGGCAGCGGCCCCCACGCTGGCCCCCGGGTTCGCGGCGGCGGCCGCGACGGTGCGGGGCGCGGCCACGGCCGCCGCACCCGATGCCGCGGCGGTGAGGCCGACGGCGGCCAGCAGGGCCACCAGGGCGCCGGCTACCGAACGTGCGATCCGATCAGTCATCGTGCTCCTCTTGAGAGTCCGGAGCAGCGCGTATCACCTGGTCTGACCAATTTCTCATGGTCTGACCAGCTGGTTTTCCCATCCGCGCCTAGTATGCTCCACTGAAGTTCTACAGCGGTGTAAAAGTTTAGCGACGGGCGGCGCCCGGATCGGCTCCGGCCCCGGGCCACGCGAACCCGCCGCTTCGACGGGGGCTTGCGTGGCAACTGTGGAGGATGACGACGTGTCTGGCCGCAAGGGTTCCCCCGAAGCCGAGAATTCGCCGCACCGGGCAGCCGGGCGCCGGGCGGCCGCCCGGAGGGACGACCAGCGGAACGGCCGGGGAGGCGACCCGACGGGCGGCCGGAACCCGGACGGCGCGAACATACCGGACGGCGCGAACATACCGGACGGCCGAGCGGCGGGCCGCGCCCGGAAGAAGCCCAAGCGCAGCACCAAGGAGAAGGTGCTCTGGGCGACCGCCGGCTGCACCGCCCTCGCCGTCCTCGGCGGCGGCGCCCTCTACTACCGGCTGAACAGCAACATCAACACCTTCGACGGCGACGCCCTCAGCAAGGACCGCCCGGAGGCCGCGGCCCCGGACGCCCAGGGCCGCACCCCGGTCAACGTGCTGCTGATCGGCTCGGACAGCCGCGGCAACGGCAACAGCGACCTGGGCGGCGGCGGGGACGGCGGCGCCCGCTCGGACACCGCGATCCTGCTGCACGTCTACGCCGACCACAAGCACGCCGTCGGCATCTCCATCCCCCGCGACTCCCTGGTCACCGTCCCGCCGTGCAAGCTCCCCAACGGCAAGTGGACCAAGGAGCAGACCAACGTGATGTTCAACAGCGCCTTCTCGGTCGGCGACAGCGATCAGGGCAACCCGGCCTGCACCCAGAACGCCGTCGAGAAGCTGACCAACCTGCGCGTCGACCACACCGTCGTGGTGGACTTCAACGGCTTCGCGTCGATGACCAAGGCGGTCGGCGGCGTCGAGGTCTGCCTGCCGACCGACATCCACGAGGGGGACCTCAACCCCAACCTGGGCCACAAGGGCAAGCTGATCTTCCCCAAGGGCAAGCAGAAGGTCGAGGGACAGGCCGCGCTGGACTACGTCCGGGTGCGGCACGGCATCGGCGACGGCTCCGACATCGGCCGCACCAAGCGCCAGCAGGCGTTCCTCTCCTCCCTCATCAAGGAGGTCAAGTCCCGCGGCATGGACCCGACCACGCTGCTACCGCTCGCCGACGCGGCCACCAGGTCGCTGACCGTCGACCCCGGCCTCGGCTCGGCCGCGAAGCTGCTCTCCTTCGCCATGGAGCTCAAGGACGTCGACCTGCACGACATCAAGTTCCTGACCGTGCCCTGGCGTTACGAGGGCCCGCGGGTCGCCCTCGTACACCCCGACGTGGACCAGCTGTGGGCCGCGCTCAAGGCCGACCGCACCATCGACGGGCAGGACGCGAGCGCCCCGGCCGACCCGGGCCCTGCCGCCGCCGTCACCACCGCCCCCGCCGCGCCGGCCCCGGCTTCCGCCCCGACCCCCGCCTCGGACGCCAAGGCGGCCGAGGTGAAGGTGTCCGTGCTCAACGGCACCGGTGAGACCGGGCTCGGCGGCCGGGCCGCGGAGACCGTCAAGGGCGCCGGCTACACCGTCACCGGCGTCGGCAACGCGGTCGGCAAGCCGCGCAGCACCACCGTCGTCGAGTACGGCACCGGCGAGCGCACCGCGGCCGAGGCGGTCGCCAAGCTCTTCCCCGGCGCCACCGTGCAGCCCGGCGGCCGGGGCGTCAGCGTCGTCCTCGGCCACGACTTCGCCGCCGCCAACCCGGCGAGCACCACCGCGCCGGCCCCCGGCGGCACGACCACCGCCCCGGCCCCGCTGCCCACCAGCGTCAGCGGCGCCGCCCGCTCGGCCGACGACGACCCCTGCGCCAACCTCTCGTACGGCTGAGCCCGGCCGCGCCTCGGACGAACCGCGGTGGGGCGCCCAGCCGCGGCTCGTCCGAGGGGCCGTGGTTCCATCCGAGGGGGTGTCAGCGCCTCGTCCCGCAGGACGGGCAGAACGCGGCGCCGTCCGGGACGTTCTGGTTGCAGCTCGCACACTGGACGGGCTGTGCCAGCCGGAAGCCGCAGCCCGGACAGAACGGTGTGCCGTGGGTCTCGGTGTGGCACTGCGGGCAGACCAGCTGGCGCGGCGCGTTCACGTCGAACCCGGCCCCGGACTGCTGCCCGGACTGGTACGCCCGCTCGCTGACCGTGTCGTTGAGGCCGCGGTGCTGCGCCGCCACCGCCTCGGCGGCGGTGTCCGGGGCGCAGTTGTGGCACAGGCCCTGGGCCGGGTTGAAGCAGCGCCCGCAGACGTAGTGGGTGCACCGGGCACAACGGTTGAAGTGGGACTGGGCGTTGGCGATGGACCGCTGGAAGGCGGCGTCCCGCGAGGTGCCCCAGGTCTGGCCGGCCAGCCCGTCGGCGGCGTTGCTGATGGTGTTGGCGTTGCCGCCGATGAGGTTCCAGGCCGCACTGACGCCCTTGCCTATCCAGCCGGCCACCTGACCGGTCCGGAACGGCTCGAACGTCGAGCGCCAGGTGTCCGAGCAGCGGTAGCAGTAGAACTCGAACTGGAAGCCCGCGCCGGTGCCGTGCTGCTCGCACAGGTCGCGGTAGTTGTTGCTGAAGTAGATCTCCGAAGTCACGTCGTCCCCGGTCGCTCAGTGGCCTGTCAGCGGTCGCTCCCAGGGACGATATGGGCTCACCGAACGGTTCCGCCAGGAACTGGCGTCCCGCCTGCTCAGAGCCCGGAGACCGGCAGCAGCAGCACCCGCACCGGGTCGAAGCGCTGCCAGAGCGCAGGCTGTCCGCTGCGGCCGATCCGCAGCCGGCACCAGCGCTGCCCGGCCGCGTCCTGCCACCACGCGCTGATCCGGCCGAGCGCCCAGGCGCCGTCCCCGAGGTCCACCTCGACCGGCTGGTAGACCCACCGGACGTCCCGGTCCTCGGGCTCCGCTTCCGCCGGGCCCCCGGCGCTCTCGGCACCCTCGGGACTGCACTGACTCTCCATCACGGCTCCGCCTCCCGACCCGGCCCCGGCGGCCGGACGCCCGCTCGGGGCGGCCGGCGGCCGGGGGTGCAGCTCACCTCCTGAACTCTACAGGCGTGTAGAGATCGGCGGGAGGAGTTCCGTCGAAGACGATCGACCCGTGGCCCGTCGGCTGAGCGCCGGGGTGCGGTGGGCCTGGGCCGGGGTGGGCCGGGCCGGGGTGGGCCGGCCTCAGCGCTCCTTGCGCGAGGACCGCCGTCGCCACAGGGCGAGCGGCACGATCCCGGCCAGCGCGGCGACCTCCGGCGCCGGCGGCTCCTCGAACGGCGCACCGGCCGCGCCCGCCGCCCCGGCCGGCACCTTGTCGAAGGTGTCCGGGACCGGCAGGGTCGACCAGTCGGACAGCGGCCAGGCGACCACGAAGGCCCGGCCGACCACGTTGTCCACCGGCACGAAGCCGTCGCCGGTCTGGTTGTGGTGCCAGCGGGAGTCGCGCGAGTTGTTGCGGTGGTCGCCCATCACCCACAGCTTGCCCTTGGGCACGGTGACGGTGCCGACCGGATCGTCGTCGCAGGGCGTCGAGCCGGGGAACAGGTACGGCTCGTCCAGCGCGACGCCGTTGACCTTCAGCGGCGCGCCGGCCTCGCAGTCGACGGTGTCCCCGCCGACCGCGATCACCCGCTTGATCAGGTCCTTCTCGTCCGCCGAGGGCATCAGGCCGACGGTGCTCAGCACCTTCTGGACGGTGCCCGTCACGGAGTCGCCGGAGGTGGTCGGCGCGCCCTCCAGCCAGCCGCCCGGATCGCGGAACACCACCACCTCGCCGCGCTCGGGCTTGGCGCCGAACCACGGGGTGAACTTGTCGACCAGGACCCGGTCGCCGATCGCGAGGGTCTGTTCCATCGACCCGGAGGGGATGGAGAAGGCCTGGACGAAGAAGGTCTTGATGCCGAGCGAGAGCAGCAGCGCGATCACCAGCAGGATCGGCAGCTCCTGCCAGAACGGCCGCTTCTTCCGGGGGCGTTCGGCCTTCTCCTCGACCTCCCCGTCGGGCGTCCCGGGCACCTTCCCCGCCCCGCCGGCGTCCACGTCCGCGCCCTCCGCCACCGTGGTGCCCGTACCCGCCCGCGCCCGGCCGTCCCGGGCCTCCTCGCGTTCCCCGGCTCCGCCGCCGCTCTCACCGGACTCCGCGCTCCGCTGCACACTCATTTCCTCGGCCCCTCCCGCGGCCTGGCGGGAGCCGGTAGGAAGACCCCCTGTCAGGAACGAACCTACCGAACAGAGGTTCCCGGGCGCGCCCTGACGTGGATGCGCTCGCCCTGCGGACCGAACAGGCTGAGGAACTCCACCGGCTGCGGGCCCGCGTTGCCGAAGGCGTGCGGGGTGCGCGTGTCGAACTCGGCGGCCTCACCGGCCGTCAGCACCAGGTCGTGGGTGCCGAGCACCAGCCGCAGCCGTCCGGACAGCACGTACAGCCACTCGTACCCCTCGTGGACCTTCAGCTCCAGCTCGGGCCCGGCGTTCCTGCCCGGTGGCACGATGTGCTTGTAGGCGTGCAGCCCGCCCAGGTGACGGGTGAGTGGGACGATGGTCTGGCCGTTCCTGGTCACCGGGCGCGGGTGGATCCTCGGGTCCCCGGTGGCCGGGGCGCCGACCAGTTCGTCCAGCGGCACCCGGTACTCCCGGGCCAGCGGCAGCAGCAGCTCCAGCGTCGGCTTGCGCTGCCCTGACTCCAGCCGGGACAGCGTGCTGAGCGAGATGCCGGTGGTGGCCGCCAGTTTGGCGAGGGTGGTGCCGCGCTCCCGGCGCAGCGCCCGCAGCCGCGGGCCCACCGTGGTGAGGACGTTCTCGAGCTCTTCGTCGGCCATGCCTGCCATTTGCCAGCACAGCAAGGCCGGTTGTCAATCCGGCACACGGGTGAGGTCTCGGCCGCCACCCCTGCGGGTCACCCCCGCCGGTCCCGCCTATCCTCCCGTCATGCGCATCCTCCTCACCCGGGACAGCGTCTCGGCCGGCGACGACGCCGACGCCCCGCACGCCGAGGCCGTCACGCTCCCCGACGGCCTGGACGCCCCCGCGGCACTCGCCGCCCTCGGACTCCCCAGTCCCCGGCTCCCGCTGATCGGCGGCGGCCGAGCCACCTGGGTGGTGCGCGGCGCGGACGGCAGCGCGCTCGCCGTCCTCGCCCAGCAGTGGCCGCAGTCCCGCCCGCTCCCGGCCGGCCGGGGCCCGCTCGAGCACCTGGCCGGAGCGGACGGCGCCGTCCGGCTTCACCTCGAGTACCGGCGCCAGACGGACCCGGCGGCCGAGTACGAGCGGCTGCTGCCCGGCTAGGGCGTTCGGAGGTCAGGGCGTGCCGAGGAGCCGGCCGCCAGGCCGTGCCGAGGAGCCGGCGGAAGGCTCCGGCCTCGCTCCCCTCGGACCTACAGCCAGTCCCGCTTCTTGAACACCAGGTACAACCCGGTGCACACCAGCGCCATCAGCCCGATCGCGAACGGGTAGCCGAAGACCCACTTGAGCTCCGGCATCGTCTCGAAGTTCATCCCGTAGACCGTTCCGATCAAGGTCGGCGCGAAGAGGATGGCCGCCCAGGAGGAGATCTTCTTGATCTCGTCGTTCTGCGCGTGCCCCGCCTCGGCGAGCTGCTTCATCTCCTCGTTCTGCCGCTGCGAGACCAGCGTCGCGTTGACGGTCAGGATGTTCTGGAGCATCTGCCGGAAGCCGTCCACCCGCTCGGCGGCGTAGGTGGCGTGGTCGGCCACGTCGCGCAGGTAGCGCTGGAGGTCGTCGTCGGTGCCGTACTTGCCGAAGCCCGCCTCCAGGCTCTTCATGATCTCCAGCAGCGGACGGGTGGCCCGCTGGAACTCGATCACCTCGCGGGACAGCTCGTAGATGCGGCGGGAGACCTGCGGGTCGCCGCCGAACACCTCGGTCTCGATCTCGTCGATGTCGTGCTGGAGGCCGGCGATCACCGGCGCGTAGCCGTCCACCACGGCGTCCAGCACCGCGTACAGCACCGCCTCCGGGCCGAGTGCCAGCAGCTCCGGGTCCTCCTCCAGGCGGCGGCGCACCGCCGAGAGGTCCGGGGCCTGGGAGTGGCGGACGGTGAGCACGAAGTCGGGGCCGACGAAGAGGTGGATCTCGCCGAAGTCGACCTCCTCCGCCTCGTCCAGGTAGCGGGCGGCGCGCAGCACCACGAACAGGGTGTCGCCGTAGCGCTCCAGCTTCGGCCGCTGGTGGGCGACGATGGCGTCCTCGACGGCCAGCTCGTGCAGGTTGAACCGGTCGGCGGCCTCCAGCAGCTGCGCCTCGGCGGGGCGGAACAGGCCGATCCAGGCCATGGTGCCGGGCCGGCCGGGCAGCTCGCGGTAGATGTCGGCGAGGTCGGCGGGCGCCTCCGTCCGGCGGCCGTCCCGATAGACCGCCGCGTCCACGACGGAACGTTCCAGCGTCACCGGTTCGACGGGCTGGTCGGGGCGCGGGTCCATCGAGTGCTCGGGCGCCGGCTGGGTGTCCGTGGACCGGACGACGGAACGGGAGAACGGACGCTTGCTCGCGCGCACGGCGCGCACACGCCAGTCGGACATGGCGGGAACCTCCACGGTGGATGCCCGGCCGCCGTACGGGAACACGGCGGACCGGAGGCGCCCGGCCGGCCGCCACGCGCACGGCGCGACCGGCGGCGCCTCGTCGGGAGGACGAGGTCAGCGCCGCGCGGGAGCCGTACGGGAGGAGGTGTGCCGGGGGCCGCGAGTGGTGCGGGACAACCGGGGGCGGGGCCGACTTCGACCCGTACTACTGCACTCCACGGCTCTCACCTCCTCGCCTCCGCGCGCCTGCGCACCGGGAGGGGTGCCAGCACAACCCCGCCGAGTCTAGTACCCGCACGCCCCGGGCTCCGACCGGGGCCCTGCCGCGGACTGCTCCCACCACGCCCACCGCTCACGCCCGCGCACCACGGATCGTCCGGACTCGTTCCTCACGCTGCCTCAACGGCCCTGGCGGGCAAGCGCGTTCGTCCGGAGCGAAGTGATCACGGGGAGGAGACGGCGCCACTACGCTACGTGCCATGACTTCTTCGGAGAGGGCCCCGGGGCGGGGAACGGCAGTGGTGATGGGCGGCGGGCTCGCGGGACTGGCGGCCGCGTGGGCGCTGCGCGGGTTCGCCGAGCGGATCGTCGTGGTGGAGCGGGACCGGTACCCGGCAGGGGCGGAGTTCCGGGCCGGGGTGCCGCAGGGCCGACACGCCCACCTGGTGCTGGAGGCCGGGCACCGGCTGCTGGAGGAGATGATGCCCGGCATCCGGCAGGAGCTGACGGCCGCGGGAGCCCAGCGGGTGGCCGCCTCGGACGTCCAGTGGCTGTGCGCCGCGGGGTGGCTGGCCGAGTACCCGGCACAGGTGAGCTTCCTCTCCTGCACCCGGCCGCTGCTGGACAAGCTGGTGCTGGACCGGATCCGCGCCCACCCCGCGATCGAGGTCCTGGAGGGGACGGACGTGGTCGGGCTGCTCGGCTCGGCGGGCGTGGTGACCGGGGTGAAGGTCCGCTCGCGCGGGTCGGCGCACGACTCGGAGCGGTCCGGGGACGGCTCCGCGCACGACTCGGGGAACGGCTCGGCGCGCGACTCGGAGAACGGCTCGGCGCGCAGCTCCGAACGCGGAGAAATCCGGGAGATCCCCGCCGAGTTGGTGGTGGACGCGGCGGGCCGTTCGACCTCGGTGCCGAAGTGGCTCGCCGAGCTGGGCTGCCCGCCGGTACCCGAGGAGCGGGTGGACGCGGGCGTCGCGTACGCCTCCCGGATCTTCCACCGCCCCACCGGGTCCGAGCTCGGGCCGGGCCGGGCGGCCTACCTCCAGACCAAGGCGCCGGACGAGCCGCGCATGGGCGTGCTGCTGCCGGTCGAGGGCGACCGCTGGATCGTCAGCCTCGCCGGGATGCGCGGCGCCGAACCGGGGCCCGGCGAGGAGGGGTTCACCGAGCACCTGGGCCTGCTGCGCGACCCGCTCCTGCACGAGCTGCTGCGGGACGCCGAACCGGCAGGCGGGATACGCGGCTTCCACCCCGGGCCGGGCGTGCGCCGGCACTACGAGCGCAGCTCCCCGGACGGGCTGGTGGTGGTCGGCGACGCCGCGAGCACCTTCAACCCGGTGTACGGGCAGGGCGTCACCGTCGCCCTGTTCTGCGCCCGGGAGCTGCGCCGCACCGCGAAGCGGCACGGCGGGATCGGGCGCGCCACCGCCCGGGCCGCGCGGCACGCCGTCGCCGCGGCGTCCAAGATCCCGTGGATGATCTCCTGCGCCGAGGACGCCCGCTTCCGCGCCACCACCGGCGCGCCCTCCGGCAGCCTGGTCGGGCTCCAGCACCGGTTCTTCGACAAGGTCCTGGCCGCCAGCACCCGGGACCCGTCCGTCACTTCGGCGTTCCACGAGGTGATGTCGCTGGTGGCGCCGCCGTCACTGCTGTTCCGGCCGCCCGTGCTCGCGGCGATCCTGCGGGCCTGAGCAGGCGAGGCGGCATTGAACCCGAGGAGGCATTGACCCGGGGGGCAGTGACCCGATGGGGCCGCGGACCGTGGGCCCGAGCAGATCACGAGCCGTGGGCCCGAGAGCCTCAGCCCGGCG
The DNA here is from genome assembly GCF_053598615.1 of Kitasatospora sp. NPDC001095. Lineage (NCBI taxonomy): Bacteria > Bacillati > Actinomycetota > Actinomycetes > Kitasatosporales > Streptomycetaceae > Kitasatospora > Kitasatospora sp. NPDC001095. The sequence continues at coordinate 2,620 of NZ_JBSFKQ010000053.1, read as the reverse complement.
CCTCGGGCACGCGGGTGCTACTCCCCGAGGTGCGCCGCGACGTACGGCAGCGCCACCTGTTCCAGGCCGCGTCGGCCGAACGCGGGGTGGACGTTGACCTCGAAGACCACGCCGCCGCTCTCGGCGGCGAGGTCCACCCCGGCGAGGTCCAGGCCCAGGGAGGCGGCCGCCGCGACGGCCGCCTCCGCCAGCCCGTCGGGCAGGTCGCCGTAGTCGAGCAGGGTGGAGACGGCGCCCCGGCTCTCGTTGCAGGGCGCGTCCGGGTCCGCCTGAACGTGCTCGACCACCCGGACCACCCGCCCGTGCAGCACCACCACCCGGTACTGGTGGCGGCTCCCGTCCGGGAGGACGTTGCGGGCATCGCGGGCGATCAGCCAGTCCGCTCCCGCCCGCGCGTAGTGCCGCGCGGCGGCGTCGAGCTGGGCACGGGTGGTGACGTGGAAGACGTCGTCCCCGCCCATGCCGACACAGGGCCGGGCCCAGACGTCGCCGCCGAGCTCCGCGAAGGCCTCGGCGACGGCCTCCGGACTCGGCTTGGAGAGCGCGATGCTGGGCATGTGCGGCACGCCGTCCCGGAGGAAGCGGGCGACGGTGAGGTCCTTCTCGGTGGCCACCCGCCACGCCTCGGCGTCGACACCGAGCGACCGGGCGCCGAATCCACGCAGCCGCCGCTGGCAGTCCTCGAACGCGCGCCGCCGGTGCGGCGGGATCTCGTACACGATCACCGTGTCGGCGGACACCCTCCGACCGCCCGCCTCCAGCCGGAACCCGCCCTCGTCGTCGGCCTCGACCAGGCCGCTGCCGCCGGTCATGAAGTGCCGGGCGTCCAGGTGTACGGGCTCCCGGCCGGTCAGCGTCCGCGCGGCGGCGGCGAGCACCTTCCGGCTGCCTTCGGTCGAACTGTGATCGGTCAGGAGGACGAGGTCGCGTCGGGCCATGCGGACATGCAAGCGCGTGCGACGCAATCATGACAAGAATGCCTAGCCCGCCATCCGCGCCCGGCGTGGCCGAAACCGTCCTCGGCAGTTCGATCCAGGCTTCTGACCACCGACTCACAGGATGTGGGTCCGCCGTGTGCCTCGCTGCCCCGCTGTCGGATCGGGAATCAGGCACGACCCCGCACGAGGCGCGCCGCACGCCCCGGTAAGGCACTAGTTAGGGCCGCGTAAGAGCCGTTCGCAGGATGGGAGTATGGAGCCCATCGTGAGTCAGACCGTCCTCGCTGCCTCTGGCGTACCCGCCGGCCAGGACGTTCCCATTGCCGTCGTAGGACTCTCCTGCCGACTTCCCCAGGCACCTCGCCCCGAGGTCTTCTGGCGCAATCTCCGTGACGGGGTGGACGCGGTCGGCGAGACTCCGCGGGACCGGTGGGATGCCGAGGCGTGGTATGACCCCGACCCCGCCGCGCCGGGCAAGGCACTCACGCGCCGTGGCGGCTACCTCGACCACGTGGACCGGTTCGATGCCGCGTTCTTCGGGATCTCCCCACGCGAGGCCGCGGCCATGGACCCGCAGCAGCGGCTCATGCTGGAGCTGAGCTGGGAGGCGCTGGAGGACGCCGGGGTGGTGCCCTCGGCGATCCGGGACACGCGCACGGGTGTTTTCATCGGCGCGATCGGCGACGACTACGCCTCTCTGCTGCGCAACGGCGGGGCCGGGGCCATCGGCCGACACACCCTCACCGGGCTGCAGCGCGGCATCATCGCCAACCGCGTCTCATACGCCCTCGGGCTGCACGGGCCGAGCGTCGTCGTGGACACCGTCCAGTCCTCGTCCCTGGTGGCCGTGCACATGGCGTGCGAGAGCCTGCGGCGTGGCGAGTCCACGGTGGCGCTCGCGGGCGGTGTCAGCCTCATCCTCGTTCCCGAGAGCACGGTGAGCGCCGCGAAGTTCGGCGGCCTGTCGCCGGACGGCCGCTGCTACACCTTCGACGCGCGCGCGAACGGCTACGCCCGGGGCGAGGGCGGCGGTCTGGTCGTCCTCAAGCCCCTGGCGGACGCGCTGCGCGACGGCGACCGGGTGTACTGCGTGATCCGCGGCAGCGCCGTCAACAACGACGGCTCCACGGACGGTCTGACGGTTCCCAGCGCGAGCGCCCAGGAGGAGGTGCTGCGCCTGGCGCGGCGGAACGCCGGGGTCTCCGCCGGGGAGTTGCAGTACGTCGAGCTCCACGGCACGGGCACGCCGGTGGGCGACCCCGTCGAGGCCGCGGCGCTCGGCGCGGCGCTCAGGGGCGAGCGCGACGCGGAGTTCCCCCTGGCCGTGGGCTCGGCCAAGACGAACGTCGGTCACCTGGAGGGTGCCGCAGGCATCGTGGGCCTGCTGAAGGTGGCACTCAGCATCAGCCACCGCTTGCTCCCCCCGAGCCTCAACTACGTCTCGCCCAACCCCCGGATCCCGCTGGCCGACCTCAACCTCCGGGTGCAGACGGAGCTGGGCCCCTGGCCGCACCCGGACCGCCCGCTGATCGCGGGCGTCTCCTCGTTCGGCATGGGCGGGACGAACTGCCACGTCGTTCTGGAGGAGGCTCCGGGGCAGGAGGCGCGGCCCGTCCCGGACACGGCCGGCCCCACGTCCTGGGTGTTGTCCGCGAAGGGCGAGAACGCGCTACGGGACCAGG